>JAGDXK010000003.1:0-11166 GCA_023256405.1 Nitrososphaerales archaeon
AAGTGCTATCACGTTTATCCTCTTGGATGGGTCCAATGCTCCCTTGGCCTTGAGGACCTTTATGGCGGACTCGATGCCGCTGGCGACCGCCGCCGCGTTCTCAAAAGCAACATGTATCCATGGAACCTTCCAGGACGTGTAGGGGAATGGCGTAGTAGAAACCTCGACACAGCCTGTCGCATTTACCACGATGGTGTTGGGTCCAGCCACTTTAAGAAGAAGCTTAACGATTGTTCCCGCGGTGCAGCCAGCGCAAAGGCCATGCCCTGGAGCAAAGTACTCCTCACGTGGCACATCGTATACAGTTCTAAAGAAGGGCTTTGCCATCATTCTCTGACACCCCAGTAAATGCTCTCCTTCTGCCGCTCGCCCGATTCCATCATTGATCTGGCTTTGGTGTAGATTTCCTGAATGTCCTTCTCTGTTACTGTCCTCTGACCTATACCTACAATAAAGCTGTACACCGCTGTGTTAAGCCCCTCCGAGTACACTGACGAAATGATCTCCCTCGCCACTGGTCCTGCAATCGACATTCCGTAGGTGATTGCCCTGTCAAGAACCGCAATAGCCTTAACCTTTTCTGCCAGCTTAGTGATATCCTGTACTGGGAACGGCCTGAAGAGCCTTAGCCTCGCTATCCCGACCTTCATGCCATTCCTCCGCAGCTGTCCGACGGCCTCCTTCATCGTGCCGTACAGACCTCCATAGGTAAGAAGAACGATGTCCGAATCATCGGTCCCATCCTCCTCAATTATGCCGTAGCTTCTTTCGTACCTCTTTCCGTATTCTTGATCAGCCTCCACCACTACGTCGTACGCGTTTTTCATGGCCACAACCTGCTGGTACTTGAACTCATAGTACCAGTCAGGATTTGCCAGGGATCCCATTGTTATGGGCCTATCGGGGTTAAGCGTGTACCATTTGGGCTCCTTTGGTATGTAGTCCTTAAAGGCGTCAGATGCCTCGGATACTAGAACCGGCTCATAGGTATGGCTCATGGCAAAGCCATCGTACGCAACCATCACTGGAAGGAAGACCCTTGGGTCTTCAGCTATCCTGTAAGCCTGTATGATCGAGTCATAAGCCTCCTGAGCGCTCGATGCTATCAGGGTTACCCATGAAGTATCCCTAGTGTTCATAACGTCGCTGTAATCGCCCCATATGCTAATGGGCGCCGATAAGGCCCTGGCCGCAACCGACATGACTATCGGAAGACGCATTCCTGATGCTATGTGTAGCAGTTCATGCATCAGCTCTAGACCCTGAGCAGAAGTTGCGGTGAAGGCCCGTGCACCTGCAGCGCTCGCTCCAATAGCTGCGCTCATTGCGCTGTGCTCGCTTTCCACGTGTACCATTTCGGCCTTTAGCTCGCCGTTTGCTATCAGCTCAGATATCCTTTCAACCACCGTCGTCTGGGGGGTTATCGGGTATGCTGAAACAACATCAACGTCAGCGTCCTTCACAGCCTGAGCTATAGCGTAGTTGGTGCTTAACGGTAGCCTTTTCCATGTAACCTTCAAAACGCTCTGCATTTACTTCACCTCCTCCACCCAATCTATCGCCTTAGGCTCGCACTCCTCCACGCACATGCCACAACCTTTACAATAATCATAGTTAACCTCAACGCTGAACTTAAACTGTCTGCCTGATGCCGTGGTGTACGGTGTATCTATAATATAAATTGCGGGCTCGGGACACACTATCCAGCACCTCAGGCACCTAGTGCACTTGTCCTGAACTATAACAGGCTTGAATGTCCTCCAATCTCCAGTGTGCCTTCTTTCGCTGTTTCCCGGCTCTAGAATTGCGCCTCCAAGAGGCATCTCCTTCCAAGTGAGAAGCTTTTCCTCCGTCAATTTATCAGCCTCACCAGCTCATATGACCTCTTCACGATCTGCGTATTAAGGTCTGCTACTTTTTTGCTGAACGTCTCATGCAATGCCTTCTCAACGGACTCGAGCGAAGCCAATGGAACTATTTTAATCAGGGCACCAACCATTGCTGTGTTGACTATAGCAGCTTTAAGAACGTCAAGAGCGATGTGGGTGGCATCTATGGCAGCTATCTTGTACTTATCGCCTAGGACGCTTTTTATTTCGGAGTCACTCTTTGAGCTGTTTATGATGATCATGCCGTCATCCTTAAGCCCCTCAAGATAGATCGATTTATCAATGCTAGGATCCAGAACAACCACTATGTCTGGCTGAATTATTGGTGATCTTGAATAGATTGGACTCAGCGAAACCTTTGTATAAGCCTTTACTGGGGCTCCTCTCCTTTCGGCTCCAAATTCAGGATAGGACTGGGCATAATGTCCATCTATAATTGCTGCCTCAGCAACAAGAACTGCGGCTGTAACGGCGCCCTGTCCGCCCCTGCCATGCCATCTTATTTCATATCTTTCTTTTAAGACCAATCTGATAAGTATCTAACAGGTTCTCTTAAAAACATTATTAACAAAACTGTGTTATGTTTCAAACATTTGAAACGTTTTAGGTCTTTTAAGTGGTTAAAATTACAATCAGCGAAAGCCTAGCCGTTAACGGCGCAGATGGAAACGATGTCTGTCTATGCCGTGCCCGCCATTTCATGATGGAGCAGCACCATAAAGGGACTGACCTCCTCCCCGCCCTGAAGGGCGAGGCTTTCACTAACTGTAACCCTCAAGACCTCGGAGAGCCTCGCCATCTAAGGCAGGGAGTAGGTCAGGCTACGTTCTTACGGTATGGCAGCGATATTACCGCATGCATTAAGAATACAAAATATTATAATAAAATTTAATTCGCTATGTATAGCATAAAATTAACCGCCGCACCTGAAGGCGACAGCCTGTACGATCTATGCCGTCTAGAATCAACAACTTCCGCGTTCCGCGCCGCGGCTGGCTGACATGTACATGGATCACGTTATTTGATAAAAGCTTATTATTGTAAATGTTGCCTCATAATGATTAAAGTTGGGCAAGTACATGGTGTTTTCGGCCTGGCCTTACATCAACAGCGAGCCTCACCTAGGAACGCTTCTGCATCTCATATCTGCTGACTATTACGCCAGGTTCCTGAGGATCATGGGGGAGGAGGTTGTGTCGGTTTCAGGCTCAGATGAGCATGGAACTCCAATAGAGGTTGAGGCGATAAAGCAGGGTAAGAATCCTAAGGATCTAACGGATGAGATGCATTCGCGGGTGCTCGAGATACTGAGAAGCTTCTCTGTGGAGCTCGACAACTACACCAGGACGGAGAACGAAGTTCACAAGGAGTTCGTCAGGAACTTCTACTTACAGCTCGAAAAAAACGGCTATGTGTTCAAGCAGACCACGGTTCAGCTCTACTGCGAGAAGGACAGGATCTTCCTTCCTGACAGGTTCGTAATTGGAAAGTGTCCCTACTGTGGGTACGAAAGGGCTAGAGGAGATCAGTGCGAGAACTGCGGGAGGCTTCTTGAGCCTACGCTTCTTGTTGAACCCAGATGCGCCATCTGTGGGGAAAGGCCCGTCAAGAAGGAGACTTTCCACTGGTTCTTCGATCTTCCAAAGCTAACTGACGAAATCACAAGGTATGTTGAGACGCTGGACGAAAACGTTAAGGGATACCTCAGAAACATGCTGGAGGAGGGTCTCAGGCCAAGATCCATCACTAGAGACAACAAATGGGGGATTCCCGCGCCTTTTGCTGGCTCCGAGGGCAAAACCATCTATGTTTGGATGGAGGCCGTCCTTGGCTATTTATCGGGAGTTATTGAGCTCGAGAAGAAGAAAGGTGAAAAGCTTTTCGAAAAGTTCTGGATGGATCCAGATACGAAGTCTATTTACTTTATTGGAAAGGACAACATACCGTTTCATGCTATCATTCTTCCTGCGCTTTTAATTGCATCCAGAAGGGGTTACAATCTTCCGAAGAAGATATCGTCGACCGAGTTCATCCTGTTTGGTCAGATGAAGTTCAGTAAAAGCCAGCACGTTGGCGTGTGGGCGTCTGACGCATTAGGAATCGCGGACGGAGAGTACTGGAGATACGTTATCCTCTCCCTAAGGCCTGAGAGAGGGGATACCAGCTTCAGCTGGCAGGAGTTCGACAAGCTTGTCAACAGCGATTTGAACGATAAAGTCGGAAACTATGCACACAGAGTTCTTACTTTTGTTAAGGACCGGTTCAATGGCAGTGTTCCGGAGAACCTGAAGCCTTCTGAAGAGGATCGGGCCTTTTCGGAGGCCATAATGAAGCTGGAGGAGGAGTTCATCAGGCTAAACTACGATCTCAGGATAAAGGATGCGGCAAGAAAGTTCGTGGAGGCTTCGGAGCTCGGGAATCATTACTTAAGCTCTCAGCAGCCCTGGAACCTTTACAAAAGCGACAAGGAGAGGGCATCGTCGGTACTTTACACATCAGTTCAGTCGCTGGCCCATATTGCGTTCATGATGTATCCTGTAGCCCCTCGAAGATCACAGAAGCTTGCAACGATGCTGGGGATAGCCAGCATAGAGAAACCCAATAGATGGGAAATTGTAAGACCGGGGACTAAAATAGAAAGGGTCGAGCCTTTATTTCAGAAAATTAACATAAAATACTAATTAATGAATATTTGTCATAATAAAGAATAAAATTCTATCTATAGGTTTTTTGGTAAACGTTAAATCCTGGAGATCTATACCATACATGATGATATCGATAATTGGTGCCGGCAAGGTAGGAGCCACCACTGCTGCATTCCTGATGCTCGGAGAAGCAGATAACAAGATCGTTCTCGTGGACATCGTGCAGGGACTTCCACAAGGAGAGGCGCTGGATATGAACCACGCAGCTGCAATACTCGGGAAATCAGTTACCGTTGTAGGAAGCAACAGCTATGAAGACATAAAGGGAAGCGACATAGTGATCATAACTGCTGGCCTTGCAAGGAAGCCGGGAATGACGCGAGAGGAGCTGGCAGGCAAGAACGCTGAGATAGTAAGCTCCGTTGCGGACCAGGTGAAAAAATATGCCCCGAACTCAATAGTTATAATCACCACGAACCCGCTGGATGCAATGGTTACAGTGCTGTACAAGAGGCTTGGGTTCCCGAGAAACAGGGTTATAGGCTTCAGCGGAGTTCTCGACTCAAGAAGGATGGCCTACTATGCATCACAGTACATAAACGTTTCACCAGCAAGCATAATACCCCTAGTTCTTGGACAGCACGGAGAGAACATGTACCCTGTTCCTGAGCTTTCAAGCGTTTACGGAAGGAGCCTTAAGGACTTCCTAACAGAGGAGCAGTACCAGAAGGTGGTTAAGGACACCATTGAAGCTGGAGCTACGATAACTAATCTTAGGAAGTTCAGCAGCAACTGGGGACCCGCAGCAGGCCTCCTTCTGATGGTTGATTCGATAAAGAAGGACAGGAAGCTCGTTGTTGAGGCAAGCGTTCTTTTAGATGGCGAGTATGGCGTAAAGGACGTCTTTGCAGAGGTCCCAGTCGTTCTGGGAAAGGATGGAGCAGAGAAGATAATAGAGGTACCGCTGAACGCTCAGCAGAGAGAGCTCTTCTTGAAGAGCATAAACGCAATAAAGGAGAACCTGAAGCAGGTTCCGCCACAGTACCTGCAGTGATCACTGCTCAACAACTAGCATAGTAAGCGTCGACTTTACGTTTTCAATTTTTCTAATCTTCCACGTTATTATTTCTTTGAGCTTTTCAGGGGATGGTGCGTTCACCTTAACTATGGTGTCGTATACTCCGTAAACCCTGTGCGCCTCCTCGATTTCGGGAATAGTTCTCAGCTTCTGAAGAACATCCTCCTCCTTTCCCGGCTCCACGGTGAGTAGGACATAAGCTATTGGCATGTAATTAAATTAAGAAAATTGTTTAATAAACGTTTCTGCACCAAGGAGAGCAAAATTGCAGAGCATATGGATTTTTACAGGTTCAGAACCTCCTCAGCTATTGCCCCGGCCAGATCAAAGGTTGATGCGTTGCCCCCGAGATCAGGAGTGAGCATTTCTCCCTTTTCAAGAGTTTTTATGACGGACGATTCAACCGCCTTCGATGCTTCACGCTCACCCAGCCAGTCCAGGCACATGGAGAAGGAAAGAATTGATGCAATGGGGTTAGCAATCTTTTTGCCCGCTATATCCGGAGCTGAGCCGTGAACCGGCTCGAACATGGCAAATTTATCGCCTATGTTTGCTGATGGGGCTAGCCCCAGTCCACCAGCTATTCCAGCAGCTAGATCAGAAATTATATCCCCGTAAAGGTTTTCAAGAACTATAACGTCGTAGCTCTGAGGGCTTAGCGCGACCCTCATTGCAAGGGCATCTATGTGCTCCTCAGAGGTTCTTATATCAGGATAAAGCTTCGAAACCTCCTCAAATACCCTCTTGTATATGCCGTCAGTAACCTTTAGAACGTTTGCCTTATGCCCCAGAGCTACCATCTTTCTCCTGTCACGGGCCTTTTTAAAGGCCAAGTCGAAGATCCTTCTTGCTCCTTTTTCAGTTGAAAGCCTTATCCCTATTCCTATTCCGGGAGCTATCTCGCTCTCTATTCCAGAGTACATTCCCTCTGTATTTTCTCTAACTATGAGAACGTCAACGTTCCCATGAAGCGCCTTAGCGCGAGGCAGAGTTCTTACAGGGCGAAGATTAGCATATAGATCGAAGATCTTTCTAATTTTAACCGGGACCCCGAGCTCGCTCCCTGACTCCTCAAGCGTGGTTGTTGGTCCCTTAAGAAGGCACTCGCTCTGCCTTATAAGCTTCAAGGAGCTCTCGGGCAGGTTCGTGCCGTACTTCTTGTAAGTCTCAAGCCCTGCCTCCACGTATATTTTCTCGAACTCTAATGAGAACTTCTGCTGAACGGCACCCATCACCATCTCCGTGGCCTCTATTACCTCTGGTCCTATTCCATCGCCCTTTATGATGGATATTACGTGCTTTCTCACACAGGGTATCATCTTAGGACTGCTAATAAACGTTGAGCGGATAAAAACGATAAAAAGCCTTTACTGTCGACTTAGCATCTTGGAGAGCACGTACTTCATTATTCCTCCATGCCTGATGTACTCCATCTCAAGCTCGCTGTCTATTCTTATAGTGAGCTCGGTCCTTCTCTGAGCGCCGCTTTTATCATAGAAGATGAGCTCTGCCTTTCCTCTTGGCCTCTTTTCCACAAATACTATTGACACTGGCTTCGTATAGTCTATGTTAAGGCTCTTCCAGCTCTCCCCTTCCTTGAACTGCAGCGGTACAATCCCCATGCCCACCAAGTTTGATCTGTGTATTCTCTCAAAACTTTCAGCCACCACCGCTCTTACGCCTAGCAGAGCAGGACCTTTTGCGGCCCAGTCCCTTGAGCTTCCTGATCCGTACTCCTTGCCAGCCACTACTATCACCGGGACCCCCTCCTCCTTGTACTTCATGGCAGCATCATAGACTGTCATGAGCTGGCCATCTGGATAGTGAATAGTGTAACCTCCCTCGACGTTGACCATCATGTTCTTTAATCTTCTGTTTGCAAATGTTCCCCTTATCATGACCTCGTGGTTGCCCCTTCTTGAGCCATAGGTGTTGAACTCGGTTATTTTAACCCCCCTTGAGAGAAGGTATTTGCCTGCAGGGCTGTCCGGCATTATAGCTCCAGCTGGGGATATGTGATCCGTTGAGACGGAATCTCCCAGCAACAGCAGTATTCTGGCGTTCAATATATCCTCAAGCTCCTTTGTTTCACCGGGTCTCCAACCGTCGAAGTACGGGGCCCTCCTTATGTAGGTGCTGTTCTCGTCCCACTCAAAGTACTTGCCGGATGGCGCCTTGAGCTCGTTCCAGTACGGGTTCACCTTGAATATTCCTTCATTGTAGACCGCTTCATAGAGCTCCCTGCTTATGGAGTTCTTTATCACCCTCTGAACCTCCTCGTTTGTCGGCCATATGTCCTTGAGATAAACTGGCCTGCCGTTCGCATAGCCAAGAGGTTCCTTTGTAAGATCCCTATTGATGTTGCCCGCAATGGCATAGGCCACCACAAGTGGAGGAGACATCAGATAGTTGGCCCTGACGTCATTGTGAACTCTTCCTTCATAGTTCCTGTTTCCAGACAGAACGCTCACAACCGCAAGGTTCCCCTCATTTACCAGCCTGCTCAGATCGTCAGGCAGAGGGCCGCTGTTGCCTATACACGTGGTACAGCCGTAGGCAACCACGTAGAATCCAAGCTTCTCAAGAAATTCCAGGAGGCCAGATCTTTTTAGATACTCCGTTACAACCCGCGATCCTGGTGCTAGGCTTGTCTTGACCTTGTTGGTGTCAACCCTGAGACCCAGCTCATAGGCCTTTTTGGCAACAAGACCCGCCATTATCAGAACGTTAGGGTTACTTGTGTTGGTGCAGCTCGTTATCGCTGCTATTACAATATCGCCGTCCTTAAGGTCTCCGCTCGTCCTCTGCTGCTCTTTCAGGTAGGCATTTCTGAAGCTCTCAGGAACCTTTTCAAGGTCAAGCCTCTGATGCGGAAGTGATGGGCCTGAAACGCTTGGCTTTACTTCGTCCAGGTTAACCTCAATCACTTCCGAGTACTCTCTTTCTCTGGCCCCAAAGAGTCCCTGTGCCTTGTAATATTCTTCAACCAGCCTCACGAGCCACTCAGGTCTACCTGTAAGCCTTAGATAATCCAGCGTCTGTTCGTCGACCGGGAATATTGAGATGGTGCTGCCATACTCAGGACTCATATTGGAAACGGTGGCCCTGTCTGGAACTGAAAGGTTCCTGACACCATCGCCGTAGAACTCAACGAACTTATTCACTACGTTGTGCTCCCTGAAGATCTTGGCCAGGGTCAGCGCAAGGTCAGTTGCCGTTACCCCGTCCTGGAGCTTCCCGTTAAGTTTTACTCCGACCACCTTTGGTAATATGAAGTAAACTGGCTCTCCCAGCATGGCAGCCTCCGCCTCTATGCCTCCAACTCCGTAGCCAAACACTCCAATTCCGTTTATCATGGTTGTATGTGAGTCTGTCCCAACGAGGCTGTCAAAGTAAGCCCTTTTGCCGTCTGTCATGACGACCTTGGCGAGGTACTCGAGGTTTATCTGATGACAGATGCCCGATGATGGAGGGAATATCCTCAGATTACTGAAGGCCTGTCCGGCCCACTTCAGAAACCTGTATCTTTCCTCGTTTCTCTCGATCTCCTTGGTCAGGTTTATCTCGAAGGCCTTCGGGCTGTTGTACTCATCTACCTGCACTGAATGGTCTATTATAAGATCTATAGGGACCCCCGGCTGAATTAGATCCGGGTCCTTTCCAACGCTTCTGGCGAAGTCCCTCATAGATGCAAGATCCACTATGGCCGGAACCCCAGTAAAATCCTGCATCAGGATCCTCGAAACCTTAAAGGGGATGTCCCTGTCCTCTGGATTCCTGCTGTTCCAGTTTAGCACTGCCCTGATGTCTTCCACCATAACCGCTTTTCCATCAAGGTTTCTGAGCATGTTCTCAAGAACTATCTGCAGCGAGTACGGAAGTCTCTCTGGATCCCCCCATCCCAAGTCCTTCACTCCACTTACCGGATAGATCTCGTATTCTGTGCCCTGAACCCTGAGAACCTGTTTGAACGTCTCGCTGCTATAACTCATAGTACACCGTTTCCTAGGAAGGATAAAAATATTATTAAATGCTACTATCATATCCGCATCCTGTGAAGGTTGTGCTTACAGCGAGGATAAACCCCTCAGAGGATCCAGATAAAGTTAAGAGGGCGGTTCTTAACCTGACAGATCCCAGGGATAGCCTCGTAGTGCAGATCACCAAGGACGAAGTGAGGATAGAGGGCGGTGAGCTTACCGTAAGGAGGATCATTCAGGCCGTGAAGGACAAGGACATGACTGTGCTGATGCTGAGCCTGCTCAACGAAGGCAAGAAGAACGACAAATATTACCTTATGTTTAACAAGCAGGCTGCATTCGTGGGTCACCTCGTTATGTGCGATGATCCACAAGAATCCCCTCTTGGACCTATAACCGTGGAGTTCGATACAGAAGCTATAAAGCTTATACTCTCTGAAGTGAAGATAGCAAGAGACAGAAGGTCTAGGACTCCTGCTGAACAGGAGCAGCAGTTTTAACTACCTTGGTAAGTAGCTTGAGGCTCAGAAGAATGGCCGATTTGACAGGATAGATCTTCTTTGCTTCCTCTACAACAGCATTCATCAGCGACTTGTCCTTCAGCAGCTTCTCGATAAGCTGATCGTAGGTGAGGTTCGGAACGCTATCGCTCAGGACCTTGTGAATGGCAAGCCTCATCTTATGCATCCTAGACCAGTTTATCTTTTCTGGCGTGAACATTGATATGTGCAGCCTCACGTCCATGCCGTCCGAGGTCCTGTAGTCGCCTATCCACTCGATAAGCGACGTTCCCCTCTTGATCATGGCCCTGTAGACCTCCCTTGCATATTCTATCCTCTTGATGATGGTTTCAGCCCTGAGGTTTTCAACTTTGACTATCTGAAGGTATATCTTTATGTTGTTGTTTTCTGGATCCTCGCTGTTGGCCTGATAGTAGGACATAGGAACCACCCTTCCTATGACTGCCTGCTCTTCGTTCGCCGGTATCTTGGCTACTGAGATGCTTCCGAAAATGGGGGGAGCCAGAACCTCGACCCATACCTTCTGCTTCCATTTGTCCTTTACCTTGGCGACCTTCGGCATACCAAAAGACCTATGCAATAAGACTTATTAAACGTTATTTATTTTGCTATTCTCTTATCAGGGACGCTTTCCTGGCAAGCTCCTTATCCATGTTCTCATAGAAATAGTAGTTGATTACCTCATACTGCTCCGACCTAGTCATGAGCCGGTCGAGTATGTTCCTTTGCGTCCCCTCGCTCAAGAGCACCTGGTAGACTTCAAGCATCGTCTTTGCGGCAGCCCTAAAAGATGTCACGGGAAAAATTACGTATTTGTATCCCATCTCCCTGAACCTGCTGGCAGTTATGTAGGGAGTCTTGCCGAACTCGGTCATGTTCGCCAGGAGCGGCGCCTTCACCCTCCTCGCGAACTCCCTGAACTCGTCTAGGCTGTGGAGCGCCTCCGGAAATATGACGTCAGCGCCGGCCTCCATGTACATCTGGGCCCTCTCAATTGCCGCCTCAAGCCCCTCAACGTCCCTTGCGTCGGTCCTCGCAACTATTACAATGTCC
>JAGDXK010000003.1:11176-13352 GCA_023256405.1 Nitrososphaerales archaeon
CTCATATAGCAACGCTTCTGGAAATATGATCTCGGCTCCTGCCTTCATGTACGCCTTGGCCCTTTCTACAGCATCGTTCATTCCCGTGACCCCCCGTGCATCAGTTCTAGCAACTATAACCATGTCCTTGGAGGCCTCCTTCGCTGCAAGTATCTTTGCAACCATTTCTTCCTTAGGAATTACGGCCTTGTCGTCGAGGTGACCGCACTTCTTCGGGCTCAGCTGATCCTCTATCTGTATGGCATCGGCTCCAGCGGCCTCCAGCACTTTGACGGTCCTGTAGACGTTAAGGGGCTCGCCAAAGCCGGTATCCGCATCTACTATCAGAGGAAGATCCACCACTTCCTTTATCTTCCTAACCATATAAACCAGCTCCTCTAATGATATAACTCCTAGGTCAGGCAGTCCCATGGACGACGTGAGAGCTGCGCCTGAAAGGTATAGCGCCTGAGCTCCTGCTCTCTTAGCTAGAAGCGCGCTGAACGGGTTGAACACACCAGGAACTATCATGAAATCAGCACTGAGCAGCTTCTCCCTGTTAGAAGACAATCCCTACCTCACCCGCCTCCTCAATCCTCTCTATTTTTCTTACAGTCCTTTCACTGAGCCCTAGCTTCCTTGCCTTGTCAATTATTTCCTGCCTGCTCATGGGGTTGTTGTAGTGGCCCTTAGGAACTTCCCTGTATGCCGAGTCCTGATCTCCGTCCTGATATTCCACAGTTATCCTTACGGGAAGCTTATCTGGATAGACCCTAGTGAACTCCTCTACCTCTTCAACCTCAACCTTTGTCATCAGATCGAGAACCTTCGGGTCTCTCATAAGCGAGTAGCTGTCAAGCCAGAACCTGTTGGTGAGCAGAGATACTGAGACCAGGAACGGCAGGCTGTGATCGGCTGTTTCCCTCGTCTGGGGGCTCCACTTTGACCTGTCGTCCGCCAGAATGGTCTTTGCGGCCTCATAAGTCTCTATCCTGATCCGCTTCACCTCCTTTCTCAGCCTGATTTCAAGTGCTGCCTCTATAGCCGCCTGAGCATGATATTCCGCAGGATACTCCTTTATCATCGTCCTCAGGACCTCCTTTCCTGTCATCCTTTCCAGCGGCGAGGGATCAAAGTCCTTTCCGCCAAATATAACATTTATCAGTCCCATCTTTCCGCTGAACGGCGTATCCGGCCCAGTTACCCCTGCCCTTGCCAGAAGGGCCGCAAATACTGCATTTCTGACGGCCTCAGCTGCAGCCCCGCCCTTCCACATGGAAAGAGAGCCGCTTCTTGTCTCCCTTAACGCTATATGGGGCACGAGGGCTAACGAAATGGCATTCTTAGTTTCCTTTTCGCTGAGATTGAGGAGCTTTGACGCAGCTGCTGCGGCTCCCACACCGAGGAACACTACGTGATCTATTCCTCTCTTCCTGAGAGAGCCGGAGTCACAAAGGGAGACCCCCACGGAGTAGCCTGCGGCGATAGCCTCTATAACCTTCTTGCCATTAGCTCCTGTTTCAGAAGCAAGGGCAAGGACGCCTCCTATCATATCGCTTGGATGGAGCGGCTCCTTGGATAGATACGTATCGTTGAAGTCCAGATATCTTATAAGAAAGCTGTTATAGAATGAGGCGTAATCAGCTGAAGCTCTTTTTCCTGATAACGTAAGCGCCTTTCCTCTGAACGAGTCCAGAAGAGGGTCGAGATGCGGAGACAGCTCAGAGTAGGAGTATTTTGCGTTTGCCACCGAATCAATTATCCTATTTATTATTTCCTGTTTTGTCCTGTCGTCGAGGGTGTTATAGCTGAAGCCTGAGACAAAGGAGGATATTGCATCAGCGGGTTCCATAGCACTAGTTTGTATTTAGTTTATATAAACTTAAGGAATGCTATGTGGTTACGTCCGTTAAAAAGCGGACGTGACTGATGAGCAGGTCATGCACGAGCTCTCAGCGTCTGAGCCAAAAAGATGCTGAGACGCTTTCAATGCGTTACCAACGCTTAAACGATATATGAGTGAACAGGAGCTGCATTGCGTTTTCGCGTCTCAGGGCTGGGAGGGGAGGTGCCTCGTGACCTGCCGAAACCCTCTGGGTGACCAGGGGGTTCGGTAGGGCAGGGGGCGCTGAGCCTTTCAGCGCTTTGGGACGCGTTGACGTACAATGCAGCTCCTGTTCACTCATATATCGTTTAA
>JAGDXK010000021.1:0-7044 GCA_023256405.1 Nitrososphaerales archaeon
CCGCGATCTTCAGCTTGGAGGGCTGACGTCCTAGACCAGGCTAGACGACGACCGCGTCAGGATACTTTTTATACGGTTCAAATTTAAATTTAACTCTTAACTTTTATTAATGCCACTGTTGAGTCCTGAGGGCGTTTTAGTCAATAGCCTAAAAGCTCGGCTAATCTGCGGGCATACCGGAAATATTATTATTAGATGGCTCGATTACTGATAATATAAATGGTGTTGAACCTTCAGGGCCTTCCGCGCGTCAGGATGAAACCCACCGACGATTACAGATGGGCAAGCGTAGCGCTTATTATCGATGCAGAGACCGATGAGCTTCTCCTTATCAAAAGGACCGAAAATACAAACGACCCATGGAGCGGCAACGTAGCAGCACCGGGAGGAATATACGAGGAAAAGGATGGAGATCTCTTTGAAACTGCGGTCAGAGAGGCGAAGGAGGAGGTGGGCGTTGATCTAGGGTTTAACGAATTTGTTGGCATCCTTAGTCCTAACCATCCATCGAACTCGACCACGATAAGGGTGCTCCCACACGTTTTCGAGGTGAAGAAAAAGCTGTCAACAAGGATAAACAGGGCTGAGGTGGAATACGTCTTCTGGCTGCCTCTTAAGAGGGCCTCCTCTATGGTGAGGCCCTATTCCTACGGTTCGCTTTACAGGGGATGGGCAATATATTACCAGAACAATGTAATATGGGGTATGACGTACAGGATCATAAAGGAGCTCCTGATGAAAGCTAATATCTCGGAGCTTCCCGATAGCTAGCATGATAGGTCCTGATGACATTATAAGGGAGCTGGCCTCCGATTACGTTCACGGAGCATCGTACTATTATGACAGGTCGGTTGACCTGTTTGAGCTTCTAAACAGGTACGATGAAAGCTACGCAAAGGTGCTTGCAGAGACTAGGCCCGGAATGGCTTCCGTCATGAACGTAATAGAGGCCTTCAGGATTGGAGCAGAGATGGGATCACAGGCATCAAAAGTAGCCAAAGCGCTGAGAATGATAAAGGCCGAAATCGAGGAGAGGCTTTCAGAATACACGCTGGAGGCTTCGAGCGTTGCCACGGTGAGCTTCTCCTCAAACGTGCTCAACCTCATAAAGAGGTCGCAGATAAAACACGTGTATCTTATAGATACTGAGCCATCGCTTGAAACGAAGGCCGCGCTGGAGGCGCTCTCAAAGTTTGCAACAGTTACACTAATACCGCTCAGCTCCTCATACAGTTACATCGAGTACGCTGAGGTGTTTCTCAGCGGCTTTGACGGCCTGTACTCCTCCGGTCATTTCGTCAACAAGGCCGGAACATTCGAGATAAGCTGTGCCGCCAGAGAGAAGGGTGTTAAGACCTTGATAGTTGGGGAATCTTTTAAGGCCTACGATGGGTTCCCGCCACCGCCATTCAAAGTAAAGTGGAACGGCATAAACGTGCCTCTCCTTGAGAGCGTGCCTCTCAGGTACGTGGACATCCTGATCACGGATATGGGACAGATTGAGAGGCCAGAACCTGGCGACGTTTACAAAATTAAAACCGGCTTTATTGAACGGGTTAAAAGCTACTTAGCTGAAGGGGATCTTTAGATATTTCAATGGTATGTCCTGATACTGACCATCAGGGAGAGTTCTCCTAATAAGTATGGGGATGAGCTTCTGTTTGACTTCGGCCTCTGCTATTTCAAACGCATTCTTGAAGTTCCCCTGAACAAATGGAGGGGCTCCCATGGAAAGCATCATGGCCCTTGCGCCTATGATTCTCGCGTACTCATACTTAGTTAGTGTTTCAGGGCCGATAATAATCTTAAAAGAACCCTCAGAGTCCTCAGCCATACTTTCATAATAAGCTTAGAGAAGCGTTTTAAACCTTTCTATATTTTGCATCGTTAGGTAAAATTTTTGAAGCCCCCTTTAACGCTTAAATCTTTGAAACCAGCTTTTACCGTCATGAGCATAAGGATAGAAGCTGTTAGCGTTGATGTTCCTCAGGGGTACAACGTAATACTTGGACAGTCCCATTTCATAAAGACCGTGGAGGATCTCTATGAAACTCTCGCATCGTCATCGCCAACGTTAAAGTTCGGAATAGCTTTCTGCGAATCCAGCGGAAAGGCGCTGATCAGGTACGACGGTAACGATAAAGCATGCATAGATCTGGCTTTGGAGAACGCCAAGAAGATAGGGGCTGGCCACTCGTTCATAATATACCTGAGGGAAGGGTATCCCATAAACGTCCTCAACAGGATAAAATCCGTGGAGGAGGTTGACTGTATATATGCATCCACGGGCAACCCGTTAACCGTAATTGTAGCCGACGACGGAAACGGCAGAGGCATACTGGGGGTCATAGATGGTGTCAAGCCAAAAGGCGTTGAAGGAGAGGAGGACAAGAAGGAAAGGCACGATTTCCTGAGAAAAATAGGATACAAAAAATAAGCGCTAAATTTTATAGCATCATCTTTATTTGAACTTCTGTTGAAGTGTTCAATCTGCGGAAAGGAGGCTGTTAGGTTCATACCTTATGCTAACATAGCACTTTGCAAAGAGCACTTCATACAGTGGTTCGAAAGAAGGTTCTTCAGGCATCTTGAGGAGTACAAAATACTCGAGGGAAGCAGAAAGGTAGCCGTAGCAGTTTCTGGTGGAAAGGACAGCGTAACCTTGCTTCATCTACTCAAAAAGGCATCCGAGCGATATGGCTTTGAGCTGTTTGGGATAACAATTGACCTTGGCATAGACAGGGGTACTCAGTACTCCAGAAAGAGTGTTGATATCGCGGTATACAACTTCAGGCAGCTTAACGTTGAGTACGAAGTTGTCTCCCTAAAGGACTCGTATGGGTTCACCATAGATGAATCAAAGGCAAAGATCAACAGGCCTGTGTGCAGCACCTGTGGTCTTGTGAAAAGGTATGTAATGAGCGAAGTGGCCGAGAAAAATGGAGCTGACACTCTTGCAACCGGGCACAACCTGGACGACATGGCGCAGTATGTTCTATCAGCGTACGTTCACGGAGACCTTGAATACGTGCTCAGGAACGGCCCGGTTACACCTCCAAAGCCAGGCTTTCAGGTAAAGAAGGTCAAGCCCCTTTTCCTCACCCCAGAGGAGGAGATCCTGCACTACGCCCTGCTTAACGGATTTCAGTTCATTTACGATCCTTGTCCCTACTCGGAGGAATTCAAGAGGGTCTCCAAGGAGAAGCTTGGACTGATAATCAAGAGGGTTGAAAGGGATTACCCAGGATTTACAGTGGGTCTAGTCAGGACGTTCGAAAGGGAGATCAGGCCCAGGCTCTCAGCGGAGAGCAGGTCAGAAGAGCTGGGCAGATGCAAGATCTGTGGAAGGGCCACATCGCCGGGCAGGGATATCTGTTCCTTCTGCTCCATAAGGATAAAGCTCACAGGAATGGGCACATCTCAGAGCGAAGCAAGGAACTCCTGAACAGCTGCGTTGAACTTTTCTGGCTCCTCCAGATAGCAGGGGTGAATCTTTCCTATTATTTTCAGCTTTGCGTTCCTGAGGTTTTTCAAGAGAATCGAGTAGTTCTCCTTGGGAGATATGCTGTCCTCCGCTCCCCAGATTAGCAGCGCTGGCTTATCCGATATCGTGTTCAGTCTGCTTTCGTACATCCATACGCCCACGGCGCCTATCAGGATCAGTCCAATTATCCTGTCTGGGTTGAGCACTGAATATTCGAGCGCCTCCTTTCCTCCAAGTGATGCGCCCATTATCACGAATTCATTTAGCCCCAGAGCATTGGCGAACTTTGAGATAAAAGCCGACATCGTGCCGAACTCGCCCTTTTCGCTCTTGCCAAACCCCGGCATGTCAACCGCTATTGCTCTCCATCCGATCGAGGATATAGCGTTAAGCGTCCCGGTTTTAACCCACACTTCCGCGTTGAAGGAAGCTCCGTGCAGGATTAGAACGGGCCTGCCAGATCCATCCTCAATGTATCTGATCCTTGCTCCATCAAGCTCAACGAACGTCTCTTTCAATCTGAACTAGCTTGCTCATCGGCGGTTTAATAGTTTTCGTCATGGCAATCTTTTGATCGGCCTACTCATAGTAGCTTTCGATCATTTCCTTCGAAGCCCCGGTGATCTCCATGTACTTTGAAACCCCGAACTCAAGAATGATCCTTCTGAATGAGGAGCCCATCTCCGGCTTCCATCTCTTGAACAGAAGCTGCTCCTCGCTTGAGTTATGCTCGAGGAGGACTTTGAAATAGAGCGGTATTCTCATCCTGAGGAGCTCGTGATCGCCCCTGGACAGCCAGTTTAATATGTTGCTCCCCAGGGTAGCTATAAGCTTATGATCTGCCGAGACCCTCCTGACAGTCTTCCTGAAGTCCTCATCCTCATACGCGTCTATAAGCCTGGGAAACACGATCTCATCTTCATGTCTGGCGTGGCAGTTTATCACGAAATCGTTAAAGTCGCTGAACCTCGTGTACCAGTGCTCAATAGGGTTCCTTGATAAGTTCCTAATCACCGAATGCTCAAATAAGAGAACGCTGATCGAGTCCATGATCTCATTTTCTTTTAACTATATATAACCGTTCATCACAGGATTTTTGAAATGCGCTTTGGAGTGATTGGGGTAGGAAGATGGGGGCAGAACCACGTAAGGGCCCTGAAGGAGCTCGGTCTCCTGTACGGCGTTTTTGATGCTAACAGGGAAAGAATGGAGCAGATATCACGGGCTTTCGACGTTAAGGCATTTGAAAGCCTTGAAGATGAAGAGCTGAAGAGGCTTGACGCAGCGGTGATAGCAGTTCCGGCAACCCTGCATTATGATATAGCAGTTTCTCTAATAAATAAGGGCCTGAACCTTCTGATAGAAAAGCCGGCCGCGACCTCAAAGAAGCAGGTTTTGGAAATCTCAACGCTCGCAAAGAAGGCCGGAGTAAAAGTGGGAGTTGGATACATTGAAAGGTTTAACCCCGCCTTCCTGAGGGTTAGACAGTGCGTTAAGCGCCCGATAAGGGCATCTTTTTACAGGATATCCCCATCAGCCAACATCGGAGACGTTGGCGTGGTTTTTGACCTCATGATACACGATATCAACCTCTCAAACTACCTTTTCGGCAGACCCGGGGTAGCATACAGGAATACCACAACTGATGGGGGAGCCCATGAAACAAGCGCCGAGGCGATCCTCAACTATGGAACGGTAACATCATATATTGCGGCCAGCTGGAGGGCTCCTGGAAAGATGAGAAGGATCCTGATATATGGCGACGAGGAAATTGTAGATGCTGATCTGATAAATAAGAAGGTGATATGTCAGACTTCCTCTAGTACTCAGGTCTTTGATGAAAAGCCGAGGGATCAGCTGAGGGATGAGCTGGAGGCGTTCGCGAGGTACATCAGGGGTGAGGCCGAGTTCCCGAACATAGATGAAGCTATCGTGGACGTGGAGGTCGCAGAAAGGGTGCTAAAAGGATGAAGCCCATCTACAGAAGGATATCGGTAAGGAGCCCTATGAGCTCCGCCAACCTCTCGGCTGGATTTGACGTCTTGGGAGTGGCGCTCGATGCGTATTATGACGAGCTCGATATCGAGCTCGATATAAATTCATCCTCGTTGGAGGTAGTATCGAACGTTCCTCTGCCTGACGACAACACCGCAAGGAGGGCGGCTGAGCTCTTTTACAGGAAGCTTGGAAGGATCATAGGAACCAGGATCATTCTCAGGAAGGGCATACCCGCAGGCATGGGGCTTGGCTCAAGCGGGGCCTCAGCAGCCGGGGTGGCCTTTGGGCTTAACCTGGCCTTCGGATTGCCACTGAAGCCGGAGGAGCTCATAGACATCGCAGCAAGATCTGAGAAATCACCGCACGCAGACAACGTCTCTGCAAGCATCCTGGGAGGATTTGCCATTGTGTATTCAAGAGAACCATATTCTGCGTTTTCTATCTACCGGGACTGGAAATTCATCCTCATAATACCGAATGAGGAGCCTCCAGCTGACAAGACGGCAAAGCTGAGAAAGGCGCTCGGGGAGCCTGTGCCCTTTGAGGTGTACGTTCAGGAAAAGTTCGCCTACAACTCTCTGCTTAGAGGCCTTCTGTACAACGATCGGGTTTCCTTCGCAATGGGGATGAACCTGGAAAGCTACCATCAGATCGTGAGAGGGAGATTGGGGCTTTATGACACTTACTACAGGCTTAAAAACAGGATTCTTGAAGCTGGAGCTCTTGGGGCATGCATAAGCGGTGCTGGACCTTCAATTCTCGTGCTTCCCGGGGAGAATACCGATGTACACGAAATTGAGAAGATTGTGGCTGATATGGGAATTAGTGCCAAAGTTATAGAAAGCAGAGTAAGCAAAGGCGTTGAAAAGATAAAAGTCGAAATGTAGCTGACTACTTGAGAGGCACGTACAGCGAGGATCTGCTTGCTCCAATTCCAGGCGTTCCGTGAACGACCTTCTTAACCGTGTGCGCGTACTCTCCAAGGTAGTGCCCTATCATCTCAGGCTTTATCTCAATCTCAACGAACTCCTTTCCGTTGTAAACCTGGAACTTCTTTCCTACCATCTGTGGAAGTATGATAAGATCCCTTTCGTGGGTCTTAATTGGGCCCTTGCTTTTTTTCATTTTCTCGAACAGAGCGCTCTTGCTGCGATATGTTGAGCTCAGCCTTTTGAGGGATCTGCGTGCCCTAGCTGGAAGAAGCTCAAGAAGCTCATCCATCGGCATCTTCTGAAGCTGCTCTATCGTGTAGCCCCTGTACCTGAACTCCTTTACCATCGTTTATCACGTCCTTGGATTGAAAATAAAAGTTTTTTGCAATTTACTTCCCTCTGCCGGTCTTCCTTGCCGCTATGTGCCCTACCTTCCTGCCAGGTGGGGTATTTCTTGCAACCGTAGTTGGCTTGCCAGGGTGCTGGTGCCGGCCTCCGCCATGCGGATGATACACTGCTGCCATGGCCACGCCTCTTACAAGCGGCCACTTCCTTCCTCTTGCTCTCATGTATCTCAGCTTTCTTCCTGCCTTGAGGAACGGCTTCTCAGAAGCGCCTCCTCCAGCCGCT
>JAGDXK010000021.1:7054-8229 GCA_023256405.1 Nitrososphaerales archaeon
TGAGGTGCTCGGTATAAGCACCTTCTTGCCGGAAGGCATCTTAACGCTGGTGAACTCTCCCTCGTGTCCCATGACGATCGCGTACGTTCCGGCTGCGCTGACGAACTTGCCGCCGTCGTTGAACACCTTCTCGATGTTGAAGACCATAGTTCCTTCAGGCAACTGCCCCAGCGGCAACACGTTTCCGTCTTTCACGGGAGCCTGTGGACCTATAACAACGCTCTGTCCTACTTCAAGACCCCTAGCAGCAATAACGTAAACTGTTTCCCCGTTCTCTGACTCCAGAACCGCTATAGGGGCATGCCTGCCTCTTTCGTGAATTATGTCCTTTACCTCATAGGTTCTGGTTTCAGCCGGCTCCATTATAGGATACTTTGCTGGAGCTACCTTGCCCTTTTTAGCGCTCCTGAACTGTGGCGCGCCCTTTCCTCTTCTTTGTGGTAATATCCTTTTACCCATTTTACATCACCCCCAGCTTTGAGGCGAGCTCAGTCGCCTTGAAGCTAGGATCAAGCTTCACGTATGCCTTCTTGCCCTGTTTACCTATTAAAGTGTTTACCTTTACGACCTTAACGCCATACAGCAGCTCAACGGCCTCCTTAATCTGATGCTTGTTCGCCTTTTCATCTACTAAGAAGGTCAGCTTGTTCTCTGAAGTTATCATGTTTACGGTCTTTTCCGTCTTCACTATGCCCTTTATAATTCTGTACGCTTCGTTAATGTCCATAAACGCCTACCTCCCTGAACCTCTCCTCAAGAGCCTTAAGAGCAGACTCCGTGTATATTACGAGCCTGCCGGGCTTTCCACCGGGTGCAAGTTCCAAGACGCTGAGGTTTCTGGCTGTAACTGCATCAACGCCGCTTATGTTCTTTGCAGCCCTTATTATGGGAGATGCCTTGCTTACCACGAAAAGCGGCCCCACGCCTTTCTCCTTTATCCTTTGAAGCTCATCGGCCAATCCAAGCTTAACAAGAAGCCTCTCGACGTCCTTGGTTTTGCTAATGTTTTCGATGTCATCAGTTACTACTAGCGGCACTACGCCATCGTATCTGTGACCCCTTTCCTTGACCAGTTTGATGTTTGCTGTGGAGGCTATTGCAGACAGCGTTGCCATAAGCCTCTCCTTCTTGTTTATCTTTTTGTGTATTTTCTTCGTGGCCTTCGGCGGATGCGC
>JAGDXK010000021.1:8239-8635 GCA_023256405.1 Nitrososphaerales archaeon
CCCTTAACTACGCTGGCCACGCCGCCGGCCTGGCCAGCTCTGGGCGTTCCTGAGCCCTTGATTCTTGCTATCCTCGCTATGCCATAGCCTGTTCCCCATGATTCGGCCGATACCTTCATGCCCGCAGTAGGATCCCTGCCCTTTGGCTGAAGCCTGTGAGTAAACAGTATCCAGAAGGCCCTCTCTATAAGCCTCTTGTTAACCTTTGAAGCGAAGAGCTCTGGCAGCTCTATCTCCTTCACGGCCTTCCCATCTGAATCAAAAACGCTTGATTTCATATCTTAAGACCCTCCAGCGATACGCTTAAAACAGCAGGAGGCTTCGCCTCCCTCTTGATTCTTACCGATTTCCTTATAACAAGAGGCCTGCCCTTGGGGCCAGGAAGAGATCCTGCAA
>JAGDXK010000021.1:8645-12991 GCA_023256405.1 Nitrososphaerales archaeon
CTGCAATTAGTGCATAATCGGAGGTGATCTTCTTAAACGGCAGAAGCGCCCCTGGCTCCTTTGAGGCTGAAAGAACCCTTAAATTATAAATGGTCCTCCTCTGGAAGCCCATCTGACCCGCACGGGGAACCGTGTACATTATGGATGCTGGATGCCAAGGCCCAAGCGTTCCAACAGCTCTGACGCTCTTCCTAGCCTTGTGCTGTTTCCTCTTAATCCCGAACCTCTTAACTGGTCCCTGAAAGCCCTTGCCCTTTGTAACACCTATCACGTCAACGTATCCCCAGCTCATCAGAAGATCCTTGGTCTGAATCGTCTGGTTCAGGATCTTTTTAGCGTACTCGAGTTTCGCTTTTATGTCCTTTCCGGTTATCGGCACCTCCAGCACGTATGGCTTCTTCTGTGAAAAGCCCGCCTCCTTTGGAACAACTTCAACAACGACCCTAATTTCAGAGACCTTGCTCAGGTCGATTGAATCTGAAACGCTGCCCAGGTTAACAAGATACCCATCCTGATAACCATAAGCAACAGCCCTGACGATCTTCATAGGTGGCAGGGCCACTACCGTGAAGGGCACAAAGAGGGGCTTGCCAAAGTTGGGAGTTCCCTGCCTGTCGTCGGTTATTATAGCGTGACCCATCCCTACCTTTATTCCAACGACGGCGGCTAGAGAAGGCTCTTCAGTCTCAGCATAGTACCTCAGCTTTGGCAGTATCCTCGAGGCCCTCTTCCGGGGGTAAAAGGCTAACGAGCCCCTATGCGGAGCATGGTGCTTTCTGTGGCCTATAAGCCTTCACCTTCACACACACTATACTTTTCTATTAATAAACCTTTAGCTTATATCAACGATGGGCTATGCGTGACGGGATGGGATAAAAAGAGAAATATAAAACCCGAGCAAATATGCGTCAGATGGATTATTCCAGAAAGGTTCTTGTTGTTGCAGAGAGGGACACGATAACTGGAAGGCTTAAGACGGGGCCTTCGCTGAGGCTGAATTATTTCCCACGCAGTTACGTTTATGAGCTGCGAGAGGACAGCCTTTCTCAATCGAACTACATCAGAAACATAACCTTCAACCCCATGACGACGCTTTATATGCTGGCAAAGGCGCTGTTTCAGAGGGCTTTCAGCGTAGGAGGAAACTACAGGCTCGTTCATTCATTTTTCTGGAATTTCTACAGATACAGGATCCCATGGGTTCATGAAAACGATCAGTCGCCATCCCAGCTCATCTTCAACTACTTGGGGCTTAGGAACGGGTTTGGAAGGAGGGTTGTGGAGCTGGCCGCTTCCATAATAAACGGGGCGGAGGCTGTGATAACCTGGAGCGAATACGCCAGAAATGGCTTCGTAGATGACGGCGTTGATAAGGAAAAGGTGCAAGTTGTGCCCCTTCCTTACCACGCCAGGTGTGAAAGGTTGTCACACGAGGGCATAAACGTCCTTTTCGTGGGGAGGGATTATTATAGAAAAGGGGGCGACATTGCGGTTAAGCTGATGCTGGACATCGTGCAAAGCGAAAAGGACGTTCAGTTTCACTACGTGGGAAGGGGTTTTGTGCCAAAACACCCCAATTTTCATCACTATGAAAATTTGCCGAGAGAAAGGCTGGAACGTCTTTACAGCATAGCCGACCTGATGATTTACCCCTCAAGAAACGAGGCATACGGTCTTGCCATTTTGGAAGCTCAGTCCTACGGGATCCCAGTTATAGCTTCAAATCTTCCAGCCTTCAGGGAGATGCTGGGCCGTTATGGCTCTGGCTATGCTGTTCCTTCTGATAAAATGAAAGAAGTAGTTCTTGATCTGATAAGAAGCGGGGAAAAGAGGAGCATTCTGTCGGAAAACGCCTGCAGGATGGTTAGGGAGGTTCATGACCCAGCGCGCGCATCTGAGGCTCTGGAGAGGATCTATGACTCGGTACAGTAATTTCATAGGGGGCTTCAGCATAAGGATGATGAGCTTTTATTTGCAGACCTTGTATCCTGCATACCTCGTGTATTATCTTGAAGTTAAAGGCCTGGCCTACTGGCTGCTAGTTTTTGTTTTCTGGGTATCTGCTGGTTTCGGAACGCTTTTGCCATATTTTACAAAGGGCAGATATACGCTGATTTCTGTGTCGGCCGCTGTGCTTTCAGCCATGCTGCTGGTTGGTAAGGTATGGGTAGCAGTCTGGTCTCTGATAGGCCTTTCTGCTCTGGTCTCTGGACTAACCGGGGCATACACATTTTTGAGCTTTAAGGAGGGATCGTTCAGGGGGGTTCTGGTGTACAGCAGCGGCCTAGCGCTCGGGCTTTTTGTTTCAACAATTCTAATTTACTTTGTAGTTAGGACGACAGAGCTGCCGCTGGAGCTTTCAGGTATCATACTGGTTCTATTTTCTCTTATTACAGCGCTTATGATGTTCAGCACCAAGAACCCGACCGATGTAGGATACTTAAGGGTCGGGGAGCTTATTGCATCGCTTAAGAGAGCAAGAACAGAGCTTCGCAGGGCGGCTCTGAACACCTTCGCGTGGGTTTCCTTTTTTTCTTACGTTTTTTATTTTCTCTACTACACTCAGGGGATAGGATCCGGATATGCCGTGGGGCTTCTGACGCTTACAGCTTTTATAATATTCTTGTCTCGTATTGCAATAAAAGATAAAACCGGAAACAGAACCTCTGTGGGCTTCATTTTTCTGCTTTACGCGTTCGCGTTTATCATCCTGAACCTCAACTCCTATCTGAAAGCAATCTATGTGCTTGTAATCGCTTTCTCGCTGGTGGGAATCGCAGCAGGCGTTGCTTCCCCGTATATTTTATATGAATCGTTAAAGGCTGGAAGCGGAAATGGATCCGTATATAATGAATACATAGCCTATAACGCATACACAGGTGCTGGAGAGATGCTGAGCAACCTGTTCTTTTTCATCATACTTGAGCTGAGAATTGTTGGATTCTTTTACGCAATCCTCGCGGCCGTTATCATAACTGTTATATTGATAGATCGAAAACTACTAATATGAATTACATAGTCATAACGGGGCTTGCCGGAAGCGGTAAATCACTGCTCACGCAGTCGCTCTCTGAATCTCTCGAGGAGGACGGCTGGAGCGTTCTTAAGGCTAATTTTGATCCATCGGCCGAGAACCTGCCTTATACTCCTGATTTTGACATAAAGGAATTTGTCGATTCGAGGACGGTGCTGGACAGATATGGTCTTGGAAGCAATGGCTCTCTTCTGCTTTCCATGGACCTGCTGCTCGCAAACCTGAACGTTATATTGCCTGCGCTGGAATCTTTCGACTATGACTATGCCATTCTGGACATGCCAGGCCAGCTGGAGATATTTGCGTTCAGAACGACAGGTCCAATACTTCTCAACTCAATAGCTCATGATAAGCTCATATTTTTCCTCAGCGACGTCGCCGTGGCCTCAGACATAAACAACTTTCTGTTGCTTGAAATGATGTCTAGGATTCTAGCTCTCAAGATGAACGCCACATCAATACACGTAATAAACAAGGTAGATCTCGACCCGAATGCGGAAAAACGAATTAAGGAGTTTGAAAGGATGGCAGGCTCACAGAGCCATGTTGACGTGCTGCAGCTCAACCTGCTAAAGGCCTACAGGCTCATGAAGAAGGCGACTCCGGCATCAGAGATTGTGTTCGTATCAGCTAAAACAAAGGAAAACATATGGAAGCTAAAGGCGTATGTGTCGAGAGTTTTCAAGGGCGGAGAAGATAAAAAGCCCTAGCTCTGGTCATGTCGATTTTTTGAAATCCGAAAATGAAGTTAAAAACATTTATAAGATCGTCACTTTAAATAAAACATTTACAATGAGCGAAGAAAGAGTGGACTGGTACCTTGACTTCGTTGACTACAACAGAAAGCCGGCTGACAACGAAATGCAGCTCCTCTTCAAAGTAACCCCGGCGCAGGGCTACTCAATGGAGGAGGCAGCTGGCAGGATAGCGAGCGAAAGCAGCGTTGGAACATGGACAACGCTCACGACGGTAACTCAGGACACTCTGAACAGGATGGCTAAGGTATACAGGATCTCAGGAGACCTTGTCTACGTAACCTATCCCCTTGAGCTCTTTGAGCTTGGCAGCATACCCCAGCTCTTCTCCTCCGTGTTTGGAAACATTTACGGAATGAAGGCGGTTGCCAGGCTGAGAGTCGTGGATCTAAGATTTCCTCCAGAGTACGTTAAGAGCTTCAAGGGGCCGCTCTTTGGCCAGAAGAAGGTTAAGGAAATACTCAAGATAAAGGAAAATAGGCCAATCATAGCCACGGTTCCCAAGCCCAAGCTATATGCGAAAATGACTGTTTTGTCCACGCCTATTTATTCTGTTG
>JAGDXK010000028.1:0-7567 GCA_023256405.1 Nitrososphaerales archaeon
GCGGGAAGACCCTTATGGCAAAGGCCCTCGCAAATGAGAGCAAGGCGAACCTGATAACGATCAAGGGCCCAGAAATTCTCAGCAAGTGGGTAGGGGAATCTGAGAAGGCTGTCAGGGAGATCTTCAGGAAAGCCAAGTCATCCGCGCCATCGATAATACTTCTCGATGAAGTGGACTCGATAACCAAGATAAGGGGAGGCGAGTACGAGGTGCTGGAGTCCCTGGTCAGCCAGCTGATAACCTCGATAGACTCCCTTCAGCCGGAGGACATGGTCTTTCTGATAGGCACCACCAACAGGCCGGATCTTATAGACCCATCATTTCTCAGGCCCGGAAGGTTTGATCTGATCATATACGTCAGGCCTCCGAACAGGGATGAAAGGGAGGAAATACTGAAGATACTTACAAGGAACACAAAGCTCGATGATGGCGTGAGCCTCTCGGAGATAGCTGCCCGGACGGATGGATATTCAGGGGCGGACCTAAAGTCGATAGTCAGGGAGGCCGGGATAAGTGCCATCAGCAGAGGATCTTCAGTGATAACGAGGGAGGACTTCGAGAAAGCCCTTGCATCGGTAAAGCCATCACTCAGCCCCCAGCTGCTCAAGTTCTACGAGGAGATGTCCAAGAGGCTCGAGTCCAGATTCAACCTAAACCTCGGGGCCATATACGCTTAAAAATGGATGGAATCTAGTATCTTTAGGTTGAAGATACTCTGGTCTCCGTGGAGGCTGAAGGGCGTGGTGGAAAGATCTCCCACGTGCATATTCTGCGAGATGGCTTCCAAGGACAGCACAAAGGACGAGGAGAACCTGATAGTTTACAGGGGAAGAAAGGTCTTCATAGTTATGAACAAATATCCATATAACAACGGCCACGTCATGATTGTTCCCTACAGGCATTTGGTAAAGTTCTCTCAGCTCGATGACCAGGAGGTCCTTGAGGTCTTCGAGCTTCTGAGAAGGCTCGAGGAGTGCTATTCACGCACCATGTCCCCGCATGGGTTTAACTTTGGCGTCAACCTCGGCATAGACGCGGGAGCGGGATACGAGCACATTCACTTCCACCTGGTTCCAAGATGGCGCGGCGACACTAACTTTATGCCGGTGCTGGCCGAAACTAAGGTCATACCCGAATCGCTGACCGATAGCTACAGAAGGCTCAGGGGGTGTTTCGAAAAATAGAGCTGTTTTCGAATCTAAAGAAGTCTAAGAACTTCCTCAGGAACATCAATATCCGCAGCCCTCGCGTTCTCAATCACGTGTTCAGCTCTTGAGGCACGGGGTATTGGAAACACCGTTCTCCATCTCAGGAGCCACAGAAGTGCAAGCTGAGCTGGCGTAGCCCCATACCTCTTTGACAGCTCAAGAAGCCTGCTGTTCTTTGCAAGGGCTCCATGCGCTAGCGGATAGTAGGCCATAAACGCAATGTTTTCCTTTTCACAGTAAGGTATAAGATCTCTTTCCGGGTCTCGGTGGTTGAGGTTGTATTCGTTTTGAAGAACGGCTATGTCGTTCTTTTTAAGCATCTTTCTTGCTTCTATAACTCCATTCAGATCAAAGTTGCTCAGGCCGATGTACCGGATCATCCCGCTGGCCACGGCCTCCTCCATGGCTGCAAGCGCCTCCCGGTTCGCGTCTCTGGAGCCAGGAAAGTGTATCAGGTAAAAATCAACGTAATCGGTGCCAAGCCTTCTGAGGGATCTCTCAAGGCTCCTGAGCAGCTTTTCCCGCCTGAGGTGTGTAGGCCAGACCTTAGTTGAGATCAGGATATCCTTTCTCTGAAAGCCCCTTATGGCCTCCCCAACAAGTGGCTCGGAGCCGTAGAGCTCTGCCGTATCGATCAGGTTTATTCCGGCCTTTAATCCCGAAATGAGTGCCTCAACCTTTCTCTTTCTGTCCCTCAGCCATCCCAGCTTAGCTGTGATGATCCATAGAGGGTCATAGTAGGTTCCCATGCCTATAACTGAGGCTCTGAGGCCCGTGCTCCCAAAATTTTTATACTTCATAGGAACTCATATAGACATTCTGCAACTGTATATATAATATATATTATGATATTTTGCATTTATACACAGCTTGGCCTTGAGCCAGCTATGGAGGGCTAAAAGTTTAAAAACAGATATAAGCAAAGATCAAAAACCTCAGATTGCGGGGGTCCCCTAGCCAGGTCAATGGGGGCAGAGGTTGCCTAAGCTCAAGACCTGCTGGCAAAGGCCTACGTGGGTTCAAATCCCACCCCCCGCACTGCTAAGGAGCGCTTTATTCTGCTTAAATTATGAGTTTGAGTCCCGTTTTAAACCGAGGTGCTTGTGCTTTATCAACCAATGGTTTAAATATGAGTTTCCTCCGAAAAGTAATTTGATATGAAGAGAAGATCAATTTCTACAACGGCAATTGCGGCTATAATCATAGTTATTATAATAGTGGTTGCCGGAGTAGCTGGATACTATTACTATATGAACATGCAAGCCAAGAAGAGCAAGCCGCAGGTGGTAAAAATCGCGGTGCTGCTCCCATATGTGGTTAACGACTATGGCTGGGATCAGGACATGTACCAAGCTATAGCGCAGATAGCCAGCGTCTACCACATTAACTATACCGTCGATCAGAACATTGGATACTCAACTTCTGCAGTGGAAAGCGCTCTTGAATATTATGCTTCAAACGGATACAACATTATAGTGGCCTGGACAGTAGGATGGCAGCAGGAGATACTGACCGTTGCGCCAAACTATCCAAACGTCTGGTTCATAGGAGCCGATCTCACCAATTTTACGAACCCATCAACCGGTCAGCCAGAGAAGAACGTGGTCAGCATATCAATAGACCTTATTGATGGGGCATATGCTGCTGGTGTTCTGGCGGCCTTCCTCACTAAAACAGGAATAATAGGATACCAGGCTGGATTCTCCTACCCGACAGAAGTTGCTATAGGCAACGCGTTCCTTCAGGGAGCGCTGAGCGTCAACAAGAGCATAAAGCTGGTCTACGACTTCACTGGAACTTGAGCAGACGTAATCCTCTTCAGGGGAGATGGACAAACTCTGGGCGGAGAGCAGGCATGTGCAGCTGCAGGAGTGTATGCTATTGGAGATATGATGGACCAGTCACCGCTTAACCCAAACGTAATAGTTGCCAGCAACTATTTCAACGACACGCTAGTGCTGCAGAACGTGCTCGAAAGGTATTACAACGGAACCCTATCAGCATGGGCTGATCAGAACGTAATAATACCCGGCTCTAACTATCTGCTTCTGGGCCCAGCTGCATATAAGCTGCTCGCTCCACAGCAGCTTAATTACGTTGAACAGGTAATAGAAGGAATAAAGAACGGAAGCATAGTAGTTCCTTACAACGCTACGCTGCCACCTTCAGGAGCCGTATAAAGCTTTAGACGTCTTATTTTTATTTTTATGCTTTGCTGGTTTTTTATGAACAGTTAATGTTTAAATAAAGTTGAGCGAATAAACGGAACATAATAATGAGTGGGGTGTCCGTTGGATTATATAATATTAGCAAAAGCTTTCCGGGCGTTAGGGCGCTTGATAACGTAACGGTTGAAGCTTACAGAGGCGAAGTACATGCGATTCTCGGAGAGAACGGCGCAGGCAAGACCACCCTCATGAACATCCTATACGGTCTTCTTAAACCCGATACGGGACACATTGAAATCGATGGGAAAAGGGTTTCATTAAGAGGCCCTAAGGACGCGCTAAATCTAGGCATAGGGATGGTACATCAGCACTTCAGCCTGATCCCGACTTTAACGGTCAAGGAGAACTTTCAGCTTCTGACAAACAAAAAGGTGGATGAAAAAGAAATAGTGGAGCTTTCCAAAAGGCTCAACCTGTCCGTTAACCCTAACGCTAAGGTTAGTTCACTTTCAGCGGGCGAAAGACAGAGGCTCGAGGTTCTCAGGCTTCTTTATTTTAATTTTAGAATAATGATATTCGATGAGCCTACAAGCGTACTGACGCCTCTAGAGACTGACAACCTTCTGAAGGAGATCAGGAAGATGGCAGAGGAAGGAAGAACCATTTTCTTCATTTCTCACAAGCTTAATGAAGTAATGGCCGTCAGCGACAGGATCACCGTGCTAAGAAGGGGAAGGGTTACCTGGACTGGAAGAGCCTCTGAAACTACCATGGAGGATCTGATAAAGCACATGGTTGAAAGGCTTCCAGCGATAGAGACGAAGGATTATCAGGCAGGACGGGAGCAGGTGTTAACAGTAAGCGATCTAAAGGTTAGAAGCGAAAAGGGTCATCTGGCCGTTAATATGAAAAGAAACAGCATCGAGGTATATAAAGGCGAGGTCGTGGGAATCGCAGGAATAGCGGGAAACGGGCAGCTGGAGCTCTTTGATGCAATATTTGGTCTGAGAAAGACCGAAGGTGGAAAGGTGCTGTTTAAGGGAATAGATGTAACTCATCTGCCAGTATACAAAAGGATCGCGCTTGGCATGGGATATATCCCAGAAGACAGGATTCTGACCGGTCTGGCGCCTGATCTCAGCGTAAAGGAGAACCTAATAATGAAGCTGATAGACAGCCCACGTATTAAGAGCATGGGCATCTTTCTCGACGAAAGGAGAATAAACGAATACGCCGAAGAGCTTATCAGGGAATTCGATATAAAAACGCCTAGCCCTGATACGCCAGTTAAAACGCTCTCTGGGGGCAACCTGCAGAAGGTTATCCTTGCTAGGGAGATCTCCATGAAACCCGATCTTCTACTAGCATATGAGCCCACTAAGGGTCTTGACATTGCCGCCACATACTTTATCAGAAACAAGCTGATAGAGTACGCAAAAAGCGGTGGGAGCGTGCTGGTGTTTTCAGAGGACCTTGATGAGCTTCAGAACATCTCTGACAGAATGTATGTTATTTACAATGGGGACATAGTGGCCATGTTCAGGAGGAGCGAGTTTGACGCGTACAAGATCGGAAAGGCGATGAGCGGAATTGTATTAGCAGAGGTGTCATAACTATGAAAGTAACAAGAGGGGATCTAGCGGCCAGCTTTGTTGCCTATTTTGTCTCGTTCCTGCTGGCCATAGGCCTGGGAGCTGTTCTGATCTACTTTATCCTTCACGTAAATCCCTTTTACGCGCTATCGATTATAGTTACTTCAGCGCTCTTTATGAGCGTTGGTCAACAGACCACTTTCTACATACTGGTTGAGCTAACCCTGATCTCCCTGGGGTTAGCCCTTTCGTACAGGGCCAGGTTCTGGAACATAGGGGCGGATGGACAGTACATATTTGGAGCCATATTAGGAATGCAGACCGTATTCGCGCTTGAACACATTCACGTTTATTCACCATTTTTTGCAATTCCGGCAATACTGCTGATGGGTCTTTTAGGAGGCATGTTATATGGATTGATCCCGGCTCTGCTAAAGGTTGTTCTCAACGTAAACGAAGTGCTCTCTTCCTTGATGCTCAACTTTATAGCTATATATTTCATGACGTGGCTCGTTGATGTTACTGGACCCTGGAAGGATCCCTATGCCGCGGAGCTCGAGAGTTATCCGATCCCCTATTCATACTACTTGGAAAACCCCTTCGCATTAGTTGCGATAACGGTCGCGGCTATAATCATAATATACCTGCTAGCTGAGAAAACCTCGTTCGGCTTTAAGATAAAAGTCATGGGTTCTAGCCTGAACGCGGCTGAGTACTCGGGGATTAGAAAGGGTACCGTTTACGTATATCTGGGAATAATTTCAGGAGGCCTCTCTGGCCTTGCGGGGGCCATAGATCTTCTGGCAGTTTCTCACATACTTTCCTCGATGTTCGACAGCCTTTACATGGGCTATCTAAGCATATTCACTACGTGGCTAGCTTCTCTCAATCCTCTTTTTGTTGTGCTCTCATCCATGCTGATGTCAACGTTGGTGAGCGGAGGATACTTCATGGAGGCAATATCAGGGGTTTCAATGCTTTTCGTATACTACTTTGAGGGCATAGTCTTTATCAGCATCATCATATTTGAAACGATGAAGGACAGGCTGAAGAGGATGATGGGATTTGAGTAGCGTAATACCTCTAGGAGAGTTCCTGCTTGAAATAATAAAAATAGGAATATCATACACAACAGTCTATCTGCTGGCCAGCCTCGGTGAGATTTATGCCGAAAAATCCGGCGTGCTGAATCTATCTCTTGAGGGCATAATGGCAATGGGGGCATTCCTTGGATACGTTTTTGCTTTGGCCTCAAACAACCCATATGCTGGACTTCTTGGAGGCCTGATAGCGGGGCTGGCACTGGGCTTTCTTTTTGCTTTTGTAGCTATAACCCTTGGAGTGAATCAGGTCCTTGCTGGGCTTAGCGTGTGGCTCATGGGAATTGGGCTCGCGGACTTCTTCTACGTCATAACTACGGAAAGACAGCAGTACTGCAGATCGCTCCAAAACTTCCCACGGTGCCAGTTCCATTTCTATCAAACCTGCCGGTCATAGGACCGGTCCTGTTTGATCACACGCTGGTTGACTACTTGGCGTATTTGATGGTTCCTGTCTTATGGTACATAATGTTCAAAACAAGGGCGGGCCTGAAAATCATCAGCGTTGGGGAAAATCCAAAGGCAGCGGACTCCATGGGCATCGATGTAATAAAAGTACGTTATGCAACGGTTATCTTTGGAAGCGTTATGGCAGGAATTTCTGGAAGCGTGATTTCTATGACCGTTGGCCTATATCAGGTGGGCATAATAGCTGGAAGGGGGTGGATATCTATCGGAATCGCTGCATTCAGCGGCCTAAATCCAGCCTACGGGCTTTTAGCATCGCTCCTGTTTGGCGTTGTAAGCGCTCTTGGGCCATCGCTTATGATCATAGGCTACAGAGTTCCATACGAGTTCCTCGACATGACCCCCTTCATAGCGCTGCTTGTGGTCGTCATGCTGATCTCCAAGCAGATGAGGATGCCATCAGCACACGGCAAGCCATATAAGAGGGAATGAGGGGCAGAAGGAGGGCAGTTCTGGCCGCTCTTATACTAGGTATAATTGTTGCGACATACTTTTACTATAGCTATTCGACCTATCTTGAAGCCCGATCAGGGCCGTTTGGCAAGACTCTAGTATATCAGGTTACAAGAAGCTTTGGGTTTAACGGAAGATTCGTCAACTACACGGAGTTTCTTAGCTACAGCTTTGGCGAGCCTAAGGACGGGGAGCTTAACATTACGGTCACCGAGCCTCAGCAGACATACGTGGTCATAATCTCATTGCGCAACTATTCGATCCTCTCAGTAAAATATCAGAATACGAACATCAGCTTAAATGCAAACCAGGGCGAGGTCGAGGACATTTATCTTCCATACATCTTTAACGCCAAAAACACCACCTTTACGATAATCGGATACAATTTTACCAGAGCCGGATACAAAAGCATAACGGTGCCAGCGCTTGGAAACGTCGATGCAGAAATGCTAGTAGCACGGGTTAACGGCGTGCTGGGACAATCAAACTATACCCTGACAATCTATTTCTATTACGATGCAGGCGGGCTTCTGATAAAATCAACATACATATGGAGAAGCAGCGGTCCGAGCGGTTAT
>JAGDXK010000028.1:7577-8296 GCA_023256405.1 Nitrososphaerales archaeon
TAAAAAGGCGTGCATGAAAACTGATACTATTTAGCGAGCTCCCTGTAGATTTTTTCTGCTAGATCTCTTTTAGCCTTAGCCACTGGAGCGTAGCCGGACAGCGGCTTAGTTGCATCTACTATTATTTTTGTGTCAAGAGTTCTTGGCATGCCCTTTTCAAGGGCGTAGTTTGCAGGGTTCAGGATGTTGCCTATCACGTTGGGTATAAGATCAAAGTTTTCCTTTATTCCGGCCCTCGTAAGAACAGCCCACATGACTTCCTCGTCGTTGTAAATGTCAACGTCCTCGTCTACAACTATGACCATACGTATAGCTATTTCATTTGCAAGCGCCGCCATGGCGGCCCTCTTAGGATCACCCTCGTTTATCTTCTTAAGCTGAATGTACAGAATAGGCGCAAAGTCGTAGCCAAATCTGACCGCTTTAACCGAAGGGACGACGCTCCTTACAAAGTTGTAGACAGCCGCCAGGTGCGGCAGGTTTACGCCTAGATTCAGATGATCCCTGTAGGCTGCCGCTATATCGAGGTATATTGGATCCTCTCTCATTCTCACGCGCTTAACGGTTATCACCGGCACCATCTGCTTTCCGGAATAGTACTTTGGCCATTCTCCGAAGGGTCCCTCCTCCACGAGATGTAAAGGATCCTCTATGATGCCCTCTATTACTATTTCGCTCTTGGCGAGATAAGGAACATCGACTTCCGTGCTGTGAACGAT
>JAGDXK010000028.1:8306-12177 GCA_023256405.1 Nitrososphaerales archaeon
TCAACGGGCTTCTGTAAAAATCCCCCTGCCATCTCCAGCTCTCCTCCAACCCCACGGGGTCTAGACACGGCAGCAAAGTAGACCGCAGGGTGATGACCTATAGAAACGGTGATTGGGACTGGCCTCCCGAGCCTTTTGTACGTTTCAATTATAAAGTGAGCGTCGTGTCCTGGATCAGTCAGTATTCCTATGTGTTTGTCGTCAAATATCTGGTGCCGGTAAATGCCTACATTTAAGGCGCCAGTTTCGGGGTCCTTTAGAATAGCAAGGCCGCTGTCAATGTAGGGTCCTCCATCTAGCTCGTTATGGATGATGTGAGGAAGCGATGACAGGTCTTCCCTCACAACTGTCTGCTCTCCGCTTGAGATCTCCTTTGGAGGGATGCTTTTCTGTGATAGCTCAAAGAACCTGCTAGCTATCCTAGGAGGATCGCATCCGTCACATTCAAGCGCCCTTCCCATTCTGTAGATGGATGCAAAAAGGTTTGTTACCACTTTCCATCCTTTTGCGTTTCTGAAGAAGAGAACCGGGTACTTCTTCGCTCTCTCATAGGCGTCCACGTATGCATTTATCTCATACGCAGGATCCACTTCCCTGTCTACGTAAACTGTTTCATCCTTAACCTTCTCTAAGAAGGTTCGAAGATCCTCTGACATCATTTGATATAAAAACTCAGAAAATTTATACGTTTGTGAAGCACGAGTTAGCAGCATCTACTCTAAGCATGGGCGCATAACAGGATGTCATTTTCCTAATAAAAACCCAATGCGCTGAACGCTGTAACTGGCGCTCCTGCTTTCAGCTTGTGGTCAAAGGGCTTGGCGTTCGGAACAAATTAGACGTCTGAAATATGAACTGCTAAGCGATCTCAGAAATCTTAATTAGCCAAATGTATTATTCCCTCTCGATGGGGTATTTTCGCGTCCTCAAGTATAACGAGGCTGATGAACTAATAAAGGAGACTCTTATGAAAAGGTCCTTCGATGAAATAGTTAAGATAAAGCCGGATGTCGAGCGGATAGTGGAAGACGTAAAAAATAACGGAGATAGGGCCATACTCGAGTATCTCGAATCTCAGTGGAAGAGAAAGATCAGCCCGGCTGAGCTGCGGGTTGAGAGGAGCAGGCTAAAGGAGAGTTATGAGTCCATGTCAGACGAGCTCAGGGGCTCTCTGGAGCACATGATAAAAAACGTCATGAAGTTCCATGAAGCTCAGATGCCAAAGGCATTTCAGATGGATGTTGAGGATGGAGTGACCGCGGGGATGTTCTTCTCACCCGTTAAAAGGGCGGGCCTCTATGTCCCATCGGGAAAGGGAAGCTTTCCCTCGGTCGCGGTTATGGTCGCGGTGCCAGCGATAGTGGCAGGAGTTAAGGAGATAGCAATGGCCTCTCCTCCAGTGGATCCGTCAATGAACATTGACAGAGCTACTGCAGCGGTTGCGTACATGCTGGAGCTTAGAGAGGTCTACGCTGTTGGAGGGGCACACGCCGTGGCTGCCTTTGCCTTTGGAACTGAGACTATACCGCGCGTGGATGTGATTGCGGGGCCAGGGGGACCATACACTTTTCTTGCAAAGGCTATAGTTTCGCTGTACGTCAGGACAGACCTTCCTGCTGGCCCCTCCGAGGGAATGATACTCTCGGATGGGAACGCTGACCCCGAGGTGGTAGCGTGGAACCTTCTCAACGAAGCGGAGCACGGGCCCGATTCCGCAGGGATCATGGTGACAGACGATCTCGAGTTCGCCAGAAGGGTAGCTGAGATCGCTGACAGGCTGATAGACGAGCTTCCTGAGCCACGTAGGTCGTTCATGAGGGAGAACACGAAAAAGTACAGCGCCATAATAGTCTTCGATTCGCTCGAGAAGGCGGCCGAGTTCGTCGGGGAGTACGCGCCGGAGCACCTTGCAATAGAGAGCAGAAATGCCGAGGAGATATTCAGCAGGTTTAAGGATGTCCTCAGGGCCGGCACCATAACGTTCTATACACCTTTCTCTGCAGGGAACTACGGGATAGGGCCCAACTCGACCCTTCCGACCTTTGGCTTTGCCAGATCATACTCGGGGCTGACTGTTTACAACTTCCTAGTATCCACAACGACCGAAAAGCTGAGCAGGGCTGGCTGGGAGAGGATCAGGGACATGGTGCTTACGCTTGCCTCATATGAGGGCTTCCCCTCACACTACATGGCAATGAAGGTCTCAGAGAAAAGGTGGGTAAGATGAGCTGGAGGGCTGAGGCTGAGAGGCTGCGTCAAGCCAGCGGATACGTAAGCGGGATCTCTGTGAGGGAGGCCAGTAGGATAGCTGGAAGGAGGAGGTTTGTAAACCTTCAGTCCAACGAGAACCTCTTCGTTCCGAAAAGGGTAATGGAGGCCCTTGTCAGAAGGGCCCTAAAGGATCTCGATCTCAGGCTCTATCCGAAGGAGGTCATTGAGGACCTCATAAGCCTGATAGCTGAAAGGGAAGGATTGCCTGCGGAGAACGTGCTGCTGGGCCATGGAGCGGACCAGCTTATAGAGCTCATTCTCAGGGCGTTCGGTAAGGACAGAACTCTTCTGATCCACAGCCCGACATACTCCTATTACCCAGTGGCCGGGATAGGAGTCCTGAAAAGGGTCGTAGAGGTCGAGTTTGAGGATAACGAAAGGCTGAACCTCAGGGCCATTCAAAGGGAGAACCCAGACCTGGTATTCATATGCTCCCCGAACAACCCAACTGGAGGAGTTGTTCCCGAGGAGGATCTTAAGGAGCTCCTAAGCTTCTACAGGGGGCTCGTAGTGGTTGACGAGACGTACGCCCAGATAGCCGGGATCACGTACCGGGATCTCATAAAATCACACGATAACGTGATAGTCCTGAGGACGTTTTCAAAGGCATTCGCTATGGCCAGCTTCAGGATAGGCTATGCGATGGCTGGCAGGACCATAATGGAGGCGCTTTCGAGGATCCAGTCGCCGTTCCCGGTAACTTCCCTTTCAGCAAAAGTTGCTTACCTTGCCCTCAAAAGGGAGGCTTATTTCAGAAGGATATGGAAGAAGGCCATAGAAACCAGGTCATGGTTTGAGGGCAGGCTAAGCTCTAAGGTCAGAAGGACGAGGAGCTCCACCTATTTTCTTACGATATCCACCAGCAGGAGCTCAGAAGAGGTGTTCAGGGCCCTTCTTAAAAGGGGATACATTACCAGAATTATAAAGCCGTTCAGAGGCTTCGAGAACCCGATTAGGCTGAACATGGCGCCAAAAAGCCTCATAAGGGATCTGCCGGATGCCATAAACGGGCTCGTCTAGGTCCTTAAGTTAAGGAAGGAGCCTGAAGGATCAATATGAAATTCAAACCAATTGAAGAGAAAGGTTTATATCCTGTAATTTTGCCTTAGTACAACGCGAGGAAAAAATGTTTAGCGCAGAAGAGGACTGGGAGGAAGACTGGGAGGAAGAGGACTGGGAAGAGGACTGGGAAGACGAGGACTACGAAGAGGAAGGAGAAGAAGAGGAATTTTAAGGAAAACGAAAGCCGGAGTATTTTTTTGCACCTTTTTGTCAAAAGCTAAATAAGCCAGACAACATATGCGCTTTCTCTATGAGCAAGTTCAGCATAGATGAGGTTTTGGAGACCATTGAGATAATTTCGGAGCAGAAGCTCAACATCAGGGCGGTTACTCTGGGAATAAATACCCTGGGATGCGCCTCTAACAGATCTGAGGAAGTGGCCGACTGCCTGTACAAAAGAATAACGAAGGCCGCAAGGGCCTTTGTGGAGGCCGCATCGTACGTTGAGAGCAAGTACGGGGTCCCCATAACAAACAAGAGGGTTACCATATCTCCGGTTTATCTGCTCCTGGAACGATTTTCAGAAAGGAGCGATGAG
>JAGDXK010000010.1:0-9050 GCA_023256405.1 Nitrososphaerales archaeon
GCCGCTGTGTTAGTGAGGTGCGCAAGCCCTCGCGAAGCAGCGGTGCCGGCGCCCTTTATTTCTTAATTGTCTCACTCATTCTTGTGTGTATAGCATCAACAATGTTGCCCTTTATGGTTCTCTTGTTAAACTCATGCAGTATTTTTATCGTTATTCCTGAAGGCGTGGTCACCTTCTTTGAAAGATCATAATATGTAATATTTCTCCTAAGCAAATAGTACGAAGTCGAGTAAGCCGTGAGGTTTGCGATCTTGTCAGCAAGGTCCCTCTCGACCCCAGCCAACACCATATACTCAGAGAGAGAATCCAAAAAGTACGCTAGAAGCGCGGGGCCGCTTCCCACGATAGGCACAAGCATATCCAGCGTTCTTTCATCGACGAGGAATGGCTCGCCGAACCTGCTCAGGAGGCCCTTCAGGCTCTTGAAGTTCTCCTTCTCGCAGTAAGCAAGAACCGGGGCCTTGCCGGTCTCTGACGCAACGCTTGTCATTATTTTACAGATCCTAGCGCCCTGAAGCTTCTCCCTCAGCTTATCGTATGGATACAGCGCCACGACGGAAACAATCGTCTTGCCCATGATATGGTTCTTTAATCTTTCCAGAAGGTCATCGACGTCAGCGGGCCTGACCGCTATAAATATTATTTCCGACGACCTGGCCAAATCTTCGACCGAGGAGGCCCTTATGACGTTCTTCTTCCTGATCCTTTTGACCTCGGATCCTCTATCATATACAATAATTTTATCATGACGCCCTCTGGAGAGGGCCACGCTGAAGGCATAGCCCATGTTGCCTATTCCTATTATGCCTATGTTCATTCGATTATCAGATAACCATGAAGATGCATTTTTAAATATTACATAAGGATATTTCTATGTTAGAACCATGAGTACGAAAAATAAATATTCGCTGATAGTGCTGGCGGCAGGCGAATCGACCCGTTTCGGCGAAAACAAGCTTCTGTTTAAAATAGAGGGCAAATCCATTATAAGAAGGGTTATTGAAGAGTGCTCTCTGGAGGGGCTGGAGATAGTGGTTGTTACCGGGCACGAGAAGGATAAGATCATGGAGGAGCTGAAAGGGACAAATGCAGTTTTCGTTTACAACCCGCAGTATCACGAAGGGGGCATGAGCTCCTCAATAAAAGCAGGAATCGCCTACGCAAGCCCGCTTAAAGCCTACTTAATAACGCCTGGCGACATGCCGTACCTCAGCGGGTGGATTTGCAGAAGGATCATAGAGGAGCACGAGCGCACAGGCAGGAGGATAATAGTCCCTACGTTTGAGGGAAGAGGAGGTCATCCGATCCTCGTGGACGCAAGCCTCAGAGAGGAGCTGCTCGGAATAAGCGAGGAGTCGAAGGGCCTCAAGGGGTTTCTGAGCAAGCACGAAAAAGAAATACACAGAGTGGAGCTTGGAACCTCAAGGATCCTTATAGATATAGATTACAGGGAGGATGTTGTAAACAGAAAGCCGATAGACAGGCCCTGAGCTTCAACTCTTTTCAACCTTACAGCATGACCCGATAAAATGGTTTGAAAAATTTTATATTAGCTAAAAATAAAGTTATCAGCAATGGAGATCACAGTCTCTTTTTTCCTCAATGGAAAAAGGGTAACAGTGACTGCTCCTCCTGCCAAAAGCCTTCTGAGGGTTCTTAGAGAGGATCTTGGTGTAACCAGCGTCAAACCGGGATGTGAGGCAGGGGAGTGCGGTGCCTGTACGGTGCTTCTTGATGGTCAGGCGGTTACTTCGTGTCTGATCATGATATCCCAGGTGGAGGGCAAACAGATTACAACCGCCGAGGGCCTGGAGAGAAATGGAGCGCTAGATCCGATACAGGAGGCGTTTATCGAGGAGGGCGCCCTTCAGTGCGGCTACTGCACTCCTGGGTTCATAATGGCTGCAAAGGGCCTCCTGAACGAGAACCCGAACCCAACAGACGAGGAAATTCTTGAAGGTATAAGCGGGAACATATGCAGGTGCGGGGCCTACCCCAGGATCGTCAGCGCGATAAAGAAGGTGGTGAAGAAGGGTGTCGTATGAAAGCATCATAGTTTACTCCCCCAGGAGCCTTGCTGAAGCGCTGGACATACTTGCACAGAGGAGGGAACAGATCAGGCCTATCGCCGGAGGAACGGACGTAATGGTGATGATAAAGGACGGCGTTCTAAAGGAGAAGGAGCTTCTTAACCTCTCATACGTTCCGGAGCTCAGCTACATAAAGGAAAGCGATTCCAGCATACTCATAGCGGTCAGACAGATAGGCTCTCCGCAGATTCAGAACCTTGGCACTATAGGCGGAAACCTGGGGACAGCAAGCCCTGCGGGCGACAGCATACCGCCGCTATACGTTCTTAACGCCACCGTAAAGTTACAGAAGGTTGGCGGAAGCAGAGAGGTTCCCATCGACAAGTTCTTCCTGGGTCCAAGGAAGACGGTCAGGGAGCCAGATGAGCTTATAACTGAGATAAAAATTGAGAAGATGGAGCCCGGCACGTATTACTTTTTCCAGAAGCTGGGGCTGAGAAGCGCTAACGCGATATCCATAGTCAGCGCTGCAGGGTCGCTGCTACTGCAGGAGGGCACAGTTAAGTACCTGCGGCTGGCGCTCGGAGCTGTTGCTCCAACCGTCATAAGGGCAAAGGATGCGGAGGATGCAGCTAAGGATCAGCCCCTTACGGAGCAGCTGATAGACAGAATAGCTAGGCTTGCATCCGAGGCCACCAGGCCTATAACTGACATAAGAGGAACCGCTGAGTACAGAAGGAAGGCAACCTACGGTGTAGTTTACGAGGCGCTATATTACATAATGAAAGGAATGGGAAAGAAGGTAGAATACGGCGTTGAGAGTGGAAGTTGAATTGGCAGGCCCATACATATATCAGTATGGAGGAAGGCTGCATACGGTAGAAGTTGATGAAGGTGCCAAAGTAGAAGACGTCTTAAAAAAGCTCGGAATAACCGAGAGGATTTACATAGTAATTATTAAAAACGGAAAGGCAGCTAAACTGGACGACCCGCTTTCCGAAGGTGATAAGTTAATAGTGTTCCCACCAGTTGGTGGTGGAGCATGACCTCTACAGAATCCGTGGTTTCCAGGTACGAGTCGCTTAACCGGTCCATTCCAAGAATTGACTCTGAGGACAAGGTTAGAGGAACGCTGCTGTACGTTACTGACATAAGGCTTGAGAACGCCCTATATGCATTTACCTTCAGGAGCAAAGTGGCGCACGGCAAGATAAACAGGATAGAGACAGAGGACGCCGAAAAGGTGAACGGGGTAAAGGCGGTTTTAACCTACAAGGACATTCCATCCCTGAACGGTTATGGAGCGATCGTCCCTGAAATTCCCGTGCTGGCTTACGACAAAGTCAGGTACTATGGAGAGCCCATAGCCCTCGTGGCGGCTGAGAGCGTTGAGGCCGGTCTGGAGGCGTTGAGCAGGATTAAGGTCGACATAACTCCGCTTCCTGTTATAAGGAGCATTGAGGAGGCCCTGGATGATAATGCGCCAAAAATACACGAGAAGGGCAACATAGCAAGGCACACAATAGTGAAGAAGGGCAACGTTGACAAGGCAAGGGCGTCGGCCTACGTTGTGCTTGAAAGGACATACGAGACGCCAATGCAAAAGCACATGTACCTTGAGCCCGAAGGAGGGGTTGCCTACATAGATGAGAACGGAACACTGAACGTCATAGCAGGGGGTCAGACCCCTTACAGGGATAAGCTCCAGATAGCTAGAGTTCTGGGAATATCCCCAGATAAAATAAGGGTGAAGAACTCGCCTACAGGAGGCGCTTTCGGCGGCAAGGACGACGTAACAGTGCAGATACATTTGGCCCTTCTTGCTTACAAGACAAAGAGGCCGGTCAGGCTCACGTGGTCGAGGGAGGAAAGCGGAATAGCAGGGTTTCACAGAACATCCTCAAAGATAAAGCTCAGGACAGCTGCCGCTAAAGACGGAACGCTTCTTTCAAACGAGGCAGCCATATATCTTGATTCGGGGGCGTATCAGAGCTTTGGTCCTACAATACTTGATGTTAGCATAGAAACGATAAACGGCCCCTACAGGGTTCCCAATTACTACATAGATGCATACCTCGTATACACCAACAACGGCCTTGCTTCGGCCTTTAGAGGGTTTGGTGCTCCGGAGAGCAACTTTGCAATTGAGAGCATGATGAACGAGCTTGCGGACGAGCTTAAAATGGATCCGATAGATCTGAGGCTGAAGAACATACTGAGGACGGGCGAGACGGGGCCGTTTAACAATATCATCAGACACAGCGAAGGGCTTGAGGAGGCCCTTAAGAGAGCAAAAGAGGTGTTCTACAGGCCCGATCCTTCTACCCCGTTTGCCAGGACCGGCGTTGGGGTGGCAGTGGCAATCAAGGGCGTTGGATTTGGAACGCTCCCTGACTTCCCAACAGCTGCCATAGAGGTGGTGCCTGAGGGCAAGGTAAGAATAATGTTCAGCAACGTGGATTACGGTCAGGGGATAAACACAGGAAACGCTCAGCTTGTGGCGGAGAAGCTTCAGATCCCAGTATCTCAGATAGAGGTCTATCATTCGGACACTAAATACTCGCCGGACACCGGGGGCTCAAGCGCCTCAAGGTCAACCTTCAACGCTGGCAACGCGCTTCTGGCCGCCTGTGAGAAGGCCCTCTCCGAGCTCAGGCTTGAGGCCGCATCATACTTTATGACCTCAAGCTCATCGGTAACCTACAGGGGAGGCAACTTTTACTACAAGGACAGGTCGATAAACATCTACGAGCTCGCAAAGCGGCTGAGAAGCAGAGGCAAGAGCACCTTCTTTGAGGCAACCTATGAGGTGCCCAGGTATCCAGAGCCAGTTGAAGGAACGCTCGAGGTGCCTCACATGGTCTACATGTACGGAGTAATGGTGTCAAAGGTGGAAATAGACGAAATGTTGGGAAAGATAAGGCCACTGGAGGTGGACTTCATAGCTGATATTGGAAACGTAATCAACCCTGCTATAGCTGCAGGGCAGATAGAGGGGGGCGTGATACAGGGGCTGGGATATTCGTTAACTGAATACTACAGCTACGACAAGGATGGCAGGCCCCTGAACATAAACTACACGACCTACATAGTGCCAACGGCAAAGGACTCCCCGATGATAAACGTCGAGTTCGTCAGGACTTATGAGGAGCTGGGCCCGTTTGGCGCTAAGGGAGTAGGCGAAATAGGCATAATACCGGTCGGCGCATCAATATCGGACGCCGTTGCAGACGCCATAGGCAAAAGACCGTACAGGCTCCCGATCCTGCCCTGGGATTTTATCTAAGCCCCTTAATTTTTTCTAACATCGTGCATATTTGAGAACGTTGTAAATGTTTCGTAATCAGCTGTAGAAAAATTTGATAAATTTATTATTAATATTTAAAATTTTGTAAAGAGAATGCTTATAAGCTCACTAATTTTATACATCTTGAGCCAAATTGACTACCTCCGTTTCTGCTCAAAAAGAAAAACAGACGCCATGGCAGATGGCTCTTCAGCAGCTCAACAAGGCGGCAGCCGTTATAAACCTCGAGGATGATATAAAGGAAATTCTTTCGCACCCTCAAAGAGAGGTTCAGGTGGCTCTGCCGGTCCGCATGGATAACGGAAAGATAAAGGTCTTCATAGGCTACAGGGTTCAGCACAGCAACGCCAGAGGCCCTTACAAAGGAGGAATAAGATATCATCCTAACGTTTCGCTAGACGAGGTAAGGGCCCTTGCAATGTGGATGACCTGGAAGACGGCGGTTCTTGATTTACCTCTAGGAGGCGCGAAGGGAGGCATAGTCTGTGATCCAAAGAGCATGTCACAGGGCGAGATCGAGAGGCTGACAAGAAGGTATGCCTACGCTATCTCGAGCATAATCGGCCCCTACGAGGACGTCCCAGCACCGGATGTCTACACAGGACCACAGCACATGGCCTGGATAATGGACACCTACAGCATACTCAACGGCCATCTAGAGCCAGGAGTGATAACTGGCAAGCCAGTAGAAGTAGGAGGAAGCCTTGGAAGAAATGAATCAACGTCAAGGGGCGTGGCAATAGTAGTTGCTGAGGCAGCGAAGAAGCTGGGCATAAAGGTCAAGGAGGCCACGGTTGCAATCCAGGGATTTGGCAACGTGGGATCTAACGCAGCGCTGATAATGGCAAAGGAGTACGGGATGAGAGTTGTTGCCGTAAGCGACTCAAAGGGCGGAATATACAACAAGAACGGCCTGAACGTGGATGAGGTACTTAAGGAGAAGGAGAAGAGCGGAACGGTTACCACTTACAAGAACGCCGAGAAGATTTCAAATGATGACCTTCTAACCCTCGACGTTGACGTTCTCGTTCCAGCAGCGCTGGAGCAGGTAATAACAGAGAAGAACGCCGACAAGATAAAGGCGAAGATAATAGGGGAAGGAGCCAACGGTCCCACCACGCCCGAAGCGGATGAAATCCTGTACCAGAAGGGAGTTTTCGTCATCCCGGACATTCTGGCAAACAGCGGCGGAGTTACCGTGAGCTACTTTGAATGGGTTCAGAACCTCCAGAGGCTCCAGTGGTCCCTCGAGCAGGTAAACAAAATGCTTGAGGAGAGAATGGTAAAGTCATTCAACGATGTTTACGACATTAGCAAGAAGTACAAGGTCGACATGAGGACCGCAGCACTGGTGCTTGCAGTCTCGAGGGTTGCCGAGGCAATAAAGCTCAGGGGCATCTGGCCATAAAATTTACAATTTTTAGTTTAAATGTTAAAAATATTTTTAAATACCCACTCTGAAGTCAACTTATGGTGCTTGTTGAGGAAAAGCAGATTGAGCCTCAGCAGCCGCGGGGCAGGCTTCTGAGGAAGACAAGGAGCATATGCCCCGAGTGCAACAGGGTTATAGATGCTGAGATATTTGAAAGAGATGGAGTAGTTTACATTGGGAAGACGTGCCCAAAGCATGGTTACTTTGAGGACGTTTACTTTGGATCATATGAGATGTATGAAAGGTTTTCGAAGTATGCTAGGGATGGAAGGGGCATAGAGAATCCGCGGACCGTTGTTCCCAACATTACCTGCCCTGCCAGCTGTGGTCTCTGCAGCAACCATCTGAGCCACACGGCGCTCGCTAACATAGTGCTTACAAACAGATGCGATCTGAACTGCTGGTACTGCTTCTTTTACGCCGAGAAGGCCGGATACATCTATGAGCCAACTATAGATCAGATCAGAAGGATGGTGAGGAATCTTCTGAACGAAAAGCCCATACATGGAGTAGCTGTGCAGCTGACAGGCGGTGAGCCAACGCTGAGAGAGGATCTCATAGATATCATAAAGGCGATAAAGGAGGAAGGGATAACCCACATTCAGCTCAACACGGACGGAGTAAATCTCTCAAGGAAGCCAGAGCTATGCAAACAGGTTAGAGAGGCCGGGGTGAACACGCTCTATGTAAGCTTCGACGGAGTCACGCCCGAAACGAACCCGAAGAACTACTGGGAAATACCCGGCCTTCTGAACAACTGCAGGCAGGCAGGGCTTGGCATCGTGCTTGTCCCAACTGTAATAAAGGGGGTAAATGACCACGAGGTAGGAGATATGCTCAGGTTCGCTTTCTACAACATGGACATTGTCAGGGGAATTAACTATCAGCCAGTATCTTTAACCGGCAGGGTTCCCAGACACGAAAGGGAAAGGTTCAGGATAACGATTCCCGAGGTGATCCAGAGGATAGAGGAGCAGACAAACGGCGAAGTCAAGCAGGAGGACTGGTTCCCAGTTCCTGCGGCGATGCCGCTCTCAAGGTTTATTGAGGCATGGACAGGAGAGCCAAAGTACGAGCTTACGACGCACTTTGCCTGTGGAGCCGCAACATACATCTTCAACGACAACGGAAGAATGGTTCCCATAACAAGGTTCGTTGACGTCGACGGCCTTCTCAAGTTCTTTGAGGACAAGGCGGAGAAAATCGAGAGAGGCGAGAACAAGTACCTCGTGGGGCTTTCTGTCATGTTAAACCTTCACAGATTTATTGACAGATCCAAGATGCCGTCAGGCCTGAACCTCACAAGATTGCTAATAAACATAATACTGAAGCACGACTACAGCGCTCTGGGACAGCTGCAGATGAAGTCACTCTTCGTTGGCATGATGCACTTCATGGATAAGTACAACCACGACGAGGAGAGGGTCAGGAGATGCGACATACACTACCTCACGCCGGACGACAGGATCATCCCCTTCTGCACCTTCAACGTGATCCCGGAGTGGTACAGGGACAGAATCCAGAAGAAGTATGGCATAAGCATTGAGGAGTGGGAAAAGAGAACAGGAAAGAAGCTGAAGAACGACTACTACGTAAGGCCCAGCTCATATTACCACTATCCAAAGGATGAGAACCTCTTCAAGAGGATGGGAATTAACTACACCCCAAGAAGCCTCCAGTCTGCTCAGAGCTCCTGATCAAGGCAATTTAGGGATAACCTTTTTAATATCCTAGCATTAGGATTTTACCGGCATATGGGTGATTTACAGTTAGTGCTCTCGGACCCAAAGACAAGGACGGCCAGGAAGATTGAAATAAAGGGCAATCTCAGCTCCGTCCTGATAGGAAGGAAGATAGGGGAGATAATAGATGGAAGCGTTCTCGGTCTGGGCAACGTAAAGTTCAAGATAACTGGTGCAACGGACAGATCAGGTATTCCACACATACCTTACATCGAGGGCCCAGTAAAGAAGTATGTTCTCCTCTCCGGGCCTCCGGGCTTCAGGCCAAGGAGAAAGGGGGAGAGGAAGAGAAAGCTCGTAAGGGGAAACACAATAGCCGACGACACATATCAGGTGAACGCGGTCATAGTTGAGGGTGAGCTGAAGGATGCCAAGGTTTAAGACAACCGCAGAAGCGCTCAAGGTCATCTCGAACAAGGAGCAGATCAGGAACTTTGGCATAATAGCTCACGTAGACCACGGGAAGACAACCACGTCAGACTCCCTCCTTGCAGCCGCAGGGATGCTGAGCCCAACGGTGGCAGGTCAGGCGTTGGCTC
>JAGDXK010000010.1:9060-10230 GCA_023256405.1 Nitrososphaerales archaeon
GTTGGCTCTGGACTATATGGAGCTGGAGCAGAAGAGGCAGATGACGATCAAGGCTGCCAACGTGACTCTGTACTACGAGCATGAGGGCAGGCCGTACGTTTTTAACATGATAGACACTCCGGGACACATAGACTTCACTGGCAAGGTAACCAGGTCCCTCAGGGCACTCGATGGGGCAGTGGTAGTGGTTGATGCGGTGGAGGGCGTCATGACGCAGACGGAAACGGTCCTGAGACAGGCGCTGGACGAGAGGGTCAGGCCTGTTCTTTACATAAACAAGATTGACAGGCTGATAAAGGAGCTCAGGCTGACGCCAGATAAAATGCAGGCCTGGCTGTCAAACATCATAAACGACGTCAACAGGCTTATAGACATATATGCAGAGCCGGAGTTCAAGAACGCGTTCAAGATAAGCATAACCAACGACAGCGTGGCATTTGGAAGCTCAAAGGACAGGTGGGGATTTACGCTCAGCATGGCAAAGGCCAAGAACATGGGATTCAAGGACGTCTACGAGGCCTACAGCACTGGCGATCTGACCCATCTTATTGAGAGCTTCCCGCTACACGAAGCAATCCTGTCAATGGTTATTAAGCACATCCCTCCGCCTCATGTGGCCCAGAAGTACAGGATTCCCAAGATCTGGAAGGGCGATCCCAACAGCGACATATATAAGGCGCTTATTGAATGCGACGACAACGGGCCCACCGTTATGATGGTAACTAACGTGGTGGTGGATCCGCAGGCGGGTCCGGTGGCCGTTGGAAGGCTGTTCAGCGGAACAGTCAGGGACGGGGACCTGCTTTACCTGATAAACGCAAGAAGGCAGGAAAGGGTCCAGAGCGTCAGCATGTTCATGGGGCCCTTCAGAGAAATAGTGGGCTACCTGCCAGCTGGCAACGTTCCTGCGCTGCTCGGGCTCCAGCATGCAACTGCCGGCGAGACGCTCTCAAGCGTTAAGGACATAGTCCCGTTTGAGAGCATAAAGTACGTGAGCGAGCCGGTTGTCACCATAGCAATAGAGCCAAAGAACCCACGGGATCTGCCAAAGCTCATAGAGATCCTGCAGAACATGCACATAGAGGATCCGAACCTTGTAGTTACGATAAACCAGGAAACTGGCGAGACCCTGCTTTCTGGAATGGGAGTGCTCCATCTTGAAATAGCAAC
>JAGDXK010000010.1:10240-10829 GCA_023256405.1 Nitrososphaerales archaeon
TTCAAGAGCAGGGAATAGAGATAATCACCAGCAAGCCCCTGATCAACTACAGGGAGACGATAATGGCAAAGGCTGGACCTGTAATGGCAAAGAGCCCCAACAAGCACAACAAAGTGTTCATAAGGGTTGAGCCCCTGGACGAGGACACCATTAACCTGATAATTACAGGCCAGATCAACGAGAACATGGACAGGAAGCAGATAGCCAAGATACTGAGGGATCATGGCTGGGACGCCGAGGAGGCTAAGGGAGTGGTGGCAATCGATCCAAGAGGGAACGTATTTGTGGATCAGACAAAGGGTGTCCAGTTCCTGCAGGAAAGCATGGACAGCCTCAGGGCTGGCTTCGTTGATGCGATGACTAACGGGCCGCTTGCGTATGAATATGTAAGGGGAGTAAAGGTAATACTGCATCACTTCATACCCCACGAAGACCCGGCTCACAGGACCTACGCACAGCTCATGCCAGCTGCCAGAAGAGCGATCCTTGGTGCTATGCTTCTCGCCAAGCCAACGCTTCTCGAGCCCATACTCTCTATAGAGGTGAAGGGCGTCTCGGATATACTCGGCCCAGCAATAGGCGTAATAAC
>JAGDXK010000010.1:10839-12239 GCA_023256405.1 Nitrososphaerales archaeon
CCGCAGATCATTGCTTCAATAAGAAAGAGAAAGGGACTTCCGCCGGAGGTTCCAAAGCCAGAGGAGTTCATTGACGAGGAGTAAAGTTGAGCTATTATTATGGTATAGGGCCTGGAAAGAGAGAAGCGCTGAACCTTTTAATTGGAGCGATTATAGTCTGGATAGTCGGCATAACCTGGATATACTACTTCTCTCCTTCCGGACTTATAATTAACAGCGTTCTTTTCATACTGGCGTTCATTCTGCACGAGTACGCCCACAAGGTATCAGCAATAAGAAGCGGTCTCTATGCTGAGTTCCGGCTACAGTGGATATGGGCCATTCTAACTCTGATAACTGCGTTTCTTCCGTTCAAGATCATAGCTCCTGGCGCTACCGTGGTATACGGGTTTGCCGATGAGGAGACTATGGGGAAGATCTCGGCCTGGGGTCCCATAACGAACATCATAATGGGCCTGATTATCCTGCCTTTTGCCATGCTGTATGGATTTCTGATTACGGCCGTTTACTTTAACGCGTTCATAGCCCTCTTCAACCTCCTTCCTTTCGCCATACTTGATGGCAGGAAGATATTCAGGTGGAGCAGGAAAATCTGGGCGATCCTTTTCATGATTTCAGCTGCTATATATGTCGTGGCCCTGTTAACTGTGATCTGAGCGTTTTGTATAATCCAAAATCAGTTTATAAACAGCACAGTAATAGATTTTGAAGGATGCTTGTTGAGGATCTGAGCCTTTCGCCGCCTATCAAGAAGAAGCTCAAGGAAAGCGGCTATGTCTCCCTGTGGCCCCCTCAGGAGAAGGCGGTCAAAAAGGGCCTTCTCGAGGGAAAGAGCCTTCTTGTGGTTACTCCAACTGCCAGCGGTAAGACGCTGATTGCTCTCATGGCCATTGGCAGGACGGTGCTTGATCTAGGCCTTAAGGCCATATACATAACTCCGCTGAAGGCCCTTGCTAATGAAAAGTACGAGGAATTCAGGTCCTTCTTTGAGAATATATACAAAAACGATGGTAAGCGGGTAAGCGTGGCGCTGAGCACTGGCGATGACGTCGCTCTTGAGCCTTCCGAGCTGGGGGCCTTTGACGTAATAATAACAACTAACGAAAGGCTTGACTCGATAATCAGGCACAGGGTAAAGTGGATGGAAAAGGTCGGTCTCTTTGTCTTTGATGAAGTTCATCTCCTGGATGACGAATCAAGAGGAGGAACGCTTGAGTTCGTGCTAACGGAGATAAACTCCTGGTACAGCAACGCTCAGCTGCTGGCTCTTTCGGCCACGGTTAAAAATTACAGCGAGATAGCCTCATGGCTGGGTCTGGATGTCGTATATGATGAATGGAGACCAGTAACGCTTCTGGAGGGCGTGGCGTACGATGACCGCATTATATTCAGCAACGGGG
>JAGDXK010000010.1:12249-54466 GCA_023256405.1 Nitrososphaerales archaeon
AGGGGCACCCTGCTTCAGGACGTGGTGTACAGCGAGCTGAAGGAAGGCGGTCAGTGCCTTGTGTTTGCTGAGACGAGAAAGAAGGCCCTTGAGCTTGCGAAGAACCTTTCCACAGTAACTAAGAGATTCTCCCAGGTTCCCCTCGAGCAGTCCTATCCGGAGGAAGAGGAGGACACCTCCATTACAAGGACCCTAAGATCGCTCATCCCGCTTGGGGTAGCATTTCATCATGCTGGACTCCCTGCAAGCTACAGAAGGCTCGTTGAGAACCTCTTCAGGGATAACAGGATCAAGGTCATATGCAGCACTCCTACGCTTGCGGCGGGGGTAAACCTCCCCGCACGAACCGTGATAATAAATTCGATTTACAGGTTTAACGAGGACAGGAGGGAGCCAATAAAGGTCATGGAGTATAAGCAGATGGCGGGAAGGGCCGGAAGGCCAAAGTACGACAAGATCGGAAAGTGCATACTGCTTGCGCAGGACGAGTACCAGGTGGACCTCTACCTGGACAGGTACGCAAGAGGAGAGCCGGAGTCCATCTCCTCAAAGCTCCTTCTTAAGGACGTTTCAACCATGGTGCTTGCACTAATCTCAATACTTGGATATGCTTCATACGAGAAGATCAAGGAGTTCTTCGACAGAACGCTCTACGCAAAGCAGAACGGGCCCCTCGACGTTCCTATAAGGGAGTCGATAGAATTTCTCAGCTCAAACGGATTCATACTTATGGCAAAGAACGGGAAGTACAGGACGTCTCCCCTCGGGGACCTCACTGCAAAGCTGTACGTGTCCCCCCGTACGGCCCTGTCGTTCATAAGGGCCGGGGAGGAGCTGAAGAAATGGGATGATCCTACGCTGCCTATAATCTGCCTGCTGGCATCCTCGGAGGACATGGATCCAAAGCTTGCCTCAAGAAGAAAAGACGAGGTTGAGCTGTATCAGCTGCTCAGCGTTGAGTACGAGCTTGAGCCGTTCCTAAGCGACGATTGCTCTTCAAGAACCTTCCTAGCGCTCTATGGATGGGTTAACGAGCAATCAGAACAGGAGCTGCTGGACAGGCTTGGCGTTGAGCCAGGAGACATGTACAGGATGATAGAGTCCGCCAGATGGATAGTCTACGCGTATTCAAGGCTTGCGAGAATAATAGGAATTAGCTCGGAGTCCTTTGAGCTGCCCATGATAAGAATACAGAAGGGCGTGAGGAAGGATGTGGCCAGCCTGGCGTCGCTGAGTGGCATCGGGAGAAGGAGGGCCAGGGCGCTCTACGAGGCTGGCTATCATAACCTTCTTGAGCTCTCACAGGCAAACGATGTGGAAATCGCTTCGAAGGTAAAAGGTTTCAGCCTGGTTCTCGCAAGAAAGGTCATCAGAGAAGCCAGGGAGAAGCTTGGCCTTGAGACTTAAAGTGCTTGATGTCAGGGGTGGACTTCAGAGGCTTAAAGCGCTCAAGGGCAGGAGCCTGGATCTTTCTGAGCTGCTTAGTGAGCTCTTTGCAGAGGAAACCCAGTACATGCTTACGGCCGAAGGCGAAGTCAGGGTCGAGGCGTACGATTTTACAGGAGCCTTCATGCAAGATTTCGTGATGCGCCCTGAGCCACAGTTCGGGGAGGTAACGGTCTATTCACAGAACAACATTGAGATGCTGGCTCATGATCTGAGACCTGAAACAGCACAGCTGAGCGACCTTGCAAGCATTATGAAGAGCTACGGAAGGATTATCGGGAGGGCCGCCGTGGCCTACTCGGGTGGACTGGACAGCTCAGTTTTGGCTCACGTTCTGCGTGACAGCTCTCCACTTCTTATTACCGTGGGTTTTGAGCATGGACAGGACATAGAAAATGCGAAGAGCAGTGCAAGGGAGCTTGGTCTGGAGCACCTTGTACATGTAATAAGCCGCTCTGAGCTCAAGGAAGCCGTCGAGGCAGTTAAGCCCTTCTGTCACACGCCCATGGACATCTCCCTGGCATCGGGATTCTTTATATTTGCAAGGACAGCTAAGGAGAACGGCTTCGACAGGGCCGTCGTTGGGCAGATGGCAGACGAGCTGTTCGGAGGGTACGCAAGGCACAGGCGGGTCCATCCTGAAATGTTAGGGGGCCTGCTTCATGAGGACATAAAAAGAGGCATATATGGCCTGAGGAGGGATGCAAGAGCTATCCTTATGGCGGGGGTTGAGCCGCTGTACCCTTATGCCTTCAGATCATTTTTCCGAAAGGCACAGGGACTTCCTCTAAGTCTGAGACGGGACAAGCTTGGTCTGAGAAGGATCGGGGAGCTGCTTGGAGTTCCTCAGACAATTGTTTGGAAGCAAAAGAAGGCGTTTCAGTATGGAAGCGGCATAGAGAGGACGGTCAGGGAGATCATCAGGTCAGGCATCTAGAAAAACGAAAAAGATTATAAAGCTCGCATAACATTTAATCTGAGAAGCGGGGTGGGGGAGCCAGGTCTACCCCGCCGGGCTCATAACCCGGAGATCGGTGGTTCAAATCCACCCCCCGCTACCACTTGTTAACAGCACATACAATGCGTTAAAGGGATCTTTCTAAGGAAAACAGCTATTCAACAACTTTCTGATCCTCTTCAACCTCTTCGTACCATTTCTTGCTCTCTCCTATAGCGGCTCTTATCTTCCAGCTCATGCTCTTTGGTCTCTCCTCGATCTCCTTAAGCATAGCCCTGAGCCTTTCCTCAACACTCGCCCGCTCATCGTCCCTGAGCCCCAGGTTCCCCAAGTACTCGAGCGTTTTGTTGATGTTAATTGTGAAGGTCTTGTAAACGCCCCAATCGGTGGAGGTGACCTTTGCAAGGTAATCCAGTTCAATGTTTTTGCACGGATCCTTTCCAAACTCATGATCGAGAACCAGAGCAACTATGTCCTTCAGGTCCTTTTCGTTTATCTTCACTATCTGAAGCTTTGTAAACAGCAGATCGGTAATGGGCAGATGCCTGTCGCAAAGCCCTATCCTCTGTTTGAAGTCAAACTTGTGGGCCATCTCAAATACATCCAGAAACACGTCAACTCTCCTCATATTTTCAAAGTCATTGAAGATTAGCCTTTTATAGCCATAAAGCGCGTTGAACCTCTCCCGAGGCTTGTAGCCCAGGTCCCTGAACAGAGCGGAAATCTCCCTTGACTGCCTGCTGTATCCGATGAGGTCTATGTCACCATAGGCTCTGGATAACGGCCCCTCCTTAGCTGATGGGCAGGCATACCATATTGCCATGCCCCCGAGAAGCCTTAGAACGACGCCCCTCCTGTCAGCCTCCTTAAGGATTCTTTCAGCCTCCTCCCTGACGTCCTTCAGAGGCATCCCCATCACCCCGTCGTGAGCATATAGCTCTTCAGCTTGCCATCCTCGAGATTTATCACAGCACCTCTAAGTATTCCGTAGGGGTAGTCGCTCCCAGGATTTATTATAAGCGTCCTTCCTAAGTACTTGGCCCCCCGAGATTCATGAACATGCCCATGGAGCCCAAGCAACGGCTGATACTTTTCAATAAGCTTTCTTACAGAAACGCTTCCGACTGGCACCATTACAACGGTACCAGGGAGGGTCACCGGCCTGAGGTTTTCATCAACCTTGGGGGCCATATCAAGCCCAGTGTTATACGGCGGGGGATGTATGTTGAAGATGGCGGACTGCATGTTTCTGACCTTGCTGGCCATTTCCTCTATCTTTTTCTCCAGCTCCTCCTCTGGAATATCGCGCGGCGCGTGCCACGGGGTCATGTTCGCATACCCAGTGCTTATCATCTCATAGCCGTCCAGCTCAACGACCTTTCCCTCCGGATGTATGACAAAATCTGAGGACTCCAAAACCTCATCCAGCTCCAGAGCATCATCGTTTCCAGCGTTTATGATGACCTTTACACCGGTTCCTTTCAGCCTCTCCTCGGCCAGCCTCAGCCACTGTTCCAGCCTCTCCCTCATGAGCTTGAGGAAGACCTCGTTCAGCTTCTCCTTGTTAGTTAAGAGTTCCTCGTGCTCCTTCAGCGTTAGCTTCAGCGGGTAATAGCCGGAATCGGAAATCTCCTTTATCAGGCTTTCCTCCTGCTCCTTGTTCTTTATTTCAACCTTCTGTCCCAGGTAGTCTGCAAATTCGGTGCCATCATCTCTGACGAGTATAGGCACGATTGCCTTTCCGGTAAGATCGCCCCCAATTATCAGCACGTTGGCGCCGTACACCTTGGCAGCGTTTATGAACTTTCTGAAACACTTATCGCTACCGTGAAGATCCGTGGCAAAGAACACCCTTAATTTACCCATTATTCAACCTACTATGGGCCACGGCAAATATAAGCGTTTATCAAAAGTGCAAAAGAAGGGCAACATAGAACTTCTGTTGCTAAAATTTTTAACGACAAACGCAGCTTTTTATGTTTAAAATGATTAAATCCACAAAATATTAACTAAAAGTAAAGGTTGGAAAACAAAAAGTTAATATGATGGTTTGCATTATATTTTGTAAATTGGCTGAAAAGCCAGGAGTCTTTCTCAGGAACGCCACAGGCCTGGTCAGAACCATATCTCCAACGAACATATTTCTGATAAACCTGGGAGAGATCGGCTTCGGAACGGCGCTGATAACACTGAACGAGGCCGACAGCTTCTTCCCCAACGGGAACCCCGGGGGATACGTGACCCTCGCTATACTTCTTATGACCGTAGTTGTGCTGTTTGAGGCGTATATCTATTATTACATCGTAAGAACTGTTGGAAGGACTGCAGGGGACTACGTCTGGGTCAGCAGAAACCTTGGACCCGTTCTGGGAGGCCTTCTTGTATTCGGTTTTACATTCACCGGGTTCCCATTCATCGCGATAGTCCTCAACTGGATGATCACCCTCTCGCTGGCGCCATCTATATCTACAATAGCGGTGGTTACGGGCTCTTCATCGCTCCTCTCAACGGCATCTTTCATGACCTCAACCGGGTTCCTCATAGCGTTCTCATTCATCATGCTTGCCATACTCATACTTATAGACACGTTCTATCCTAAGTATGGGTTCGTCCTTCTGGGCGCGATAGTTCTGGTTGCCCTCATAGGGACGTTCATGATGGTCATACCTTATCTGGCGCTTGGTCCCTCAGGAACAATAAGCTCCATCAACTCTTTCCTGGCATCATACAACTCCTCCTACTACTCAGTGGCCTCACAGTATCATGGGCCTACTGTATCCTGGCCAGCCGTCCTTCTCCTGTTGCCCTACACGGCTTACGCTCTTCCGTGGATAAACAATGCGGCCGACTTTTCAGGAGAGCTTAAGAACTTAAAAAGGGCTGCGTGGACCGGCACCCTCCTTGCAGCGTCCTTCAGCGGCATAGCCCTCGCCATATTCCAGCAGATATATTACAACACAGTTGGATTCAACTTTGCAACACAGGCGATGATGTCATGGCCCTCCTCCCTCTTCAACATGGGCGTAGTTCCCAACATGCTTACGATAGCAACCATACTCTTCAGGAGCAACCCCGCATATATCTGGATAATGAACATAACCTTCTCCTTCTGGTATCTGGCCGCCGTTCAGCAAACGATCCTTTCCATATCAAGGTACGTTTTCGGCATGAGCTTTGACCGTCTGCTGCCTTCCTGGTTCGCGGGAGTAAGCGAGAGGTTCCACTCTCCTGTCAACTCTCTCCTTCTAACAGGGATAATCGGAGCTGTAATGATAATCATAGTTTCGTTTACTAACTGGTTATACCTGTACTCCACTACCGCCCTTGGAATGGTCTTCTTTGCCTTTGTTGGTATAACAGCTATAGTCCACGGAATAAGAAAGAGGGACGAAGCTGGGCCTCACGCGGTACCGCTTATAATAGCCGGTATAGTCGATGCGGCCGGCTTCCTATACCTGTCATACCAGTTCCTGTTTCTACCATATTATGGAATAAATGCTCTGTCCTGGGGCCTTATGATATTCTTCTGGGTGCTAGGCGCGCTGCTCTACCCGATATCCAGGAGCTACTTTGCAAGGAAAGGGCTGGACATAAGCCTGATTTTCAAGGAGCTGCCTCCCGAGTAACCGAGTAGTATAGCTATTTTATTTTTTAGAGTAATTCAGAGTAAAAAATTGAGCTATAACCCGTAGGAATCGAAGACCTCGTTAACGGCCTTTACAGCCCTCGTGATATCGGCCTCTATGCCCGAATTGTTAAGCGCTGCCCCTAGGGCCGCGATGCCCTCCGCCACGAACGCTCTCTGCGCAGTATAGCCCATGTGACCAATTCTTATCAGCTTGTCTCTCAAGGGGCCCCAGGATCCCGCAAGCATAACGCCAAGTCTTCTCCAGGTAAAGTTAAGGACGTCCTCAGGCTTTACGGGTGAGTACACAGCAGTTACGGTGGGCGCCGAGTACCGCTCGTCCTTGACGAAGAGCTTAAGGCCCAGCGCCTTAATTCCCTCAACTGCAGCTTTGCTTGCAGCCTCGTGTCTTCTGTAAACTCGCTCAAGGCCCTCCTGCATCATGAGCCTAAGCGATTTATGAAGTGCCAGTATATCGTTTGCAGCTGGCGTGTACGGGAACATGCCCTGTGCCAGATTTTCGTCCCATACCTTTACGCTCATGTAGTAGCCTCTGTAATTGGTCCTTTCAATAACCTCCTTCGCTTTCTTTGAGACCGCGACAATTGCAAGCCCAGGAGGGGAGCTGAAAGCCTTCTGACTGGCCATAAGGCATATGTCCACCCCCAGCTCTTCGCAGTTAACCTTAACGCCACCAACGGCTGACACGGCGTCAACTATAAAGAGCGGGCCCCTGTCCCTTATCTTCTCCGAAACAGCGGCAATGTCGTTTATCAGGCCTGAGGGGGTTTCCACGTAAACAAACGTTACAGCCTTGTATTTTTCCACGTCCTCTATCAGCTCAGCGTTAAAAGGCTCATCGTACGGTGAGTTTAGCACATCGACAGATGCCCCGTACCTTCTGGCCAGATCGGCAAACGATTCACCAAACACGCCGTTTGATAAGGCAAGGACCCTGTCACCCGGGGCTATGGTGTTGGCTATCGCTGCCTCAAGCCCAAGCATTCCCTCGCCGCTCATTATGTAAACATCACTGCTCATTCCTATTATGTTCCTTATCATGTCAGCCGTCTCCCTGTACGTTCTGAAGAACTCTTCATCAAGATCCGGGTTTACCGATCTGAGCATCTCCTTAAGCACCTCATAGTTCATCTCGGTTGGTCCCGGCGTCAGGATCGTCATCCTCTGATCACCTCCGTCTCCTCCATCATCCTTATGGCCTCCTCAAAATAAAATCCACGCTTTTTCTTAGCCCACATGTCCCTGAGGACGTAATACAATGCCGCCGCTCCAGTCACTCCAGCAACGACCTCAGCCGATATTCCTGAAGTAAATCCGAGCTGAGGATATGCGATGTAGAGATATGCAATGAAAGAATTCAGCAGAAGACCTGTCAAGCTTGCTCCGATGATTACGCGCGATCTCCTTTTAACACCCAGAATCACTCCGGCAAGCATCGTGAAAATCCATGTTATCTGGGTTGCAAAAACCACCGACACAAAATAAGGTCCAATTGCAGGAACAAAAACTATGAGATATAGCCATATAAGGGACAGGGCAAGCCCGAATACAGCAGCCGGCACAGGAGACCTGGTCCTGTCGCTGACGACCGATAGAGAGGACGGCAGGATCCCGTCAAGAGCCTGCGATAGCACGATCCTTGAGGCACCTATCATTATAGCTATTATGACCTGAAACATCGAGGCTATAGCTCCCATGGATAGAAGCAGAAAAAGTATGGGGTTTGGCCTCAGGAAGATCATCATTGCAGTATAGTAGGGACCTTCAATGTAGCTGTAAATACCGCTCATGTTGCCCGAGTACCAGTCCTTTGAGATCCTGCTTATGTATGCATAGCCAAGGCTTGCCTTCAGCCCCTCCCAGAGGGCGATGACGAACATTACATTAAGCAAGGCAGCAGCTGACATGGCAATAAAGTACTTTCTGCTTCTGACCTCCATTATCTCCTCGTTGTTCATCACAGACCACATACCATAACCAAGAGCACCCCAGCCAAGGGACCAGGTACCAATCGTCTCCCACAGGGACCTGTATGAGGTCGGAAAGCCGATTGTCACCGCATACCTTATATGTGAAAACGTTATCAGAAGCCCGGAAATTCCGCCCAGCACCATGAGCGCAAATAGGGCCTTCTGGGCCTTCACGTACAGATCCAGGCCCTTCACAACTATCACGAACGCCAGAACGAACAGAATTACGGTTAAGCCAAAAACAGAATATGGAGATGAAATAACATCGATCAGATACGTGCTTCCGTTCAAGTAGTAAATCGCAGGGATCAGAACAACATCAACGATATAGTATCCGAACCACGCAAGGAAGAAGAACTGCCATAGGACCCATCCGGTAAAGGTCGTGACGAATCCTACCCCAGGATTTATGAGTCTGCTCTGGAACACATAGTCTCCCCCAGCAAGAGGCATCTCTCTGCTCAGAATGTAATAGCTGTAGAAGAAGGGGATCGAAACCGCTAGCATTAACAGAGTTCCAACGAGAACGCTTCCTTCCGGAAAGGCCACAGGCTGAAAAGCATAGAGCAGAAACCACATCATAGAAAAGAAGGATATAGTAAGCGAATTATACATAAAAACGTCAGAAAGCTTCATGGATTTTCTGAGGCCAGAGGCCTTTCTTTCCATAAATTAGGTCTTAGAGCTGCTATATATAAAAAATCGTTTATATATAAATTATAAGTTATGCATAAAAATCGCTAGTTATCTGTTTAATTATTTCGTAATCATACCTCCTGACTTCGTATTCGTTGAAAAAAGTTTAATAAAGTCAGGTTTTTAAATCGGTGCAATGGCCCCAGAGGAAGCCCAATCTTCGGAGGCCAAGGCTAAGAAATATGATCAGGGCTTAGTTAAGGGGCTCTCTGATTTTGATCTTCTGATGCTGGTTATAGGCTCAGTTCTCGGGGGCTCATGGCTTTTTGGGGCGTATTACTCAGCGATGTATGTGGGCCCGGCCTCAATAATTTCGTGGATAATCGGAGGGGTGCTTCTGATCTTTGTAGCTATAGTGTGGGCCGAGGTCGGATCCCTCTTCCCAAAATCAGGGGGGCTAGTAAGAATTCCGCAGTACACGGGCGGCACGTTTGCTTCGTTTGTTATGGGCTGGGCATATCTTCTGGGCATAATTACAGTTGCGCCAACCGAAACGCTGGGGGCCGTTCAGTATCTTTCGTCCTTTATCCCAGGGATATTCGTAAACGGCACAATAACGCTCAAGGGGGGAATAATAACTTTTGCGCTACTGACCTTCTTCTTCTTTCTCAACTACTTTGGGGTGAAGCTCTTCGGAAAAGTAAACGATTCCTTTGGCATCTGGAAGCTTATAATACCCACGATGGCGGTGATTCTGCTTATTGTATTTTATCCACATCCCGAGAACTTTACATCACTGCCTGGAGGCTTTGCTCCTTACGGATATTCCTCCATGTTCCTTGCTGTTTCCGCCGGCGGAATAATTTACTCGTATCTTGGGTTCAGGGAGTCGATAGATTATGCTGGCGAATCGAAAAATCCAGAACGGGCAATTCCTCTTTCAACAATAGGAGGCCTGGTTATCATGATGGTCCTGTACGTGCTCATTCAGGTAGCATTCATAGCTGGCCTTGATTGGAAGGCCCTTGGTCTGAGCCCCGGCGACTGGTCAGGCCTGCAGAGCACGGTTTTGTCGAACGGCCCGTTCTTCGAAATATTCAGGCTTTCTGGCATAGCGATACTTGTTGCATTTACTTCAGTTCTCCTGATAGACGCTATAATTTCGCCATCGGGATGCTCCATAATAACCACCGGTGTATCCTCAAGAACCTTTTATGGCCTGGCCGCAGATGGACACCTTCCCGAGTTCTTTCTGAAGCTTAACAGATGGAGAATACCATGGATATCCCTGCTTGCTTCGTGGCTTCTTGGAGCTTTATTTATAATACCATACCCCACTTGGCAGCTCCTTTCAACCTTCATAAGCGCCGCAACCGTGATAGCTTACCTTGGAGGTATGCCAGCCCTGATGGCCCTCAGAAAGTTCGCTCCTGACGTAAAAAGGAGGTTCAGAGCTCCAGCGGCCGGGATTATAGTTCCAGCGGCATTCATAGTTTCCGTTCTCCTTATCTACTGGACCCCCTACACGGTGCTCTATGGAACTGTGGTTGTTACGCTCGCCGGTCTTCCACTTTACTTTATTTATTCCGCTAGAAAATACGGAAGAAAGCTGCTAGTGGCGCTCTCATCTTCAGCTGTTTACCTGGCCATCTTGTTCTTTATAACTTACTATATCGCATACCGGAGGATAGCGCTTCCCTACTCGGAAAGCATAACGGAGCAGATGGGCTTCATATTCCCATTCCTTGAGTTCTGGAGCGCCCTTGTGGTTCTGCTGATCGCATACATTTTTGTGAACTATTATGCTATAAACGAAAATGGAAGAAAACATGTAAGGTCAGGACTGTGGATAGTAGCGCTGCTGGTTACTCTGCTTCTGATCTCGTTCTTTGGACCTTACGGTCCCCTTGAGTCGCCTCTAATAACATTCCCTGAGGACAACTTTGTTGCTATAGCCGTCGGGATCATTTTCTACCTGTGGTCGGTCAGGGCCTCCTTCTTCACGGAGGACCTTGGAGCTGTGCTGAGCGAATACAGGGAAAGCGCCAAAAAACCTGACTGATTACAAAAGCAGAAAGCTTCGTCGTTCATGGCGGGTATGAGGTCAGAGTGAACTTGTTGCCCCTCGAGCAATATTAAAAGGGTGACCTGGGGCAGATGATTTAAACACCAGCCCGTCAGGTTTATTTAGCGTTTCAAAAGAAGCGATGCTTCCTAAAATCGCTCTGTATAAAAGTATGTGCCCTTTACGATGCTACACAGCGTGTTGTTCCCGTCATAGACCTCAATCAGCGCGTAAGCCAGGTTCTTTCCGCCCTTGATAATCCTCGATCTGGCAACTATGGGGCCCGTTGTTATCGGCCTCATGTACGTTATTTCAAGGTCTACTGTTACTTCGTTATAACCAAGGTTGCTGGTCAGCGCCGCGCATCCGCCAGCGGCATCTGCAAGCGTTGCTATAGCTCCTCCGTTAACGAAACCTCCGAACCTCGTTATCTCCTCCCTGAAGTCCATATAGAGCGCACACTCTCCATGCCCGATGTTTTTGACTTTTATCCCAACGTGTTTGAGAAACGGATCATTCTCTAGGATCTCCTTAAGGAAGTCCAGACTCATAACATGTATCAACTGTAAGCATCTAAAAGCTTTGCTGAGCTAAGACGATCTGTAGAGGTAGCCGCTGAAATAAAGTATCCATAGAAGCACCGGATATGCTATCATCCTCTCTATGCCGCCTGGCCCAAGCCCAAGCGTGACCCCTGATGCAAATAAGAATAGCGAAACAAGGGAGAAAAGACCGACAAGGATGGATATGTATTTCATTAAAGAACCCTGAAGTCTATAGGAGCTGATGACTGCAAGTGAACCAAAGAGGAACGTTATAAACGAGACTATAGTGTGTATGTGATAAGGAGAGTACTCCGGAAACACCCCCACTAGAAAAGCGCCCAGACCTCCTATGAACATGAGGGTCGGGAAGAGCTTCGTTTTCAGGCCCTTATAAACGAGGTATGATGAAATCATGATAGCAATCCCGAAGATCATTATAGATGGGTTGAATACAAACGATGTAGATCCCACTCCAAGATCGCTTATATAGTTGGAGCTTATGCTATACCCTTTGTACTCCGCTTCCGCTACAATCATCATGATTATGAACTGAAAGGTCCCTACAAAGGTTATGACTCCAGCGTTTCTCAGGTGCGAACTATCGTTCATATAACTAATGTTAAAACGTCTGCCTTAATAGCTTTATAATTTTATATTGAAGATGAGAGTATGAGCATTTTGTCTTGAGGATAACTCCACTGGGAGAGGAATCACTGGGGATAAGGTCCATGTGCATTAAGATCGATGCGGACGGAACGGAGATCATACTTGATCCGGGCGCAAGCCTTGCACCCAGAAGGTATGGTCTTCCACCCCATCCACGGGAGCTTGAGGCGCTTGCTGAGTTCAGAAGGAGGCTTGAGAGGGAGCTTGAGAACGCCGAATATCTCTTTATTTCTCATTATCACAGGGACCACTACACACCAACGTACAGCAGCGTCTACATGGGGACCAGGGGCGAAAACATATACTCTGGAAAGGTCGTCCTTGCCAAGGATTTCAAGAGCGCAAACTACAGCCAGAGGGTTCGCGGATACGTGCTACACAAAAGCGCCTCATCCTCGGCCAAGGAATGGATATTCGCTGACGGCATAACGATTAAGGCCGGCAACGTTAAGATCAGGATCTCGAACCCCATACCACATGGCAGGGAAGGAAGCAGGACGGGCTTCGTCATCGGGATATCCGTAAAGCACAAAGGCTATTCGATAACCTACCTTCCCGATGTTCAGGGCCCGCTATCCAAGGCTGCGGTCAAGTTTGCCACTGAAACTAAACCCGATGTTATTATTGTAGGGGGCTTTCCCTACTATCTGCTTGGCTATGCGTTCGACGAGAATGATCTGAAGCTATCAAAAGAGCTGCTGCAGGAGATTGTTAAAAGGACAAAACCGGATCAGCTCATCATAGCGCACCACCTTTTAAGGAGCGCTAACTGGAAGGAAGCGCTCCCTGAGGGAATAAGCTACGCAACGTACGCGTCATTGCTGGGCAGAGAGGAGAGCCTGCTGGAGGCGATGAGAAAGGAGCTCTATGAAAAGGAGAAACCCCCTCCCGGGCACTTTGAGCTGTTCAAGGGAAGGGACAAAGAGGAAAAGGGGGACTAGAAACGCTTTTATACGGATCTAAAAATGAAAGATTACAGGGCCGGTGGTGTAGCCTGGTTAGCACGTCGCCCTCACACGGCGGAGGTCGCCGGTTCGAATCCGGCCCGGCCCACTTTCTGGGAAAAGGTTATCTTTGATCAGATCTTAAGAGCTTCGAATGGGAAAACCCAGCGCTTATCTAAACCTCACAAAGCCTCAGGTTTCTTTCCTCCTCTTCCTGGGAGGCATTACTGGTGCATTTATGGCCCTCAGGCCCATTGTTGCGCACGTTTTTAGATTCCTTGTTGGTATGATAGGCCTTTACCTTTCAATAGCTGGCGCGAACGCCCTTTCGAACTATATAGACAGGGACATAGATGCTAAAATGAAAAGAACCTGCAACAGGGCGCTCCCGTCCGGAAAGCTAACCCCACAGGAGGCCCTGAGGTTTTCCTTCCTGATCCTTTCTGTTGGTCTCCTGCTGGCGCTGTATTCCAGCATTTACGAGCTTTTCTGGATCGTTGTGGGGGTCGTATTTGATCCGGTTCTTTATAATTTCCTGAGCAAGAGGAGAACGTATTACAACATACTTATAGGATCAATAGCAGGCGGCACCCCTGTGATGGCGGGGTACAGCTTAGCTTCAGGAAGTTTCTTCTCTCTCGCACCGTTTCTTATTATGCTTCTTATCATAATTTGGACGCCAGTTCATATATGGAGCATAGCCATAAAGTACAGGGATGATTACCGCAACGCTAACGTGCCGATGTTGCCTGTAGTGAAAGGGGTAAGAAACGCATCCTATGCGATAGCCGCATCGGCGGTCTTATTATTTGCAGTTGCATTTTTATATGCGCTCGAGTTCATGAGCCCGGTTTTTTTGGCGATGATGGTGGCTGCGGGTCTCGCAGTGCTTTATCTCTCAATAAAGCTCTTTGTGAGCACGGACATAGAGGGGGACTCCATGAGGTTATTCATATTTTCGAATCTTTATCTAGGCATAGTGTTTGTTCTAATAATTATAAATTCTATTATAAGCGTTTTTTAACGGAAAAATTAACGGTTTTTGCGAACAGCTTATTTATATCCATCCTAAAACAGTAAATATGAATACGGGTGTAGCTCTGGGCATAATCGCAATAATAGTAATTGCAGCAGCCGGAGGATACTATTATTATGTTACTTCACACGGAACGGTAGACATCTACGTGACTACGGGCAACGCTGATCCCATTTATCTTACCATTTCATCTGTAATGCTTCACTCAAAGAGCGGCCAGTGGATAACCATTTCAAATCAGACGAAGACTGTGCTTCTATCGTCAAACCTCTCCTTCCTTGCATCAGCATCAATACCTCCAGGCAACTATACTGAGGTCAGGCTAGTTATAAGCTCTGCAACAGTCACCATAGCTGGCGTTAACGTGACCGTCAGCGTTCCCAGCGGCGTGATCAAAATTCCAATAGTTCCCGGAGGGCTCAAAGTGCAGGGAGGCAAGACAGCAAAGCTGGAGATACTCATAGGTCCTCATCTGATACAGAACGGGCGGGGCCAGTACATACTCTCCCCGGTAATAACCGCGACCCAAATCTCATAAATTACGATTTCTTAATTTTTTATTTTTTTGAATTTTAAGAAGGCAGAGCTCTGCGTTTTTAAAAGTTTATCTGAATGCCTCCACCTCCCTGTCTCGGCAGAAAAGGCTCAATAACGTAGGCGAGCTGCTGGGCCGTTACTGTGTGAAGATAAGCTCTTCCGGGACCCTCCAGACTCACGAAGAACCATCCTTCATGAGAGAAAAGCATCGATCTTATTCCCCCTACAGTGGATACCGAGTATCTCATTCCTTCATCAAACGCAAGAAGATGACCTGCCTCCACTTGGATCCTTTCGTTTGGTCTTAGCTCCCGTGCAACAAGGCCGCCATAGGCGTGAAGGAACAGCTTTCCGCGTCCGCTGAACCTCGCGAAGAAGAGGCCCTCCCCCGCAAGTATGCCGGCCCCTATTCCTACCATCTTAGCATCATAGTTAACGCCTTCTTCTGCAGCCAGGAAAGAATGTGACTCAGCCAGCACCGAGTTCCCGTTCAGGTCGATTTCAAATACCTTTCCAGGAAACACCCCTGCAAGAACGGCTTCGCCAGGTCCCTCGAGCTCCGTAACGAAAAACGTGCTTCCTGTTAATGTTCTCTTTAACGCTGAAAGAAATCCTCCCTGCATCACAGTCCTCATGGCTACGCTGGAATCCTTTGATATAAGATGGCCCCCGTCCACGTATATCCTCTCACCTGGCTCGAGCGTTATTCTTAGATGCTGGAAATCGTTTCCTTCTATTGAGTACTTTGGCATAGGCTGTATTTTGATTGCAGAAACATAAAAGCATTAGCGCAGCTGACCTTCTCTCCGCCATTCATGGCGAAGGTTCCCCGAGGTCTCAGGGATCACCCCTTTGGCGGGAGCTACTCATTCATTTAATAGCTGGCATGACGTACACAGACACCGTTTCCATTGCGCCGTCAGCGGCGAAGCTTTCTGCTTTTGTAAGTGTTTTTACGCTTCGATTATCTCGCTCTGAAAATGCTAGACTTTCACTAATTGTAACCCCCGAGACCTCTGGAGCCCCTAGCCCTTCGGAGCGGGGAGGAGGTCAGATCTACTAAGAAATTCGTTGAGAAACACAACCAGCACAAGCGTGATAGCAGAGGAGGCGCCCATCAGGGCCCAGGAATAAAGATCCCCCATGCCAGACACGTATCCTATTACAACGCTGCCAAGAACTCCTCCTACAGTCTTACCTGTATAGAGTACGCTCGTAATTGATGTCGAGTACGCTTCTCCCAGATAGTCTCCCACAAGTGAAAAATAGAGTGGGATCATGGCCCCTCCCAGAAATCCGATTATTATCTCAGGGATCAGCGGCACCCCCAGAGCCCCTAGCGCCGCTGATGCTGTTATCAGGGCGAATGAAGCGATTATAGTCCTGAGCCTCCCGAAGCTGTCGGAAATCCTTCCCATAATTGGCCTTCCCAGCCCGCTCATCAGAGGAAATATTATGGCAGCCAGGTAGAAATAGGATATGTTCTTCAGAGCGAACATGCTGGATGAAAGCGAAAGAAGCGGAACCGTTCCGAGCGCGTACGAGATGTATATTATAAAAAAGATTTTTGAAAGGACAGCCTCCCGTGGTTTTACACCGCGAAGGCCGGCAGGATAGGACACGTTTAAAACAAGCAGCGGAAGAACCAAGGCCTCTGCAGCGAACATCATTATGCCTATGGTCTGAAGGTTTTTCACCAATAAGAAGAGGGGGTTAAATATGGTGGCCCCTGCCCCAAATCCTAAAGACACAAGCCCCACCGCTAGCCCTCTGTTGTTTCTGTGCCACTTTAGTGCGGAGTTCGTAGCGATTCCGTAAAGAATGCCCTCGCCAGCAGAACCCAATCCCCACAGAACTATCCTCAGAGCAAGGCCTACGTCCTGAAGAAACGAAAGATAGCCGCCTGCGGATAAAAAAGCTGCAAGGATTCCTATCTTTCTGGGTCCGTAGTTATCTGCAACAAAACCTCCAGCTATCTGGAACAACGTGCTCATAAGAACGAAGACAAGGAACATGAGCTCGGTATATATTAGGTCGACGTTATAGCGTTTTGTAAGATAAACAGCGAAGACGTTCCACGAGTACTGGTACACAGAATTAAAGATCATGATTATGGTGGCTGAGGCAAGAATCCTTGGTTTTATTTCCATTTACCACATAGAAAACCAAAATCTGGCTTAAACTTTTTTGATGATAGCATAAGTTTAAATAAAAACGTTATAATTTTTAAAACGTGAGCAAGGTAGAGGTTCCGAAGCGCATCTACAGGAGGTACCACGAGCTTTTTGGTGAGAAGATGGTCAACGGGAGACGGCTTGTAGTTGAGGAGGTCATAGGACAGGTCTACGACGAAGTTAAAGACCTCTGGAAGGAATGTCTGAGGGAAAGAAGGAAAACACTCGACAGCGAGCTAAGCGTCAGAGAAAAGTACGCCATCCCGCAGCTGGACAGTGTATATGAGGATCCGGTAACTGGCGAGAGAAGGACCTTCGGGGAAATCCTGAAGGGACTTATAGACAACTTTCTCGGGAGGAAGACGAACCTTGCATGGAGGCTCAACGATGAGTTTCCAATACCCGACTACGCCCATCCTCTTAAAAACCCTGGGCTTGAAATAACAGGCCCATGGAACCCGCCAGATATGGCAATTAAGCAGATAAACGCCGATGTTGCTGCAACCATGGGTCCTGATGACGAGGATGCAGCGCCTCCTGACTACGTGCCCCATGGCTTTCCCTACAGAAACACCGTGGGGCTTTTTGAATCCAGACTTAACGAGAAGAAAATACTTGCTGGAGAGCTAATGGAGGTTAAGATCGTTAAGAAAGGTCAGCTGAGGACCTATAGAATCAGCAAGCCCATGGAAAAATGGCCTGCTAGCTTTCATCGAATACCAGGCATACATCTGCTTACATTCAACGTTCTTATCGATGGCAGGCCCGCTCCATCCTTCATAGTGGATCTTGTTATACACGCCCTTAACGATTTTGAGAGCCTGAAGAAGGTCGGAAGGATGCTTCTTTACTACATACCAAAGACTCAGACTCCACAGGAGGCCTACATGATAGCAAAGGCAGTATGGAAGCTTGAAAGGCTGATGGGCGCCGTGAGGCCTGGTAGCCTGATCAAGTTCAAGGCGCTTTATGAGGAGGCAAATGCCGGAAGGTTCCTGCCAGTAATAATGTGGATGTGGAGATACTGGCTCATAGGTACTAACGTTGGAAGATGGGACTACACCGGAAGCCTGATTGAAATGTGGAAGAACGAAAGGGTTCTTCCCGACCCTCAGAACGGCGCCCGCATGGGCATGGTTTCACCGCACATGATGGCATATCAGAGGTATAACGCGCTGCTTAACGTGATGGCAGGAATCAAGGACGGGGAGCTTGTTAACGGCGCACCTATAGGTGGCATGGCCGCGGTGATGCTGTATCAGCTTACAGATGCGTACAGCAGGTACAGACACAACGCAGTGACCCTGAGGGCCATGAAGCTGGACAAGCTCAGGGAGAGGCTCATAGGGCTGATCTTTGTGCCCGATGAGGACATAGGCGGCAGAAAGGTGACGCTGAGCGACATCTTGGAGGGAAAGGTCAGAGGAAGGCTTTACGACGCATACAGGCAGAGCTGGGTGGCATCTCCGGATTACCAGTACGTCGCGGCCGGAAACGAGCCACTCAGAGCCGATCTCAGAAGGCTTCAGGAAATGCTGAAGGCACCAGTTGTGTGGGAGGAGGTTGACGGAGAGAGGATAGCTCCAAAACTTGAAAGCGGGCTCACCGAGGACGAAAAGAGACTTTTGAGCAGCCTGGGGCTCATAGATGAGAACGCCAACATAACTCCATGGGTGATTACACGGGAAACAATCGATTCTCCAGAAAAGTTGCTTAGCTCAAAGGACCTATGGAGGGGAAGGGATCTTTGGAGCAGCCTTTATGATGTAGCCGAAGGAGACATCACAGTAGAAAACGTACAGCACGCTTTTTACATGGCCGCCAACTATGGCTTTCAGGTTCTTAACGGAAACCTTGCTGCAGCAATAGACGACTACCGCGCTTTTCCTAACAGACTTGTTAGGTTCATGAACGACCTCGCAACGTACAGGATCTTTGTCTCCTGGCTCTGGACGCTCTATAATCGTGGCGCAGTAATAACAAAGGACGGATACATAAAGGGACCCAAGCTGACTAGGGATGGTGTAATACCATATGAGGACGTTTACTTTATAAGGGCCGGAACGCCATTTGACAGAGACCTTCTGGAGAAGATATGGGAGCAGCACTACAGATGGACGGAGGAGTTCTACCGGGACTACGACAGGCTTGTGGCGCTCAGGCTTGTCATAGCTGCAGTGTCTAAGCTAGGAGGAAGGAGCGAGGAGGGTCTTCAGCAGGCGTCGGACGAGGCACTCAAGACTTTCGCTATGGAGACCAGCCTGACGGAGCCTGTGGTAAGAAAAATCGCAGAGGTAATGGGGGTCCAGTTCAGGAGGAGGATGCTGGCGCTTTCCAGAAGAATTGTAAGGGTTCAGAACATAATTTCACTGGCTTACGGAAAGCCTCCCACTTATAGATCTTACATAACTTTACACCAGGCCGCAAGGAGGATATCAAGAGAGCTTGGACTGAGCGTCAGATACGTCAAAAGCGTTCTTACGGCGAACAGGCCAATGTTCGACAGGAGCAAGGCCCCGATCATAATGGACGTTCTCAGGAGACAGATTGCGTCTCCTATGTACATACAGCACAGCGGAAGGGTACTGTTTTCAATAGCGGACAAGGAGCACAACGTAAGGGACAAGATTCTTGATGTGGTGTATCATCTGGACAGAAATCTAAGGCCCATCTACAGGGATTCCAGCGGAAATCCATCGCGCGAGGAAATCCTGAAGGCTGGAAAGGGAAAGCGGATACCAAACATAGTAGTTCAAATATATGATTATATTTATGACAGGTATTAAGAAAGAGCCTGTTCTTTATTGATCTAGAAACCGTTCTTGAAGAGAACTTCCTCAGCTGCAGCTATTCCCTTGCCGAGATCAACGTCGTAGCCGTTCTTCTTTAGGGCCCTTTCTATGGCTCCCACCGCTATCAGCACTTCCGACGCTGTTATGCTGCCCATGTGCCCTATCCTGAAGTACCTCTCCTTTATCTCCGGCACAAGCCCTCCCGCAAATACGGCTCCAAAGCGCTCCGCATCGCTCAGAAAGCTTGACTGCTTAACCATTTCAGGCAGGAACTGAACGCTGATGGTGTTTGCATAAGCGCCTTCCTCAGGTATCATCTTAAGCCCTAGGCTTCTTATCGCAGCTCTAATGCTTTCAGCTATGATCTCGTGCCTTTTTACTCTGTTATCTAATCCCTCCTTTAATATGCTGTTCAGGCTGACATCCAAAGCGTAAATCAGGTTCACCGCGGGCGTAGCGAAATAAGCCGCCTTCCCTTGCATATAGCTGTTAAGAATATCCCTCCATTTTCTCAGATCTGAATAGAAACTAAGAGGCTGAACCTTTTCCATTGCCTTGAGAGCCTTAGGCCCCACCACCCCAACAGCAAGCCCAGGGGGTGTTCCCAGCGCCTTTTGGGATGCCGTGAAAGCCACGTCCGCACCCCACTCCATGCTGAACTCCTCGCCTCCTATAGAGCACACGCCGTCCACAACTAGGAGGGTGTCCAGATCTCGGAAACCATTCGCGATTTCCTTTACGTTGTTTCTTACTCCCGTGCTTGTGTCAACGTGCGTAACGGTAACCAGATCGTAACCGCCCTTGCTTGCTCTTTCATAAACTTCCTTGGGATCTGCTGGACGACCAAGAGGGGTCCTGTAGACTTCAACTTTCTTGGCAAACCTTGAAAGAAGATCCACAAACCTGTCTCCGAAATACCCGGTGCTGACCACTAGAACGCTCGAATCGCGTTTAATGAAGTTAACAGTCGCTATCTCCATTGCCAGGGTTCCGGAGCCAGCGATTACAAAGGGCAGGCCCTCTTTAGCGCCAAAGACCCTCATCGTGTTTTCAAGGGCGCTTCGGAAAACTTCCGTGAACTCCTTTGATGTGTGAGCGTAAGTCGGCCTTGACATTGCGGCAAGAACGTCGTGCTCGTACTCTACCGGGCCGGGGATCATCAGAATTTTCTTCAACTTGATTTTTAATTTTCAGAAAGTATATTTAAACTTTTAATCTCAGATCCTGAAAGCGTCCTTTGAAATGAGATTCGTAGAGGCAGCCTTCATGTCCCTGAGATAGTTTGAAGTAAGAAGCGTCAGGAACATGGAGTCCCGGTATAGCCTTTCGATCCCCACGTCCTCCAGATATCCGTAGCCTCCATGTACCTGAAGAGCTATGCGGGAGGCTAGCCTCGCAATCTCAAGAGCATGAAGCTTGAACATAACTGTGCCCTCCCCACCTTCCGATGCCGTGAGCGCATCCTTCATGTGACCTATTCTGCTCTTCATGTCGCTCAGAACCGCAGCTATGGGCTGAAATTCATACAAATAGCTTTCAAACGCCCTTCTCTGCTTAGAGTACTCTATTGCTTTATCGATAGCGGATTCGGCAATTCCAAGGGCGATCGCTCCCACCTGTATTGATGAGGAATCGAGATGTCTAGCAAGGGCCTCCTCTGCTTTCTCCTGAATCAGCACGTTCTCCCTGGCAACTTCACTATCATAAAAGCTCACGCCAAACTCCAGCGCTCTTAAACCTAAGGGCTTTTTTCTCTCAACCCGGCTTGGTTTGGCAAGCACTAACAGAGATCTTTCAGAAGATCTGGCTAGAACTATGTGGTAGGTTGCGCTTGGCAGCACCACGTACTCGTTCTCTCCTTGCAGCTTCGTTCCCTCGACCTTCACATTATGCTGAGAGTTCATGTTTATATCGTGGACCATCGTTCCTGTAATTTCCCCGGATGCCACTGTTGGGATCAGGTCTGACCTTCCGGTCTGATGGAGAACCTCGTTAACGAGCGTGTTTTGCACGTATATGTAGTACGCGACAGATGGTGAATACTTTGCTATCGTGTAGAGAATCAGCGAGAACGACCTTACATCTATGCCAGAGCCTCCTTCAGATGGTGGGACTGTTGCTGCAAGCAGGCCAAGCTCCGCCAGCCTCCTGACTAATGGCCGTGGTAGCCCCTCCTTCTCTATTTTAAGCGAAACGCTTTCAAGCTCTGACTTGGCAAACTGCTCTATTACATTTATAAGCAGCTTCTGCTCCTCCGAGGACATGTTACTTCGCCTCCGAAAGCCTCCTGAGCAGCATCCTCGATATAACTAGCTTTTCTATCTCGTTTGTGCCCTCCCATATTTCAGTGATCTTCGCATCCCTGTAAAGCTTCTCAACCCTTGTGTTCAGCCCCTCTACCCCTATTATTTTGAAAGCTTCGTTCGCCACGAAGTTAGCCACATCGGCAGCATAATACTTTGCCATGCTAGTTAGTACTGGATCTGGATTAAACGCGAAGACCTTGGAGGCTGCCTTGTAGGTAAGGTTTCTTGCTGCCTCAACCATAGTGCTCATCTCAGCAAGCGCGAACTGTACCGACTCCATTTCCCTGAAGCTCTGTGGCTTCCTCGAAAGGTAGTCCATGAGCGCATCCAGTATTCCCTGCGCCGTTCCAACGCTCTGGGCCGCCACATAAACCCTGCTGATGTTAAAAAAGGTCATGACTATGTAAAAGCCCTTTCCCTCTTCTCCAAGCGTGTTTTCAACCGGGATCTCAACGTTTTCAAAGGTTATTTCAGCTGTATCAGTAGCCCTCATTCCAAGCTTCCCCTTCAATTTAACGGGGTTTACACCCTTCCATCTCCTCTCAACTATTACAAGCGTTAGCCCGTGATGTCTTTTGTCCTTTGGCGGCAGCGACGATCTGGCAAGCAAATAGTAGTGGTCTGCCACAGTACCATTTGTTATGAACATTTTGTGCCCATTAAGAATCCATCCTCTTTCCGTTTTATCTAGTCTGGAGGAGATTCCAGCGACGTCGCTTCCCGCTCCTGGCTCCGTTACCGCAACAGCGCTTATCTTCTCTCCCCTCAGAGTTGGATACATGTACTTTTCCTTCTGTTCGTCCGTGCCGTAAAGAAGAACCATTTCAGCGCCGAAAACTGAAGCCAGGGAGCTGAGTCCAAGGCCCGGGTCAACCCTGCAGAACTCCTCCATAGTAACGAGCATGTTCCATGGATTTTCTAGCGTTATAAATCCCGCCTCAAAGACCTTCTTTCTAATCTCATTGGGGTACTCTTCGGTCTCATCATAGTGCCTTATCAGATCGTCCGTGAACTCCCTCAGGGCAAACTCTCTGGCCTTCTTTCTGGTCTGCTCCACTTCTTCTGGGAGCTCAAAGCTCAATCTTACTCCACCCTTTCAAGCACCGCAGCATATCCCTGTCCTCCGCCAACGCAGAGCGTGGCCACGCCGTACTTGGCCTTCTTCTCGTTAAGTATTCTTGCGAGCGTCCCGGTGATTCTTGCCCCCGTGGCCCCCAGTGGATGCCCTATGGCAATGGCACCTCCATGCACGTTGACCTTATCAGGATCGAGCTTTAGCTCCTTAATTGCGTAGAGAGTAACCACAGCAAATGCTTCATTTATTTCCCAGTAATCTACGTCCTCAACGCTGAGCCCTGCCTTTTCAAGCGCTTTTCTGCTAGCCGGAACGGGTCCCTTGCCCATAAGGTAGGGCTCAACTCCAGCCCATCCAATCGACTTTATCTTCGCGAGAGGCTTAAGGTTGTACTTTTCAACGGCTCTCTCAGACGCAAGAAGAACTGCCGATGCTCCAGAGTTGAGTGGTGATGAATTTCCTGCTGTTATCACGCCCCCAGGCTTGAACGCTGGAGGCAGGGATGCTATGGCCTCGAGAGAAGTATCGGGCCTTATGCTCTGATCCCTGTCTACCACGATTTCCTTTCCCTGGTACTCGGTCTTAACTGGCAGAATCTCCCCCGAGAACCACCCATCCTGAAGAGCTCTGGATGCGAGGAGGTGGCTCCTGTAGGACCACTCGTCCATATCCTTTTTAGTTATCCCGCTGACCTCAGCGAGCTTCTCAGCAGTCAGGCCCATTACATAGCCGACGTTCATCTGATATTTCATGTACTCAGGTCTTATCAGGAGCTTGTAGTTTGGCACAACGTGGGGGTTATCGCTCATAGGAACGTGAGTCATGTGCTCCATGCCTCCGGCAATTACCAGCTCTGAGTTTCCCGTCTGAATTTCCATAGCCCCTATTCCTATTGCTGTAAGAGATGACGCGCAGGCCCTGTCAACAGCCATCGAGGGGACCTCCCACGGGAGGTTTGCGAGAAGAACTGGATGTCTCCCCCCATAGAGCCAGTTCTCGTGTACCTGGAAGGCACAGCCGGTAATTACGTCTCCTATCTCCTTTGGATCAACGTTGGTTCTCTTTATTATCTCCTTTATAAGAAGCGCAAGAACTTCATCCATCCTGAGGGCGTTGAAGACGTCCCTCTCGGGCTCTTTAGGTCTTGACCTCGAAAACGGGCTCCTCAGATAATCCGCTATATACACGTCCATTTTATCTTCCCCTGTACTTTGGCTTTCTCTTCTGGAAGAGGCTTGATATTCCCTCCTTCAGGTCCTCCGTGTTGAAGAGTATGCCGAAGGCCGTTGATTCCCACTCGAGACCCACGTCCATCGGCACCTCGGCTGCCTTGTTTACGAGCCTCTTTGCAAGGGCCTCAGCTATTGGAGCGTTGTTTGTTGCTATCTCCTTTGCAAGCCTTATCGCCTCCTCATCTGCGGTTGCCCTGTCAAATGCAAGAGACGCTATTCCGAGCTTAACCGCCTCCTCCCCTGAGATCCTCCTTCCTGTGAGAATAAGCCAGAGGGCCGTGTTCATCCCCGCAAGCTTGGCAAGCCTCTGTGTTCCTCCCCATCCCGGTATCAGTCCCAGCGTAGTCTCTGGGAAACCGATGACAGCATCCTTGGTTGTAACCCTTATGTCGCAGGCAAGGGCCAGCTCAAACCCACCTCCAAGAACGTATCCCTTCATTTCGGCAATTGTCACCTTTGGTATTTCAGCAAGCTTTCTGAACACCCTTTCTCCTTTTCTTGAAAACTCTATGAACTGCATGGCGTCAGATATGTAGGTTGAAAGGTCCGCGCCGGCCGAGAAGTCATCGCCTGCTCCGGTAAGCAGCATCACCCATATATCCCTGTCATTCCACATGCTCTCGATGGCCCTGTCCAGCTCGTCTATTACCTCCGGGCTGAGGAAGTTCCTCTTCGGTCTGTCTATGAGCACCCTTACTACATGATCTCCTAAGTTCTCAATTCTTATGAACTTGAAGCCAGAGGGAGAAGCCGGTGCTGCCGGCCTAGCGGCCTCCTTCACTTCAGCCTGCTGAACGTACCTTCCCTCTATTACATCCCTCAGCTTTCCCATCTGTATGCTCTTTGCTGGCTTGAATACTTCGCATTCAAAAGTCTTTGACAGTTCTTCAAGCTTGCTCTTTACCTCATCGTTGGTAAGGGACTTGGCAACAGTAATAGGGCCAAATGGTCTGTTTAGTCCTAGCTTAACCGCGGTCTCTATATCGTCTGGACCTGCAACGCCTTCCTCTATAAGCTTTACAGCCTCGTTAACCTCTAGGACAAGCACGTCGAGAAGGCCTATCTTATCAGTCTCCTTGGCAGGAGGTATCTTCGCCCTGCCTCCTTCCCATTCGTAGAACCCCATTCCGCTCTTTTTGCCAAGCCTCCCCTGCTTGACCAGCTCGCCTATGGTTCTGCACTTGGCATAATCCGGCGATAGCGTCTTTGCATAATACTCAAGGGAGTCATACACGACATCCAGCCCGACAAAGTCCATGAGCTCATATGGCCCCATTGGAAGGCCCTGAGATCTGGCAAATGCATCTACCTCCTCGGGCTTTGCCAGCCCCCTGTCCGCCACGAGGCAAAAGAAGAGAAGTTCAGGTGCGCTGACCCTGTTAACTATGAATCCCGGAGTGTCCTTCAGGACCTTGATGGGCTCCTTTCCAAGCCCCTTCATTATCTCGTAAGCTCTGTCAAGCACTGCGTCCTCCGTCAGTTCGCCCTTGACCAGCTCCACGAGCTTCATTATAACCGGAGGGTTGAAGAAGTGGGTTCCAAGAAACCTTCCAGGGCCGCTGACGTATCGGGAGAGCTCCGTAATCCTGATGTTTGATGTGTTGGTGCCAATTATAGCATCAGGCCTGGCGGCCTTGCTTGCCCGTGAAAGAACTTCTGCCTTTATTTCAATCTTCTCAGGAACCGCCTCTATTATTATATCTGAGCCGCTCACCGAGCTCTCAAGATCCGTGGAGAGCCTGAGCTTTGAGAGGATCGAATTTACGTCCTCTGTCCTTATTTTTCCTCTTTCAGCGAACCTTTTAAGGCTGTCCTCTATGAGCGCTTTTGCCCTCTTCAGAGCCTGTTCGCTTACGTCAACGAGGGTAACTTCATATCCCCCAAGAAGAAATACCTCAGCTATGCCGTGTCCCATCTCGCCGGCTCCTATCACCGTCGCCCTTCCGCCGTTCATTACAATCACTGCACCAGCTTCTTTACCTCGTTAACGAGGCTCTGGGCGAACAGCAGATCGCCCGAAACCTTCAGCTTCCCAAGAAACATCGACCTGACCGGATCCGTCTTTCCAAGTATTATGTCAGCTATAAGCTGATCAGCACCAGAAACGGTTGCGTTTGGGCTCTGAGCCGCCCCATCAGAGAGCTTTATGCTGCCGTCTTCAGCAAAGACCACATAGAAGTTCCTTCCCTCGTTAAGCTTGAACTGGAGAGCTTTTCCGGCGAACTTTTTCAGAACCTGCTTCTTGTTCTGATCGCTGTTGATTTTCTGAGAAAGCTCAGCTAGAAGTTCAAATGTTGTCATCAATCTTATAATTTCGTTCTACCGTCTTATAATGTTTTTGTGAACAGCCTTAGACAAGCATTTATTAGGAGCCTGCATGAATAAAGGACTGGGATGCCGTATAACATAGCCGTGCTCATAAAGGCCGTCTATGAGGATGTGAAGATAAATCCTGAAACGCTCGAGCCTAGCACTGCTGGCGTTAAGTTCAAGATGGACGATATAAGCAGAAACGCCGTGGAGGAGGCGGTAAGAATTAAGGAGAAACATGGGGGAAAGGCCACCGGCATAATGTTCGGAAGGGACGATCAGGTTCTTGTGATGAGAGAAGCCCTCGCAATGGGTCTGGACGAAGGCGTCCTGATAAAAGGATACTCCTACAGCGATCCGGAGCTGACGGCCAGGATCCTCTATGAGAAGGTAAAAACAGGATACGACGTAGTTCTTCTGGGTTACTCTTCAGCGGACTCCTACACGGCGCAGATACCGCCAAGGCTTGCGGCCCTGATGGGCGTGCCGCTAATTGGAAACGCCGTACAGCTATCCTTTGATGGCAGGAAGGTGATAGCAGTGAAATCACTGGATGAACGCAGCGTAAAGGTTGAGTCTGAGCTTCCTGCAGTGATATCTGTGGCCCAGGAGATCAACACCCCAAGAATACCTCCTCTCATACAGATAATGGCAGCTTCAAGAAAGCCGCTGAAAATGGAGTCCGCGAACGTCCCGGCAGAAACGTATTACAGGATAATCGAGCATAAAGCTCCTCCATCATCAAGAAAGAAAATAATCTTTGAGGACGTAAACAAAGGCGTTGAGGAGATATTAAAGATCCTTAAACAGAAGGGCTAACCCTCGAGCTTCTGTATCAGAAGGGGCAGAACCTTGAATGCATCCCCAACAATCCCGTAGTCGGCTTCGTTAAATATTGGGGCGTTCTTGTCCTTGTTTATCGCTATTACTATCTTCGAATCCCTCATCCCAACGAGATGCTGTATCTGGCCTGAGATTCCAACGGCTATGTATATCTTCGGATGAACCTTTTTCCCAGAAAGGCCAACCTGCCTGTCCTCGTCCAGCAGATGAAGGTCCTGGCAAACAGGCCTGCTCCCGGCAAGCTCAGCTCCCAGAACGGACGCTAGCTGTTTTGCGAGCTCTAGGCCCTCTGGCTTTGCTATTCCTCTTCCAACAGCGACGAGTATTTCCGCCTTTGTAATGTCCACGGAAGCCTTCTCCTTGTTAACGGTTTCTATAAGCCTTGTGCGTGGGATTCCTGATAGATTCAGCTTGACCTTTTCGGGAGAGCTCTGCCAGGCCTTTTTCACCTCCACAGAGCCTGGCATCAGAGTGAATACCTTGGCGGTTGTCTCCTTCTTGATGACCGTCCTCCCTCCAAAGAAGTACCTCGTAACTATTGTCCTTCCATCTGAAAAGCCCAGGTCAAAGATCTCTGATTCCATGTGGGTTCCCGTGAGATGTGAAACTATGGCTGCCACCTCCCTTCCGAGGACCGAGGCACCGAAAAACGCAAGATCATATCCCTGCCTGAAAAGTGAAGCAAGAGCCTCAGAGATCTGCCAGGGATCGTATATCATCTCATCATAAACGAAGGATCTTTCAACCCTGTACTTCGAGGGATCATAATCGCTTCCGTGAACTGCGTCCACATGCTCAAAACGCTCGCTCAAGAAGGTCAGAAGCTCATCCATGAGCTCGTTCCTGTCCGAGAACGCAAGCACTTTCAACGATCTGTTTATGTGGGATGGCGCTTATAAGCGTTAGCGCTTAGCGTCGAATAACCCTTTAACGCATAAGAGCTCATGAGCGTACCTTTAACGGCTAAAGGCATTTCACGTTCAGCTTAAGCGGAAACATCCGTCATCCGCTTCTTGGTTCTGGCTAAACCCCGCTCTGAAATCAAGCCCCCACACCGTAAAGCTTTCGTCTGCGAGAGGTTTCTGGCAATGGTGCCCATTCCTGTTCTCCTATAATATAATATTATATGATTTTTGTTATTGACACATCAGTCACTCATCAAATTTTTAAACAGGGCTGGGCTATAAAATAATGTTGACGGCTTCTCTGTGTTATCCGGAATACTATGGCCTTCCCCGAACAGCGTTCATGGCTATCGTTTACGTTTCCGCCTCCGTTTCGGTATTAGCGTTCTTTTACATGCTCAGGCTGAGGCTAAAGGCCCGCGGAATAGGCCTTCTTGAATTTCTTAAGATCATATTTCTTAATTACAGAAGATGGCCGGGCCTTCTTTACGACTTTATAACCCATAGGAGGCTGCTGAGCCAGCGAAGTGCATCAGGGGCGGCCCATGCGGTCCTAATGTATTCTCTTCTTCTTTCCTTAATAGGCACACTGCTAGTTGCTGCAAGTCAGTACTCAGAATTAATAACGGGCACGCCGATTTTTTGTGGCTCCCTGTATCTCTTTTACACGTTTGTAATGGACGTGACGGCGTGGGCTCTGTTTATTTCATCGGTTACGGCTGTGGTATTCGCCTACAGAAGGAGGGAAATAATTCAGCGGAGCAGCCTGACGGCCGATATAATCTATCTTTTGTCGTTCTCCCTTCTCAGCATAACCGGCGCAATGATCGAATCTTACAGAATAAACGCTCTTTACGGAACTTCGTTTGGCTACATAGCCTTTAACGCATACCTTTTAAGGGGTCTTCGACTGAGCTGGGAGGCGTACGCGGCGGTTTACATCTTTCACTTAGAGCTCGCGTTTGCGCTGATAGCTTTTATACCAATGACCTCCATATTTCATCCTCTAATAGCTGTGGCCAACTACGTTCGTGAGGAGAGGCCAACCGGTGAGCTCACGAAGCCCTTTGACCTGATGAGCGTAATGCAGAGCGGCTCTTTTGAAGTTCAGGTAGGAATAAACAGGACCTCGGACATTAAAGGCTTTTATGCGCTTGAGCTCGAGGCATGCCAGAACTGCTACAGGTGTCAGGATGTTTGCCCCGCGCATTTAGCGGGAAGGCCTCTTTCTCCGACCACGCTCATCAGCAGTCTTCAGAGGGAGATAAACAGAGACGCACCCATATGGGACTTTATCTCCGAGGATACCATCTGGTCATGCACCACGTGCGGTGCATGCGTTAAGGCCTGTCCAGTTTACATAAGGCACACGGATTACATAGTTGACGCAAGGAGGGCACTCGTAATGAATATGAAGCTGGACGAGAGGAAGAACGCGCTCCTGCTCTCCATGAGCTCATACGATAACTCATTCGGGATGTCAAACGACAACAGAAACTCATGGCTCTCCGAGGCTGGTCTGAAGAAGGCCTCAGAAATCAGGATGGTCGAAAACCTGCTGTGGATAGGATGCATGGGCAGCTTTGATCCAGAGGCCAGGGACATCGTGAGGAACTTTGTGGAAATACTGAGAAAGGCAGGAGTTATCGACAGCTATGCATATCTTGGGGAGGAGGAAACGTGCTGCGGCGATCCGGCCAGGAGGCTTGGAGAGGAGAGCAAGTTTCAGGACCTAGCGATAAAGAACATAGAGATCTTCAAAAAGTATGGCGTCAAAACGATAGTGACAATATGTCCTCACGGATTTAACACATTCAAGAATGAGTACCCAAAGATAGATGGGTCCTTCAGCGGAATTAAGGTGAAGCATTACGTCGAAGTCATAAAGGAGCTGATTGATGCAGGACGCATTAAACCAGAAGCGTCAAAGGAGGTGTTTGTAATTCATGACCCCTGTTATCTGTCGAGACACAACGGGATCGTCGAGCCGCAGAGAAGTATCATTAGAAGCTTTGCCGAGCTCCGGGAGCCCAGAAGGAGCGGGGGAAACACCTTCTGCTGCGGCGCAGGAGGATCAAATTATTGGTACGAGGTTCCAGAAAAAACGAAGATAAGCCATATAAGATTCAGGGAGCTCCAGGACACAGGCGCCAGCTCCATCGTTGTTCTCTGTCCGTTCTGTAACGCTATGCTCAACGATGCGAGCGCGGTCCTTTCAGATGGCAAGGTTAAGGTGAAGGACATAGCCGAGGTAGTTAACGAAAGTATAAAATAAGCGAAGAACCCCTATAAGCTCATGAACAGGGAGCTTAATGGAAAGAAGGCCCTTATAACTGGCGCATCAACAGGGATAGGTGCTGCAACCGCTATAGCGTTCGCGAGAGAAGGCGCGTCAGTAATAATAAACTACAGGAGCAGCGAGCAGAAAGCCAGGGAAGTAATGAAAAAGGCAAGGGAGCTCGGGGCGGAGGCTTACGTTTTTAAAGCGGACGTGACAAATGAGGCTGAAATAGCTGACCTCATGAAGTTCATTGAAAGCACGTTTGGGTATCTCGACGTGCTCGTCAATAACGCCGGAGGCCTTCTCGAAAGAAGGGAAATAACAAGCTCGGACCTGGAGTACTGGAGAAGGCACATAGATCTGAACCTTACATCGGTCTATCTTGTTACGAAGAACTCGCTTCCCCTGCTGCTGAGGTCGCCATCTAAAGAGAGGGTCATAGTTAACGTCTCATCCATAGCAGCGTTCACTGGCGGAGGCAGAGGCGCCTTTGCCTATGCTTCGGCAAAAGGAGGCGTGAAGACCCTTACCAGGGCAATGGCCAAGGAGCTTGCGCAGCATAGGATCAGGGTAGTGGCGGTAATGCCGGGCCTAATTGTGACCCCGTTTCACGAAAAGGCCAAGACTGGAGATGTTGAGGGATGGGCTGAGAAACAGGTACTTCTTAAGAGGGCTGGAAGCGCCGAGGAGGTGGCTGAGGTGATAGCGTTTCTTGCAAGCGAAAGAGCAAGCTACGTTAACTCGACGGAGATCTACGTAGATGGCGGATGGATGTATGGATAAGCGCGTTTTAAAAACTTAAATATAATTGACCGATTTTTAATTTGTGGGCCCATTCTATAAGTACAACCTTAACTTTAGAAACGCGTTCTTAACTGCGGTCAGGAACTTTCCCAACAGGGAGATAGTTTACAGGGACAAAAAGAGATACACGTTCTCTGAGTTCTACGAAAGGGTTCTGAGGCTCTGCGGGGGTCTGAAGGAGATAGGGGTTAAGGAAGGAGATGTTGTGGCGGTAATAGACTGGGACACATACGTCTACATGGAGTCTTATTTTGCGATCCCCATGAGCGGCGCAACCCTGCACACGGTCAACATCAGATACCCTCCCGAGCTTATATACCTCACAATGAGCTTTGCGAACGATAAATATGTAATAATAAGGGACGAGTTCGTTCCTATAATTGAGAAGAACGCGCCACTTTTCGATTTTGTTAAGGGCTGGATTATTTACTCTGAAGAGGGGAGGCGCGTCGAGACCAAGCTTTCCCCCAGCTATGATTACGAGGATCTCGTAAAAAGGGATAGATGTGAGCCCCCTGATCTGGACGAGGAAACGAGGGCAACGCTCTTCTTTACATCAGGAACGACCGGAATGCCGAAGGGAGTAAGCTTTACGCAGAGGGATCTTATACTTCACGCTCTTTCGCTGTCCGCATCCATGAAGTACAGGCCCATAAGCCTGACCGACCAGGACGTCTTTATGTCCCTGGTTCCCATGTTTCATGTGCACTCGTGGGGGATGCCGTACATAGCCTTTATGAATGGGAACAAATACGTGCTCCCAGGAAGGTATGAAATAAAGACCATACTCGAGCTCATAAAGCGGGAAAGGGTCACTTTTTCGACCATGGTTCCAGCAATACTTTACATGATCCTCAACGATCCCTCCGTTGAAGAGTACAGGGATTATCTCAGAGGATGGAAGGTCATCATAGGCGGCTCAGCCCTGCCAAAGGGCCTGGCGCAGAAGGCGGTATCCTATGGAATAACCGTCGTAGGTGGATACGGGCTTTCTGAGACCTGTCCAGTTCTCACGATTTCCGTCATGAATGATTACACGTCGAAGATGAGCTATCAGGAGGCCCTTGACTATCTTATAAGCGCTGGAATTCCCATACCGTTGGTTCATCTGAGGGTTGTTGATCCGAGCGGCAAGGACGTTCCCTGGGATGGCAGGTCTGCCGGTGAGGTTATAGTTAGGGCCCCCTGGCTTACAAGGGAGTATTATAACGACCCAGAGAAAACAGAGGAGCTGTGGAAGGATGGGTGGCTGCACACGGGAGATCTCGGGGTCATAGATCAGTACGGCTATCTGCACATAGTTGACAGGGAGAAGGATGCCATTAAGAGCGGGGGAGAGTTCATACCAAGTCTGCTTCTGGAAAACGCAATAAGCGAAGTAAAGGGAGTAGGGGAGGTCGCGGTCGTTGGAATACCGGATCCAAAATGGGGAGAAAGGCCAGTTGCCTTCGTAGTAAAGAGCGGTGACATTACCGAGAACGACATAATAAACCATCTCAACGAGCTGGTTAAGCTAGGCAGGATACAGAAATGGTGGATCCCAGACAGGATACTCTTCATAGATAGCATGCCCAGGACGAGCACGAACAAGATAGATAAGAAGGCACTTAGAAACAAAATAACCGGAGAAAGTTAAAATTATTTATTTTTAATCAGAAATTTGACTAATTTTCTATTTTTAGAGTTAGTACGTCTAAAATTCTAAGCTTGGACATTAAATCCCTTTTGAAAGAAATTTTTCAGTAATGGTTAAATTTTAGGCTATAAAATCACAGATTAGACCAAAAATGCAAGAATATGACAATACAGGAAAAAAAGTGTACTGGACCGCTAGTTCAATACTCTTTGTCGTAAGCATACTGATGATGGGATATGGAATATATCAGCAGGTTGTTCTGCACGTCTACAAGGCCCCGTTGCTTCTTGGAATAGTTGCAGGGATGCTGCTTGCAATCCCGCTTGAGCTATGGAACTTCTCAGACCCCGACACGCTCTTCAGGGTTATGGCGTTCCAGGACAGGTTCCTCATAGTGTGCTTTGGGTTTGCAATAGGCCTTGGCGCAATACTTCTATACGGCCTTAACCTCTTTGTTCCTCATCCGAACTTTGGAATCAAGGACCTGTTCGTGCTTGGGATAGTTCTCGGGGGTCTCATATTCGGGCTTGGTGTAGGTATTGCAGGATACTTCCCCGGAACCGTCTGGATAGCCCTTGGACAAGGAAGAAGGGACGCCATCTATGCCGTTGCTGGTGGCCTTCTCGGAGCTTTCACTTGGTCAGTTATATTTGGCAGCGTAAGGGGGCTCCTATGGAACACCCTTAACTTTGGACCAGTAACATGGGCAACTCTGTTTGGGTTTAACACGAGGCTCGGCATGTTCCTGGTGAGTCTGGTCTTCGGGGCCATACTGTTCTCGGTATTCCTCTTTCTGCCGAGATTTCCAAAGCAGCCAACAAGACAGTCATGCGCGTATCACCTCTCTGGAGCCAACAGGGAGGTTGTTAGGTTCAATGAAGTAATTGACGAGGAGACAAGGAAGTATCCTAACGCAAGACCATACATAACTAGGCTGATCAACGAGAGCAGCATAGAAAACGCGAGATCAATAATACTTCTTGGGCTTGAATTTACAATAACTGCGGTAGCAGTTATAATACTGAGGCAGATCTTCGGCGAGTCCACAACGTACTCGTGGATAGGCGCGCAGATCTCCTACCTGATAAACCCCGTATGGGCTGCGTCAAATCCATACTTCCAGCTCTTTGGCGGCATGCATCTAGTGAACGGAATACCAGTAAACCACCCATTCAGCGAAATAGGATGGGAGCCATTCTCAGACCTGGGAACTTTTCTTGGAGGACTTGTTTCCTCCCTGATCATAAGCAGAAGGTTCATGGGATTCAAGAAGCAGGTTCCTTATGTCTGGCAGCACAGGTTCGGACCATCTGAATCAAAGAGAGCCCTTGGATCCTTCATAGGAGCCTTCATGGTGCTGTTCGGTGCCAGGATGGCCAACGGATGCGCTTCGGGACATATACTCAGCGGGGATATACAGATGGCAGTTTCAAGCTTCCTCTTCCTGATAATGGTCACAATAGGAGCCTGGATAGCTCTCAGATACATACTACACCTCAGAATAAACGCCCAGGGCTACGTGGATTAAATTTTTAAATCTGTTTTGTTTTTATTTTTTGCTTTTTTGTAAGCGCCAGACAGCTCAGATGCCAATAAGCTGTGCGATTTATAGGATTAAATTTATAAACAGAGCATAGCTGTTATATTGACGGAAATTGGAAATATCCGTTCTTAATAAAACGGAGAACTCAATCGAGCTGATGTTCAAGAACGTTGACTTTTCGCTTTTAAGAATAGTGCAGCATGCGCTTCTGGAGGATAAAAGAGTGAAGAACATCTCGGTTAAGAGAGGGCATCCTCTGACCAAGGAGCTCTACTTGTACCTTCTGACTGATGGCTCAGATCCAAAGCAGGTTCTTAAGGAAGGCATAGGAAGAGCCAGGGAGATGACAAAAAGCTTAAAAGCGGAGCTGGAGAAGGCTCTATCTTGACCTGAATGCCCAAGTTCTGTCCAAAAGATGGAACTCTGATGAGGTTAAAGAGCCAGAAAAAGGGACAGCAGGTCCAGCTCGTTTACGTCTGCCCAACCTGCGGTTATACCGAGAAGTACAAGAAGGAAAAGGTGCTTGAGGAGAAGATTACGGAAGAGGAGGCATCTCTTAAGGTCATAGACCAGGTATCAGATTTATCAGCTCTTCCAACGGTCACAGTCACATGTCCAAAGTGTGGAAACGATAAAGCTTACTGGTGGATGGTTCAGACAAGGGCAGCGGATGAGCCTCCCACGCAGTTCTACAGATGCACAAAGTGCGGATACACCTGGAGGGTCTACTCCTGAACACACGCTTCATATTTGTCCTATAGCTATTCCATCTCCCCTTATGTCAGCGTACGCTAGCCTTTCTCGCCCCACGAGCTGAACGCCATGGCCTACGCCCGTGGCTCCAGGATATCTGATCTTTTTTATCCCTGCTTTGATTCCCTCCTCTGCAAAGGCCTGCTTTCCATCCCAGAGGAACCTAGGAGCCTCTATTGCCTCTCCTATGTTCATCCCCCTGTCTATGATGTTGGTTATGATTAGAAAATGCTGCTGCGGGCGATAATGTCCCCCGCTTATGCCGAACGCGAAGGAAAATGAGGCATTTTTAGTCGCTATAACCGAGCTGAGCGTGTGGAGAGGTCTTTTATGCGGCTTCAGTGAGTTAGGTCCGCTGAGCTTGAAGTCGCTCGCCCTGTTGTTAAGCACAATCATGTGTTTAGGATGTGTAATCCTTGATCCAAACGAATAATAGAGGCTATGTATTCCCGAGACAACCATGCCTTTACCGTCCATTACAACGAAGTTTGTTGTGTCACCGTCCTCAATTCTGGTGCCGTTGGGCTTGGCTGAAACACTGAGCATCCTTTCAACGGGAACATCTACAAACCTCGGATCTCCTAAGTACCTGTCTCTTATGGCATAGGCCGCCTCATACGCCTTGATGGCCCTTTTGATGCCCGCGTCATCGAATTCGAGCCTCTTGTCCTTTAACTGATTCAGTATCATTAGCGTGGTTATGCCCTGGCTGTTTGGTGGCGATTCATAGATCCTGTAGTCCCTGTACACCAAGCTCAGTGGCTCCGCCTCCTCAGGCCTAAAGCTTGTGAAGTCATTTTTCTTCATTACTCCACCTAAGCTCTGCACGTAATCCGCAATGTCTTTTGATACCTCGTCATAAAAGTACTCGGGGCCATACTCGGCCAGCCCTTTAATGACTTCAGCAAGCCCCTTCAGCTCTATTCTTTCCCACCGACCTTTTCCAAAAATCGATGCCGTAGCTTCATCGTGATACCCTGAGAGCATTTCCTCTACAGCCGCAGCCAACCTTCCGGATAAGACTAGCCCTTTTTCGGCGATCCTCACCGGCATCTCCAGCAACTCTTTCCACTCCATGCTGCCATATTTTCTCCACATTTCGTAAACACCGTAAACAAATCCAGGCACAACCGGCGACAGAGGTCCAAAGCGAGGCACCTCAGAAAGGCCCTTTTTGCGTATAACGTCCTCGAGGTCCTCGGGGGCCCAGCCACTGCCGTTGATGAACTTCACTGATCCATCGTTATAAATCATTGCCATAAAGTCCCCTCCGAGCCCGCATAGGCTTGGTTGCACCACCGATAAAACGAAGGAAACGGTCACAGATGCGTCAACTGCGTTGCCTCCCCTGTTTAGGACATCTAGCCCGGCTATGCTGGAAAGCGCATGCTCGCTTGTTACAACCCCGCTTTCCCCCGCGAACACTGGCTTTAACAACGGAAGCTTTACCATTGCTCAGCATAAAAAGCTTTTTAAAAACCGGCCTCAAAAAATAAGAGTCATATTAACTCGTTACTTTCTGAGAAGCGTTGGTATGCTGAAGATCACCGCTATTAGCAGGTTTATTGAAAGCGCGATCAGGCCTATCCAGATGAAGTATCCGCCCAGGTGGAAGAAGCTGGTCTGAAGCGCCTTGAATTTGTTGGCCACCTCTACGAGGTATATTCCGGATGCGATCCCCGCCAGAAGACCTGCTGTGAGGGCGTACCTGTTAAGTCTGTTAGTTATAAGGCCCAGAAAAACAGGGGGAAGCGTCTGGAGTATTATTATGCCTCCAAGAAGCTGCAGCTGAATAGCATATGTCGCGGGAACTATGAACACAAAGCCAAGCGCTATGAACTTGAAAATCACTGATGCCCATTTGGATATTCTGGTTTCCGTCTCAGGCTTAATCTGAGGCCAGAAGGGCTTTATTATGTTTCTTGTAAGCAGGTTGGCCTGCGCGATAGCCATTATAGCGGCCGGCACCAGCCCTCCCACGAATATACCAAGAAGCACAACCCCTGCAAGCCAGCCAGGCAGAGCTGTTACAGCCAGGGCCGGTATTGAATAGATACCTCTGCTTGAGAGTGGGAAGTTGCTGAGCAGCTTCATTGCAGCCTGATCCGAGTACACAAGCAGTCCAAGAAGCGCTAGCAGGGCCAGGCCAATCCCGTAGATAGGCAGGAGCGCATCGCTGAGGGCAAGCTCCTTCTTACCTGAGGCGCTCAGCGAGCCGTTAATTGAATGCGGATAGAGGAAGAGCGCAAAGGTGCTCCCGATCCAGATCGTTGTGTACCCTGCCTCCAAGGCTGGAGATGGTTTCATGTATTCAATTCCTGTTGAAAGCCAGGCTACGTGCTTGGCAGCAAGCGCAGCAGAAAAGCTCTGGGCAGCTGTGAAAGCTGATGAAAAACCTCCAAACTCGATGGGCACTACAACTATGAGCGTAATCACCGAGAGGAAGATCAGTGCGTCCTTCATGACCGCTCCCAGCGTAACCCCTCTGAGGCCGCTTGTAAACGTGAAAGCAGCAAGAATTATGAAAGACACTGTGAGCGCTATATCTGTTACCAGCTTGACGTTGCTGGTGATTCCGAGGAGCATAATGCCAAGAACAGCCTGCATCCCGATTATCTGGAGGGCTATATAGGGCAGCTCGGCTATGATTCCCGTAAGGGCAACTAGCGCTGCAAGGGTTTTGCTGGAGAACCTATCTTCAACCATGTCAGCAGCTGTTATGTAGCCCCTTTCTCTTGACCACTGCCAGAGCCTGGGCATCGTTACCATCGCAACCATGAACGTTGTCGCGACGTATGGGACAGCAAAGAAGTAGAGAGCTCCTGAAGCGAAGATGCCAGACGGAACTGCTACGAAAGTGTAAGCTGTGTAAACATCAGCGCCTATCAGGAACCATGCAAGGAAAACTCCAAGTCTTCTGCCGGCCAGTGCCCATTCGTGCAGCTTAGAGAGGTCACCCCTTCTCCATCTTGCGCCATAGAAGCCAAGGAAGGTGAAGATAACAAAGAGGACTATGAACGTTGCCCATCCATCTATTCCTATCAATTTTCGTCACCCCTGTAGATCAGAAGGGCGGCCACGACATACAGAATCGATGAAATTGCCAGCCACACTGTCTGGTACCAGTAAAAGTAGGTCACTCCAAAGAGCGTTGGCTCCGCTTTGTCATAGCTGCTTATCCAGAGATATGCAATCCAGGGTATTATCAGCAGAACAAAGGCAACGAGCTTCCTTGAGAGGTCCTTCTGCGATGCTTTTTCCTGCATGCATATGTTAATTTATCATCCTATATAAAACTTTATACCTGCACGTCGTTTTTGTTCATTAACAAGGCGTTATTCCTTCGCAATTTTAAAAAAATATTAACTTTTTGACAGTTAAATCGTTAAATTCTACGCTTAAAGGAGACGCAAGCCGCCAGCAGGAGCATTTGGGGTCAGCTATCAGTGAAGACAGGTCAGCGCTGATATTTTTTGAATAGGAGGTAGAATCCATATACTGAGGCCGAGTACAGCGCTGCAGTAAAGAAGAACGGAAGGTTAAGGTATCCAAGCTGGATAAAGAATCCACTTATAAAAGGCCCGAACGATCTTGGCAGGGAGTCAAAGAAGTTTATTATAGACGAAGCAAGCGACCTTTCATCCTCAGGTATCAGCCTCATTATAAAGCTGTTCTGTATTGGCGCCGACATGTTCATAAGAAGGCTTCTCAGCACGTAGAGAGCCCCCGCTAAATAATAAAACGGCATGAAAGGCATAGCTACCAGGATTAATATCGAGGCAGCTTCGGTGTAAACTATTGTGCTTATTTCACCTATTCTAAGAGCCATGGATGGGGTTGCAAGGCTTGCGAGGGCCGTGAGAAATCCAGTAAGAGCGAACAGCGGTCCCAGAACGTTCACGTTAACACCATATCTAAGATAGAACCAGAGCGGGAATATTCTAACAAGAACCCCTGCCCCGAGACCTATCATGCCCAGAACCGAGAGCCTTGTAACTATCTTCCTTGAAGCCCGTGGAAATATAGTTATTCTGTCCCTCTTTCCTCTGTACCTTTCGTTCACCATCACAAGCGGGACCAGCGATAGAAGCGAGCCGGCCGACGCCATGATAAAGAGAACCCTATAGGACTCGACAAGCGTCATGTGGAAGTAGCTCATTAGATAGGGAGGAATGGAACCCAGAAGCATTCCAGCGGACGAGGCTATGCCGTTTGTGAAGCTTGAGAACGCAAAAACGTAGTTCCTGTTTGAGTCATCCGACTTCTCAGCCAGCAGTGCCATAAAGCTTGAGCCTGAGTTTGCAAAGGATATGCCCAGAAGGGTCACTGCAAGTAGCACCTCTGGCAGTCCGCTGAACACAGAAAGGATCGCATAAGCTGCAAACGAAAGGGCTCTGGCCTGCGCGATAAACCTCTTTCTACCGTAGGCGTCCGACAGAGCCCCAATGGGCATCATGAGAAGCGATCCGATTAACGTGTTAAAGGTGAGCACTATGCCTATCTGTATCGGCTGGTATCCTATCTCAGCAAGGTAGACCGGAAAGTCAACCCACATGAACCCCTGTGAAAGCGCAATTATTATTGAGGAATAGATGAGAAGGCGAGCCTCTTCTCCAATCTTCAATTTTTACAGCAAAAATAGAAATGCCACAGCTTAAAAAGCATGCCAAAGATTTGAGCAGGCCGCGTGGATCTTTTAAGCGGTTAAGACCCTAGAGAGTCTCAGACCGACAGAGCAGTTTTAGTTAAGAATTTAAATCCAGCTCAGTATTTAAAGCGTGAGGGGCCGTCGTCTAGCCTGGTCTAGGATGCCAGCCTGGGGCGCTGGCGGTCGTGGGTTCAAATCCCACCGGCCCCATTTTAAAACTTATGATATTCAGGCTGTGGCAGGCATTCGGTGTTATTTATGCATGAAAACGCGGAGCCGCTTTTTCAGTTCGTTGTCAAAAACGCTTAAATACGATAACAATGTAATTTTTTTGGGTTGTCGTCTATAGTTGAGAAGAGGTTTATAGAGGAGCTTGCCTCCTTTCTTAACAAAAGGGTAAAGGTAGTAACTGATGAAGGGGAGATAGAGGGAACCCTTTTAGCTGTTGATCCGGCGTTAAACGTCGTGCTGGAGGTCAAGGGCGAAACAACAACGAGGGTAATCTACTCATCTAAAATGATCAGGAGGATTATGCTGCTGGAGGAGCTGTTTGACCTTAAGGCTCTTGCGGACAGGCTTAACAAGGTCTTCCCGAACATGGTCAAGCTAAGGGAGGACATAGGGGCCATAATAGTCATGGACAAGATCAAGATAACAAAGAGCGGCGTCGTCGAGGGAACAGGCCCTTCGGCAGAAAAAGCAAAGCAGGTTTACGAGGCCTACCTTCAGGAGCTCAAGTCAAAGAAGGAGTGAGCGCTCAGAAAAGTATGTCCTCTATTTCCCAGGGCACCCTAAACTGCAGTATCCTCTTGTTCTCCCCCTCAATTTTAGCCACGGTCTCCAGGTTCTTTCCCTGCGTCACAAGGTAGGCGCTCATAAGAAGGAACCACGGGGACGTGGGAACTTCCGACGATCCATCCAGCTCGAGCGTTATCATCTTTGTGGTTTCATCGTACTTTACATCACCCCCCTCAAGGTCGTTCTTTATGAGCTCTATGAAGGCCGGAAGAGCCACCCGGACATCCGCATCAAACAGGTTGGTGTTGGCCCTGTAGTACTCGAGCATCTTGTAGGATATTCTCTTTAGATCCTCGTCTCCGAGCGTCTGAAGCGCGCTGCTGAAGAAGACCCTGTATATCTGTCCATCATCCCCCTTCAGGCTTATCAGGTCGTCCGAGAGCCCAGAGTGCATGAACTTGATGTACTCCCTTAGATCAAGGGATCCCTCAAAGCTTCTGTTGAGAAAGCTATCAGTTATTAGCTTGACGATGTACGGTTGCATTATTACCGTCGAGGCGCCGGTTTCGGGGTTATGAATTAAAAACACCTCTTCGTCCGCCGCAATCATTCCCTTTCCGTCGGGAACCTTTCCAACCCTGACCGGTATGTCCAGGGACGCCGCTTCGTTTATCATGTCCTCGTCGCTGTAAGGCAGAAGAACCCTGACCTTCACGTCAGATAACATCATGGACATGAGCTGCTTTTCGTGCTTCTTCAGAAGCTGAAATATCTGCTGATCTGCTGCCACGTAGAACGTGTACTTTGTTCTCTTCATGAAATCCCCAAAGACGCTCTCAAGCGCCTCCTCCCCGAGTATCTGCAGGTTGCCCTTGAGCTGGGTTATTCCGTTCTTCTGGCTGAGGTACTTTATCTCGTTAATAAGGCCCTTAATCTCCTTGTACTTCCTCTCCTCCTCCACCAGCAGAGCTTCCAGGGGCTCCGGGTTGGAGACGGCCGAAAACTTCTTGGGGCTTCCGTAGGCCTCTATAAGCTGCTTCTTTGAAAGGCCCTTAATGGCCTCATAGATCTTGGTCCTGGGAACCCCCGAGAAAAGGGCAAGTTCGCTGGCGTACAGCGGGCCCTTGACCAGCAGAGTTGCGTATACCCTCGCCTCATAATCCGTTAGACCAAGCTCCTTGAGCTTTGACACCAGCTTTATGTACTCTGACATATGATCTAGCTTGTCATCATCATGTAATATTAGAAAAGGATGAAAGCTTTTGACAATCTTCTCAAAAAATTGTCACCACGGGGTCCTGTACCTCTAGTGACATCAACATCCAGTTACAATAGGGTCATATTAAAAAGTCTCCAAGTAAATGCTGCAATGAGCGAGTTTGCTAAAAGGTGGAATGCACCGGAAGGAGAAAGCCTTGGAGACAGGATCAAGGGAGCCGTAAGACCCGAGGGACCGCTCAAGCCAAGGATTGAGCAGGCAATAAGGCAGCTCCAGATACAGATAACCAAGCTCGACAACGCCGCTAACAGGCTGAAGGAGAAGGACAACCAGCTCTTCCAGAAGATAGTCAACTACCTCCAGAAGCACGACTCAGAGCACGCCACCGTGTACGCGAACGAGCTGGCTGAGATCAGGAAGATGTACAAGATGATAAGCCAGGCAAAGCTGGCGCTCGAGCAGATAGTCACGAGGCTCTCGACTGTAACCGACCTGGGCGACGTGGTGGT
>JAGDXK010000010.1:54476-55661 GCA_023256405.1 Nitrososphaerales archaeon
AGCGATGGCAGTCATAAAGAGCGTAAGGGCTGGGCTGATGCAGGTAATGCCATCAGCAGAGCAGGAGATCTCGGAGATTTCATCGCTGCTCAGCAGCATACTGGTGGACGCAGGACAGCTGACCGGAACGACGCTGAACTTCGAGGCAGCCAACGAGGACGCGGAGAAGATACTGGCAGAGGCAAGCGCCCTGGCAGAGGCAAAGATGAAGGAGAAGCTGCCAGATCTAGGCACCATAGGACTTCCAGAAGGAGAGAAGCACCAGATCTGAAAGCTCAGGCGCAGACTTTTCCAACTCAATTTTTTCTTTTTGTTAATTTTTTATGACATTTTCTGATAAATTGAACGCGCGACAAGTTGGTGTGTAGTTATATGAAGATTAGATTTAACATATTCAGGAAAAAGGAGCCGGCGTTCAGGGAGGCTTACCTTGAGCTATCAAAGTACAGGAACAACCTGCAGAACGTGATGTGGAGGATAAAGGTCAAGATCGAGGCATTTAACATAAAGGCAGAGAGGAGCAGGGCCCAGGAGGAGAAGGAAATATACAGAAAGGAGGTGGCAGTTCTCACCCAGCTTTACCAGCTTGTAAACAAGCTCGATGCGCTCCTTCTGAGGATAATTCTGAGGCTCGACAGCTATCAGGATCTGGTCGGAGCCATTGAATCATTTAAGGAGACGAGGATAGCCATTTCAAAGCTCAGGCCGGAGCTTGAAGCGCTGAACGAGGCATACGGGGCCATATTTGAACAGCTCAGCGATGCAACTCACTACTTTGAAACAATAACGATAAACGGGCAGACCATACAGCTGCCATCAGCTGACGCCGACGCAGAGAGCATACTAGAGGAAGCAATAGACAGATCAATTGAGCTGGAGAGGGCCGAGGAGGAGCTCAGGAGCGTTCTGCTCAAGGCGGCAAGGGATGGTGAGTACGTTGAGGCTATATAGAGGAAGGAGGGTAGGTGATAGATTATGAGTTACCAGGCAGCTCAGGAGCTTGAGTCGATGGCCGCGCGTTATGCTCAGGAGGCAATAAAGCTGGACGCTCAGGGCAATTACCCGCAGGCAATACTTTACTATCAGAAGGCAATAGAGATGCTAATGAAGCTCATAAACCTGTACCCTGACTACAAGCCGAGGCTGAATGCTGGAGAATATGTGTTTATTATTGAGTATATGGTA
>JAGDXK010000022.1:0-4231 GCA_023256405.1 Nitrososphaerales archaeon
ATCATAAAGGTGACATGCAACGAAGTGCCCTGGCTCCACCTCCTTCATCTTGGGCTCCTCAACCTTGCACCTGTCGAAGGCGTAGGGACACCTCGGATGGAACCTGCAGCCGGATGGAGGGGAGGCAAGGTTCGGAGGCGCTCCCGGTATTCCCACAAGCCTCTGCTTTTTGGCCCTGATGTTGGGAAAGGCGCCAAGAAGGCCCTTCGTATATGGGTGTAGCGGGTTATCATAAATTCGATATATGTTTCCGTACTCCACCACTTTGCCAGCGTAGAATATTGCAACCTTATCACAGAGGTCAGCGATTATCGATAAGTCATGAGTGATTAACATCATGCCTATGTTAAGCTTCTTCTTAAGGTCCCTGAGAAGTGTAAGGACCTGGGCCTGAACTATCACATCCAGAGCCGTGGTAGGCTCGTCCAGTATAAGAACGTCGGGATCGTTCGCCAGCGCCATGGCTATTGCCGCCCTCTGCTTCATCCCTCCAGAGAATTCGTGAGGATAATTGTTAACCCTGTTAGGATCTATCCCAACCAGCTCGAAGAGCTCCCTTACCCTGTTCATTGCTTCCTCCTTCGGTATGCGTCTGTGCGTGATGATTGCTTCGGCTATCTGATCTCCTACAGTGAAAACTGGATCAAACGCGTTCATTGAAGCCTGTGGCACCATTGCGATCTTTACCCACCTTATCTTTCTGAACTCCTCCTCAGATAGATCCAGAACGTTCTGTCCATCTATGTATATTTTTCCTGAAAGTATCTGCGCGTTTCTAGGAAGGATCCTCATGATCGTGTTTGCGATGCTTGTTTTGCCGCTGCCGGATTCGCCCGCCAGGCCCAGACAGGTCCCTTTCTCAACGGTAAAAGTAACGTCATCCACCGCCTTGACGTAAAGCTTTCCCATTTTGTAGTACATCTTCAGGCCTTCTACCCTTAAGACCTCAGACACTTTCATTCACCAGCCTATAGGTAAACGTGATATAGTTCGATCCAATAAAACTTCCCCTCGCATAAATAAGATAACCGTAATCCCTATTATAAACAAGACTCCACTGAGAGGCTCCCAGGTTGTAGGTATAAAGGTAAGGTATTATCGTCATGTTCACCGATATCACGCTGGTTCTGGAAACAACGTATTTAACTGAAACGCTCTCCCCACCCTGGAACTGAATGTAAACGTTTCCGGATGCCTGCTTGATGCTGGTGTTTATGAACAGAGGCATGCCAAATGAGTACGGTGCAAAGTACGTAAGGTTGTTCGAGGGATCAAACACAGGCACGAATGACTCGTTTGAGTACGAAACGCCGCTGTCGTTAAGCGGAGTGATCGTGTAGTTAAAAGTTATTGTGGACGAATTAACCCTGATCACGTGGAGTTTAATGTAGTTTACGTAGTTTCCCTTACCTGGAACGCTGACTATGTACTCATAGTAGAAAGTTGAGCCAAGAAGAGGAGACCTGTTAACCCCCGTATGTGAGACCATAGCGTAATACGCTCCGATTGATACTATTATAATGATAACTGCCGCTGCTGCGCCTATGGTTATGCCTTTCATTGTCCTCTTAGCCTCGGGTTGAATATCTCATCAAGCGCGTATCCCACCATCACAAAGGCAAGCGACAGAAGAACTATGGCCAGACCCGGAAAGATGAACCACCACCATCCAAACTGGAAGTATACAGCCGAGGCAGCGTGATCATACGCTTTCGACAGCATCCTCCCCCACGTTGGGGTGGTCGATGAGCCCGGAAACAGGAAGTCGAGAGCGGCCTCAGTGAGTATAAAGCCGGGGACGCTCAGAGCAAGGTTAGCATAAACTAGCCCCATCACGTTTGGTAGTATGTGCGTTATCATTATGTGAACGTTCCCAGCTCCAAGAGCTTTGGACGCCTCTATGTACCCTCTTTCCTTAAGCGAAAGGACCTGAGACCTTATAACCCTTGCTATTGACGGCCAGGACAGAACCGCGAACAGAATAACAATCCAGAAATACAGGCTTTTAGCTGTAAAGGCGTTCTGCGTCAGAAGGAATATAACAACTATAGCAAGCGGCAGAAATGGTATAACGAGAAATATGTCCGTTATCCTCATCAAAACCTCCTCAGTAACGCCTCCAAGCAGGCCTGCGATGAGCCCCACTATCAGGCCAAAAACAACCGAGAAGATCGAAGCCAGAAGGCCTACCTCGATTGAGATCCTTGAGCCCCAGACAAACTGGGACCAGAGATCCCTGCCGTTGTTGTCCGTGCCCAGAAGCCCGTACTGCCTGCCGTAGATGAAGAAGTAGGGATCTGCAAGCGAAAACCTAACGTACCCAGGCGTTGATGACTGATAAGCTATAACCTGCACGTTGAGCTTGTAGGTGCCCTGCTGCTCCATCAGGTTCATGGCCGGCATGCTCAGCGCCTGACCTGCAGGGCCAAAGGCGGAGAGAACCACGGGCGTGGTATCTGATGCAAGATATATCGCGTTCCAGTGGTTTATTGACATCCCGTGCCTTAGCGTATCGATCACACCGGGCCACGTTGACATGTAAGTGTAGGAGGTGAGCTCGTAAACGTGGCCATTAGGAGCAATAAGGGTGAACTTTACGTACAGGTCTGTGATGCCCTGAGCGACCTGGGGATCGATTAGAGCCCCGAACGCCAGCTTGTACGGAGGCTTGTAGCTGTAAACGAATGGGTAAGTCATGTTGAGCAGCACTACCCTGCCGAACCCAGGTGGAACCGTTGCGGAAACGTTGATCACCTGCGCTTCGTACGTGGTGTATCTGGTTACGCTGACGTCTCTGCTTGGCAGGGATTCAGTGGTTATCGTGTAGTTTGCTGCCGGAGAAACGCTGATCTGCCATGAGCTTATCTTGTTGCTGACCGCCTCAAGGTTCGGCGGAAGATTATGATAAATTGGAAAAACAGTGGCCCAGCTTGGAACAGCCCAGGGCCCGGCAACGAAAGTTTCCATTGGCGGGTTAGAGGTCAGATATGGGGCAAGAAGCGCCATCAGGGAGAAGAAGATTATGATAAAGGCTCCAGCCATGCCCATCCGGCTTCTCAGGAATATTTTTAATCCTCCTCTGTAGGACATTTTTAACCCCTCCTTATCCTCGGATCAAGGAGACCATAGGATATATCAGCTATAAAGTTAGCCAAAACGACCATCAGCGATATTATGAAGAAGATTGCCTGCTCAAGAGGGAAGTCCTGAGTAATTATAGCCATATACGTCCAGTATCCAAGCCCCGGCCAGCCGAATATGGTTTCCGTGATTACAGCCCCTGAGAGGACGAAGCCCATCGATATTGCAAAGATTGTAAGCGTGGGCAGGATGGCGTTCCTGAGCACGTGCCTGTAGAGTATTGTCCTGTTTTTCAGGCCCTTAGCCCTCAGTATGGTTACAAAGTCCTCGTTTATTATATCGATGGCAGTGGATCTCTGAATGAGATAAAATCCTCCTATGCTGATCAGCGTCAAGGAGGTGAATGGAAGCGCCATCGACTTTAACAGAGCAAGGTAAAACTTGAGACCAGTGAACTGGCTGAAGTAGGCCGCCGCGTTCGGCGGAGCCCATTTGAGATAGTAGGCGAAAATGAGAAGAAGCAGGCTGCCTATCCAGAAAGAGGGCATGGCATAGAAGAACAGGAGCGTCATGAACGAAATCTGGTCAACTGGAGTTCCCCTCTTGTGAGCCGAAAAGACGCCGAGGTAAAGGCTGATGACAAAAGAGACCACAGTTGACCCGCCAAGCAGCAGTACTGTGTATGGCGCATACCTTGCTATTGTATCAATAACGGGACCGCTCAACGCGCTGCCCACGTTGTATCCAAACTGAAACGTGAACATCGCCTTGAGATAGATGAAATATCTAACGTCAAGGGGCTTGTTAAAGCCCAGCTGAGCAATGACCTGCTGTCTTATCTTTTCAATGTACTGCAGGTTGTGCTGGGTACCTATAACTGGGACAAACCATTGCTCAGGATTTATCCCCAATAACGTAAATGGAAGCACCTGAAACAGGAAGAAGTTTATAGTTGCTATAACCCACATGGTTATAAAAATGCTTACGATTTTCTTAATAATGTAAGCTTTAATACCCATGCCCTTCATACTTAAGCAAAAAAATAATATTTAAATTTTTTAGATAAGTCTGCGAAAAGATTACTTCTTTCTCCTGAGGGCCCAGGCCACTACCGCTATGATTATGACTATTATTACCACTGCCACTGCTA
>JAGDXK010000022.1:4286-11475 GCA_023256405.1 Nitrososphaerales archaeon
GTGTAGCTTGGCTTCGGCGGTGGCGGCACTGGCGTCAGGGTGGCAGTCTGCAGAACACCAGCCAATGACGGGGTCACCGAGAGCGTCGTGTTGTACGGCTTGAACCCGGCCGCAGAGACCGTTACGGTCTGGGTTCCGAGCGGCACGTTTGCAAGAACCGCTATGCCCGAAGAGTTGGTTGTGGCTGAAATGCCCGCTACAGTTACAGTTGCGCCAGCTATCGGTGTTCCGTTAGCAGCCAGAACCTTGAAGGGAATAGTCACCGCTGTAACTGGCGTCACGGTGAGTCCGCTGTAGCTGTACCACACCCTGCTCAGACCAAATGAAGTGTACGTGGCATTGACCATGAGCTCATACGTTCCTGGGCTCAGCGATGATGTGGGTATTGTAGCCGTGTAGCTGCCGTTGCCAACTGAAGTCAGCGGCACTGATTCGTAGACGTATCCAGAAGCTGGATTTATAACCTCAACGACCCCTGTTGCGTTGGTTATGGGTATGTAGCCGGTGGATCCTGGAGCTACGCCCTCAAAGGTTGAGCTTGTCGGGTTGTATATCTCCTCCATTATGTTAACCTTGAACGGCGCGCTTGTGCCCTGTGAGACAGATGACATCCATGCCCACCATGCGCTTCTGTAGTAGTTCGGGTTCCTCGTTAGCGTTATCACGTTGGTGACCTTGTTCCATGACTGGAATACAAACGGTCCGCTTCCGACCTCGAGGTTAGGCAGCCAGTACATCCACTGAGGCAGGGTCTCGCTTGGCGAGTAGAGGTATGACGAGAGACCGGATATCTTGGCCAGAGGCAGCGTGGTGTCCATTGCGCTCGTGGGTCCAGCTACAACTGATGGGTTGAAGTACTTGAATATGTGCATCGGAATTACGGGTATGTCAAGCGTGTAGATGTTCCAGAGGTTCGTTGAGTTGACGTAGAGCTGTATCTCATATGGGTTGTTCGGAGGTATATAGGTTGCAAGCAGACCATATGGCGGGGTTGATGCATATGCGTTGGGCGTTGAGGCTCCAGATAGACCCTGGACATTCCAGTACCAGAGTGAGAAGTTGTAGTCGTACGCGGTCAGAGGCACTCCATCCTGCCAAGTGTCGTTCTTCCAGAAGTTTATCGTTATGATTTCGCCGTTAACTATCTTGGAGGCGTTGAATGGGTTCCACCATCCATTGCCGTTACCAAGCGGGGCAGTTACGCCATACTGCACGCTGAACGTTCCCATCCATGGTATCAGAGATCCGTTGGTTACTCCCCATGGCGGAGTTCCTATCGGGCTGTCGTATACCTCCTGCCACACGTCCACCTGCCAGACCCAGTTCGTCACGTAGAGCGGATCGAGCGATGTGGGAGCTGAGTGCAGCGCCTCGGTGAACGTGCCGCCGTACGGCGCATTAGCTGGGTGGACATTAAGGGCGGTGTAGTAGAGGCCAGTTTCCTCGTTGGGTCCTGTTGTTGGTATCTGGGCGAAGCCGGTCCATCCTTTGACATAGTCAGCGTAGATCTGGTTTGACCAGAGGCCTATCACGTATGGAAGCTGCTGATAGAAGATCTCCTGTACCATCCACGCTGCGTGCTGAGCCACGCTTACGTTCTTTGCAGCCCAGTACAGAATATCAGTCCAGTAGTCCATGCTCTCGTTCCAGAAGTTCCCGAAGTTAACTATTCCCGCAAGCTGTCCGTTGAAGAAGAACCACGGATAGTTAGGCTCCCAGCTAACTATCCAACCGAAGGTGTACATGCCCCACGTGTCGGTCTCGTTAGCCAGCGTCATGTTGAAAACTGGCGGCGTTGTTGAGAAGTTGCTCAGCATGGTGCCCTCCGAAATGACAACGCCGGCAGCAGGGGAGTACACAACAGATGAAGCAGTCACGCCGGTTACTGGCTTAAGGGTTATTGTGAGGTTTATCTGCTGAGCAGCGCTCTGAAGCGCTACTGCGAGAGCTGACCTAAGAGGATCGTCTGACCTGTAGTAGAGCACGGGTGAAAATGGCTTGCCATAGAGAGTCCACTGTCCGGTAACTGGGTTGTACTTTATTCCTGGCACCATTTCCAGCTGCTGCATTGCGGCTGTCAGGTTGTAGCTGTACGGATACGGTAGCTGGTTGTCAAACCAGTAGGTCGATGCGTAGGGAGGCGAGAAGAGCGTTGGGTTGTACAGGTAAGGCTCCGCAACCGCTGCTACGCCATACAGGGACTGAAGGTATGAGTAGTCAACCAGATCGGCTATGGCCCTTCTGAAGTGTACGTTGCTGTAAGGATACATCAGCATGTTGAAAGCTATACCATCAAAAGCATACGATGGCGTTACGTTTGCGTAAACGCCTGGCGTAGTCAGGGCAGTTGTGTACATGCTGGGAGTTAGGCTCCACTCCATTGCCTGTATCTGTCCTGAGGTAAGCGCAAGGAACGCGTCCTGGTCACTCGAGTAAACGTTGAAGATCAGGGTGTTGATCAGAGGGCCATGAGTGTGGACCTGCGTCGGAAGAAGCATTGGGGACTGCGCTACTGCTGGCGAAACGGAGAATCCCAGTATCAGTAGTGGTACTAAGAAATACAGATATTTTGTCTTCATTCAATAGATTTAAAATAACTTTTGTATATAAATTTTTCTTACTGCATAAATAAAACACAACAAATGCCTGCATAGGACAAATTAAGTTACGCGTGAAACAAATCGCGATTTTATCTTCTTACACGCTTTACTGTTTAAATTTTACAATTTTTAGCGAAGAGAATCAAGAATTTTATGAACTGTCATATCAGGCATGAGGACGAACTTGCTTGAGCTAAACATGTCGCACCGAATAAAGTCGGCTGGCTCGATGCCCAATGCTATGAATCTATCATCTGCCTTGCCCTCACGGAGAAGCTCAGAGGGAATCGAAACTGCAAAACCTGTCCTCAGCTCGCCCCCTGCCAGATAAACAGGAGCTTGAAGCGCGTTCGCCATTTTCTCCAAGTCGAGTGGACTGCTTCTGAGCGGACATATTACCGCGGTAACAGCCCTGTTTGTGCACCTGCTGTAAATTGACAGAAGGCCTGAGAGGACCTTGATAAGGAATGATCTGCCTGCAAATGGCACATAGGCTATTATGTCTCTTCCTCCGGTCATAAGCCTCTCAAGAAGGACGTAGCTCTCCCTAGTTCCATTCAGAAAAACCCCCGCCGTTCCGGATTTCCTGCATCTTCCGCAGCCACCCTTTAGCGTATAGTTAATCATGAAGTACTCCCCGCCAAGCTTCAGGATCACATAAGAGCGCTCGGGATTTACCTCATCGATTTTGATGGATTTAGCTGCATCAAGGATTGAATCCACGAGCTCGTAGAGCTCCGCATCCGACCCGTTTAGCAGGCTCACCCTGATCCTCTTTCCATCTGATTCAGCAGCTATCCTTCTAGAAATGCTTTTGATGCTGGAGTATTTAAAGGCGTAATAGACCTCCTTAACGCCGCAGATGCCAGCAGCTCTCTCCATATCTTTTATGCTTGAAGGCTTTAAAAGCACGTATGACTCGCTGGTCCTTGTCCCAGGCAGGAGCGAGGATATACATTCAGCCTCCTCCCTGCTTTCCGCTCTCAGCAGTATGTATCCTTTCAATTTTTAGCTTACACTAAAAGCTCAAAGGTCTTGGTCTTGTACCTCAGCGATATGAAGGTCTCTGTATACGTTACGCCGTCTATGGCTCCCACCTTATCCGTTATCAGTGTGTGTAGCTCCTCTATTGATTTTGCCTTCAGGAAGACCAGAAAGTCGTACCTTCCTGTAACCTCTATAACCTGCCTGACCTCAGGCATCTTGTACAGCGTATCGTATACGGAGTCCCTTTTCTTCGATTCCGCATTTATGCCTATAATAGCTAGCACCTTCCAGCCTAAGAGCTCCTCGTTAACCACCGTGGTGAAGCCCATTATGTATCCAAGTTTCTGAAGCCTTCTGATCCTTGAATATACGACGCTTGGATCTAGGTTTAGCTTCTTGCTGAGCTTCGGTATGCTCTGACTTGCATCCTTTGTAAGCTCGGTTAAAATTTTGATGTCTTTCTCATCTATTTTTAGTGATTTTTGCATACCGCTTATGTTTTAACAAAAATAAAAATTAAATCTTTTCTCAAAACTTTATAAAAATTCAAATTTCTGGTAGATTCAGAGCTGCCTTCAAGCCCTTGTATCTGTTTCTTATGGTAACCTCTGTTACGCCAGCTGCCTCCGCTATGTCCTTCTGCGTCTTGTTCTCCCCTTCCAGCACGCATGCCACGTAGAGGGCTGCCGCGGCCAGTCCCATCGGATCCTTGCCCGCCGATATGCCCGCTGCCATGGCCTTCTTAATGATTTCAATCGCTTTCCTTGTTGTCTTCTCGCTGAGCCCTGCCTTTGCGGCTATCCTGCTTACCGATTTTACTGGATCTATAATTGGCATCTTAAGGTCAAGCTCCCTCACTATCAGCCTGTAACACCTGGCTATGTCCTTCTTCTTAATGCTGGAAACTGCAGCTATATCTTTGAGAGTTCTGGGAACTTCAAGAGCCCTGCATGCGGCGTAGAGCGAAGCCGCTATCAGGGCGCTGATGCTTCTTCCCCGTACAAGCCCCTTCTCAAGTGCCTTCCTGTATATATATGCGGCCCTTTCGACGACGTTCTCGGAGACGCTCAGCTTGTCCGCGAGCCTGTCCAGCTCATTGAACGCCTGTCTGAGGTTTCTCTCCGCGGGCTCGTGTATCTGGCTCCTGCTGTCCCACATCCTCAGCCTGTCGAAGGTGCTCTTGTTGAAGCCCGTTAATGACTTTCCAGATGCATCCCTGTCTGCCTGATCCATCACCGTTGAGAGGCCCATGTCATGCATGGCTATTGAAAGCGGTATTCCAGCCCTGCTCCTGTCCTCCTTCTCTTCCTTGGAGAATGCTCTCCACTCCGGCTTCAGATCCTCTACCTTCTCCTTTATTACGAAGCCGCAGCTGGCGCAGATGATTTCCCCTGTGTTAACATCCATAAGAAGATCCTTTGAACCGCACCTCGGACATCTGTCAAGATTCTCCAGCTCAGATGGGTTAACCCTTTTGTACGACATAATAATAGGCCTCATTAAACATGTAAATAACTAATATATAAAGATTTCTAACAAAATTTATATCCGATTCTTTTCATCGAGGAGCTCAGCGTAGCTCTTTCTGATCGGACTCCACTCCAAGCCTGCCTGAGTAAGGACCTCTCTGGCCGTATTAAGCTCCTCAGCTGTCCTGACCTCCACCTCCACGAACCTTCCAAGGCCTTCAACGTCATCTATCTCGTATGTCAGCCCGTTAAGAAGAACTCTGCTTCTCACCTTTCTTACCCTGATTAAAACCCTAAACCCTAAGCGCTCTAATATTATGCGTAGCGCGTTACCATCTGACACCTCCACTTCTATTTCCTCCCTCGCCTTAACCGGGGCGTCAATCAGAGGCCCCTTGTATGTGAGCCTGTGACCGGCGGCCGTGAACCTGATCCTCAGCGCGCGGTTAGACTCCTTAAGCCTCAGGTCTTCAAAATCGAGGTAAAGGTCAACCTGTTCCTCCCTTCCAAGAAGCGTGCCTCCCCTCTTCAGAAGAAACTCCTCGAGGTTAACATTGTCCGGAATCCTGAGCTTTGCCTCCATCTCAACGCTCATGACCGCTGTACATCATTGACGAGTAAGTTTTTATACTGTTTGGAAAATAATTCTAAATGTGGAAACGGATCAGCTGCTTGAGCTCATAAATGAAATAAATCAGAACCTTGACAGGCTTCAGGGTCTTGCGAGAAAGTACCACGATGATCTCATAGAGCTCAGCAGAAGCCTCGCGAGGGAAGCCCACAGGCAGTACGTCGAAAAGATAAAGCAGCAGACAGAGGCCATGATAAATGCTTCCAGGCCAGAAATTGAAAAGGAGGCAGAGAGCGTTTATAACAGGTACGTTGAGCAGGCATCACGTCTTGAGAAGGTCTACAAGGACAACTGGGAGAACCTCAGGAGGCTAGCACTTCAGGAGATGATCAGAAAGCTTGAAGGGAAGTGAAATATACGCGATCTCAAGGTCAAGATCCTTATTATCAAAGCTTCCTTCCCCTGATGAAATAGAGCGCCTTCTTGAGCTCACAAATGAGAGGGAGCTGCTCGAAAGGATATCGAGAAAGATAGGATATGTAATACAGGCCGACAGCGTTGAAGCGTACCTTAAGGAGCTCGTGGGTCGGCTGGCATACGAGCTTTCACAGCAGACGAAGGCGGCGAAGGGTGAGGTTAAGGCGCTTGTCCTTGAAAATCTGAAGCAGGCCATCCTTTCCTCCATTACTGCGGTAAAGCCTTCATACTACACCTATTACATGCACCCTCTTGGCGAGGAGCTGATCAAGAGGGCTGAGGCCACAAAGGACGTTACAAGGCTTAAGCTCGGATCCTCAACCTACGACGCTCTGATCAAGTTCCCGCTGGACGTCTGGAACCAGTCTGGCGACGTTGGCCTCCTTGATCTGGCCTTCAGAAAGATGGAGATAAACGAAATACTGAAGACCGCCGGTTACAGCTATGGAACGCTTGCAATGGTAGAGCTCCACGACTACAGCGTGTGCGCATTTGTCAGGGCACCCATTGCTGATGAACTGGTAATAAGGCAGAAGCCAAGATGCAGGGATCTGCTTGAGGTTATCTCGATGATCTCCAAGAAGTATCACGTTGAAGCTGACAACTTTGACACGCTGTATGTTAAGGTTATCTATGCTGCAAGCAGGAATGACCTGTCCAGCTTCTCACCTCTGAACGCCGTGAGCGCGATTGAGATCCTTAAGCTCTACGAAAAGGTGCTCAGAATAGTCAGAAACAAAATTGTTGAAAAAATAAAAACCGAGACAGCAAAAAAGCTTATTTCCTGATTTTACTCAGCGCTCCCGCCTGACTTCTTTTCCTCCTTCTCCGGAAGCTTGCTAGCAGCTATTAGGTCGTCTATCTTTATGATCATGCTTGCTGCCTCAGTAGCCGCTTTAATTATCTGCTCCTTTACCGCTAACGGCTCTATTACGTTGTTGGCCATCATATCCTCAACCTTGCCCTTGAAGACGTTTATTCCTGCCCACTTCTGTCCCTTCTGGTGTGCCGCCTGAATTTCTGGCAGTATGTCAAGCGGGTCCAGGCCAGCGTTCTCTGCAAGAGTTAATGCCAGCATTTCCAGA
>JAGDXK010000009.1 GCA_023256405.1 Nitrososphaerales archaeon
CTACCGAGGCTTCAAAAATTGTTAAAAAACGATGTTTTTAAGCTTTTAGATCTTTTCCTGAACCTTAATGTTGTGCATTGCTATAAGATCTCTTTCAAATGGTTTAAGTACATCAGGGATTTTGACTTCGATCGGGTCCTTAAGGCTTAAACCCGAGCCCTTTTTTGTATTCCAAACATAGTGATTAAACTCGACGATCTTTACAGTATAAGCCGATAAATCTTCCTGCACAGGAATTTCAGATTCAACCGGATATTGTTCTAGGTGAACGTTCTTGTAAAAAATGTTCTTATAAAGGTAATAGGTTATAAATGGTATATAAGGTGACATCAGCCTGAGAACTACGTCTAGAACTTTACGCATCGTAAAATAAGCTGAGTTTTTTTCTTGCTCAGTAAATTCTGAGTTATATATTCTTGGCTTTACCATTTCTAGGTAGTGATCAGCAAAGAGGAACCAAACAAAATCCCTCATCTTTGTGAAGCTTTTGTTAAAGTAATATGCATCATTGAGCTCTCTTACATCTTTTATCAGCGATTTTAGCTCCCAGAGTATCCAGCGATCAGGAAGCGAGAGCTGTTCAGGCGTCGGGGATTCCTTTGAGTTCAGTTCTGTAAACCTTGATATGTTGAGAAGTTTTGTAAGAAATTTTGACGTGCTTTCTATCCTTGAGTAAGAGCATTTTACGTCATCTTTCGTTATGTCTCCCTCAAGAAAAACCCACGTTCTGAACGCTTCAGCACCATATCTTCTAATAACGTCCATTGGATCTATAACGTTTCCGAGGCTTTTGCTCATTTTGTAACCTTTTTCGTCGACAACGTGCATGTGGATCCATACGTCTTTGAAAGGTGGCTTTCCAGTAACAAGATAAGACTTCAGTAAGGTAAAGTAAAGCCAGCTTCTGACTATCTCCTTGCCCTGCGGTCTCAGGCTTACCGGAAAGTTACTTTCAAAGAACTCCCTGTCCTTTGAGTATCCTGCTATGTACAGGGGCGTGTTGCTTGAATCAAACCAGGTGTCGAAGATCCTTGTTTCCCCAACGAACTCCGTGCCACCGCATCTGGGACATCTCTCCACTGGGGGTTTCTCCTTCCAAGGAACATAGTATCTGCCCTTCGGTGGCACTATTACGTTTCCGCATCTTTTGCAGTACCAGAGCGGTATTTCTGTGCCATAATACCTTCTTCTTGAAATTACCCAGTCATCTGTAAGTGAATCTATCCATCTAAAGAGGATCTCCGCGCTCTCGGGCGCGTAGAACTTCATTTCCTTAGCAAGCTTCTTAAGTTCCTCCTTGAACTCCACTTGCTTCAGGTAGAGCTCTTTCCGAGGTATGAACTCTATCGGGGTCTTGCTCCTCCAGCAGATGGGGGTGCTGTGCTTTATTCTTTCCTCCTTTACCAGGTATCCCTCGTTTCTTAGGTCCTCAACTATTGCTTTTCTGGCCTCCCTGACCTTCATGCCCCTGTACTTTCCGGCATTTTCGTTCATGAGGCCATTTTCATCTATGAGGAAGGTTGGAGTTAGACCTAGGTCCCTGAAGACCATCATGTCACCCCTGTCACCGAAGCTGCAGATCATAACCAGTCCAGTTCCAAAGTCCGGCTTGGCGTATGGATGAGGAAGTATGGGTATCTCGTGCCCGTAAAGTGGCACGAGTGCCTTCTTTCCCTGTAGGTCCTTGTACCTCTCGTCCTCTGGATTATATATGATCGCCTTGCAGGCCTTCAGGAGCTCGGGCCTTGTTGTGGCAACTATAACGTCACCGCCATCCGTTAGCCTGAATTTTATATAGTAAAGACCTGTTTCCTCCTCCTCGTACTCTACCTCTGCGTCTGAGAGTGAAATCCTGCATTCAGGACAGTAGTTCGAGACCTTTTCGCTTTCATATATCAGACCCCTGTTATACAGGTCTATGAATATTTCCTGTGTCAGCTTCCTGAACTCCGGGTCGTCCGTTTCATAAAGGTCGCCAAGCTCCATTCCCTTCTGATAGGAGCTGAAGCTTATTCCAAGAAGCCTGAACGCGGTCTTTGAGGTTTCTGAATATTCATCGAGCTTCTCCTTACACTTCTGGACGAAGAGCTCTCTCGGGGTCGTTCTGATGCTGAGCTTAAGCTCCTTTTCGACCTGTACCTCTATAGGAAGACCGTTCCTGTCCAGTCCCAGGGGGAAGAGGACGTTGTAGCCGTTCATCCTCCTGTACCTTGCGATGGCGTCCATGTAGACATACGTATATGCATGCCCAATGTGAATGGGGGAGTTAACGTAAGGTGGTGGCGTGTCTATGATGTAAACTGGTCTGTTGTCCTTTACAAAGCGGTAAAGCTTCTCCTTCTCCCACTCCTCGGCTATCTGCCTTTCAAGCTCTGGATTCCATCTCGTTGGGATGCTCATTTTTTGTGATACCTTAACATCACACCAATGCCACCAAAGTTCTTAAACATCACTCCTGCCTCGGACTTCGAGGAAACTATCTCGACCCTTGCCCCAACCTGAGTTGCTAGATCTGTAACGTAGTCCACGATGTCCTGAACCTTTATGTCCCACAGGCTCTTGCCGCACACGGGGCAGGGCTGCTGAGCCATGTCTGACTTCTCCTTAAAGACATCCTGGCCCTGAACGAACCTCTCGGTGGTGTATCCGCAGCTTCTGCACTGCGCCTCTATCCTTACCGTGTTTATGTCCTCCGAGATTATTATGAGATCGGCATTTCCATCTTTTATCGCGTTTATTGAGGGCTCAAGCCCGTAGACCACGAGGCCATCCTTTTTTGAGGCCTCTGTCAGAAAACGGTCGATTATCTTCTTTTCCTCGATCAGCCTTACACCTTCTATCAGCTCCTCCCCTCTTTCAAGGGTCTCCCTTATGCCCTCCTCACCGGCATAGCCCGTGTCTACAAGGCCGATGGTGGCCTGCTTGAGCCTGTAATCGAGGTAGTCCCCCTTGAAAAAGTCCTCCTTTGCCATCCCCGGCCCACTTATTATGAGCTTCTTAACCCTATAGGTATCGATGAAGATCTCCTTAGCGTGGGCTGCCACCCTGTGGAAGAACTCGTTTATCTCGTTCTCCCTGATCCTTTCAAACCTCCTCGCGGACTGCCCTCCCTGCCTGTGCTTGCTTCCGACACCGCTGGTTATAACCTCGATAACCTCGACCCTGTCCCCCGCTATTATCCCAAACCCTGCTTCTGAAAGGTCAAGCGAGATTACGCCTATCAGGTCCTCCTCCTTCAGAAGTGACTTGAGTATGTCAAGATGAAAATGATCATCACACCTGTAAAGCGATGTCGGCACGGGTTTAGGGGGCACTATTTCATAGTACTTCAGCTCTAGGTTAGCCGGATTATCCGGCGAAGGCACATAACCGCAGAAGACTATGAGCCCATTCTCGGGGAACTGCTTGTACAGCTTAAGCCTCTGCATTATATGAACCAGCGCGTCCTGGACATGAGTTCTTGTCTGGTCGCTCTTTATGTTCGATGCGGTGCCATATTCCTCCTTTAGCTGATTTATCACATCGTACGGAGGTCGCTTAGGCGGTATATATAGAGATATGAGCTCTGTGCCCCTGCCTGACACGTTGGCAAGCTCAGTAAGAAGTCTCTTAACCCTGTAAACTTCAACCGAATCATACTGCTGTTCCATTATCCTCTTTACAAATACCGAAACGTTAATTTTAAAACGTTTTTATATATTCACATGAGAGGATGAAAGCAGTCGTTAAGATTTCCGGAAGCTTGTTCGATGAAGATGACGCCGCTGATAAAATTAGAAGCTTCGCGGAGGTTCTGGATGAGTTCCAGGAAAGGGGTAACCTTGTAGCAGCGGTGGTAGGAGGGGGAAGAAGATCGCGGGAGCTTATAGAGCTAGGAAGAAAGATAGGCGCAAGCGAGGACGTTCTCGATGAGGTTGGAATCGATCTGACCAGGATAAACGCAAAGATCCTCATCTCGGCTCTCAGAAATTCGTACCCTAAAGTCATAATCGATCTCAGAGAGGCAGAGGTCGCTTGGTCTCTCAGAAGGATTCCGGTTGCTGGAGGGCTGTCACCCGGGCACAGCACCAACGCAGTGGCGGCTCTTCTGGCCGAGCATCTAAGGGCCGACCTGTTTGTCAACTTGACAAAGGCCGGAGCGGTATATGACAGAGACCCATCGCTTTACCGGGATGCACGGGCTCTTGAAAGGGTAACAATTGAGGATCTTAGAAGGATACTTAAGGGGTCGTTTGAGGCTGGAACTTATGAGCTAATTGATGACGTTGCTGTTGGCATAATAGAGAGATCCAGAATCCGAACTGTAATAGCTGGGATGAGCGCCGCCGATCTTAGGAAAGCCTTATATGGTGAAAGGATCGGTAGTATTGTTGTCTTTGAGTGAAGCCGAGGAAAAGAGAAAGAGGGCAAAGGACCTCTATATACCTCCTCATTCTCATTGCAAAGTATGTGGTAAGGCCATACCTGAGGGACAGATTTACTGCAGCAGAGAGTGCAGAGAGAAGGACCTTGCAGCTCAGCGGAGAGAAAGAAACCTGATGTGGGGTTTCTATGCCCTGTTCATCGGTCTCCTCGTTGTCACTCTGATTATAACTTACGTCTACAGGCCCTGAACAAACGTTTATTTCTGCGCCGTGTGAATATTATGCATAATGAAAATAATAGTGGGAGTGAGCGGGGCTAGCGGTATTGTATACGGCGTGAGGCTGGCCGAGGAGCTAAACGCCCTGGGCCATGAAGTGCACACCATATTTACAGAAGCGGCAAAAAAGACCTCTGCTTACGAAATGCCTGACGCCTTCGACAGAATAAAAAGGGCTTCCAACGCGGTCTATGGCGAGGAGGACATAGACGCGCCGCCGGCAAGCGGCTCAGCCGGCTTTGAGGCCATGGTTATAGCCCCATTTAGCCTGAGAACCCTCGGCTCCGTTGCAAACGGAATCGCAGACAACCTTCTTACGAGGTCCGCTTTGGTTCAGCTAAAGGAGAGAAGGAAGCTCATACTTTTAATAAGGGAGATGCCGCTTTCCACCATCGATATAATAAACATGCTTAAGGTATCATTAGCCGGGGGCATAGTTGCTCCTGCTTCCCCGGGCTTCTATCACGGTCCAAGAAGCATAGATGACATGGTCAACTTTGTGGTTGGAAAGGTCATCGATCTGCTTGAGATTAAGCACGGCCTCTACAGAAGATGGAAAGAGGACGGTTGATGTGAGGAGCCTGGGCATAGATCTTGCGGGCTCAGAGAAAAGGGATACCGGCCTGGCGGTTCTGGACGAGGGGCTCACTTGCTGGGCCCTTACTGTCAGACTGGATTCAGAGATAATAAGGCTCGCGGAAGATCTGAAGCCTGATGTAGTTGTTATAGACGCCCCGCTGAGTCTGCCTCGGGGAAGAAAAAGCATAGAGGACAGGTCTGGCCCACACTTCAGGGCATGCGATATCGAGCTAAGAAGGATTGGCATAAAGTTTTTTCCCATAACGCTGGGCCCCATGAGAATGCTGACCAGCAGAGGCATAAATCTGAGCAACAGGCTCAGCGCTATGGGCTTAAAAGTTATAGAGTCCTATCCGGGAGGGGTTCAGGATATCCTGGGAATACCGAGAAAAAGGGATCTCAGAGGATTGGTTGATGGGCTGAAACGTCTTGGGCTCAGGGGATGCCCTGAAAAGTTGAACGAACATGAAGCTGATGCAGCCACGATCGCCTACCTGGGCGTTTTATATATGAAGGGAGAAGCCGTTGGGCTGGGGGATCCAGAGGAAGGGCTGCTCTTTCTTCCACGCTTTAAAAATAAGATCTAGCTAAGGCCCAGCTCCGAGAAAGTGTAAACTTTCATGCCTTCTGGCACTTTTATCCCATCTGCCTTCTTGAATGCGATTATGGTGGTGTAGTTCGAGCTCTTGGCGGCATCTATAAGCCTCTGGGTCGCTATCCCATCTATTATGATGTGCTTGCCATCCGTTACCTTACCAAGGGCCTGCATCAGCTCATTGACGGGAACCCTGGCCAGCTCATTTAGGTTTCCATCCAGAATTACCGCCTCAAGCGTCTCTTTCAACGAGGGATAGATGGACTTGACCTTCTCGAGAAGAGCGCTGTCTATCTCAACTGCTGGCGCTGGCTTCTTCTGGCCTTCCAGAATTTCCTTTATTTCAGCCGGTGTAAGCTCCTCCACCTCCTTGCCCGGAGAAGCCCTATAGATTGGTATGTCGCCCAGCATCTGCTCCAGCTCCTTCTGAATAAGGTCTCCTCCCCTGTCCCCATCGAGGAACGCTATTAGTTTCTTCTTTCCCTTCAGCTGCACTACGCTTTCAGGCACCTTAGCGCCGTTAAGGGCTAGCGTGTTATAGTAACCTGCCCTCTGAAGGTTTATGACGTCCGCTCTGCCCTCTACCAGAATTATGGTATCAGAGCTGTCGACCTCTGGACCTGCAGGCAGCTTCTCAGGACCCCACTCTATAACTTTGTAGGGCTTCAGCACCTCGTATATCTCGTTCTGAATCTTTTCGCCCTCGCTGGCCGACTTTATGTACCATTCCTTAAGTATCTCCTTAGCTCTCTCGGCTATCTGCCTTCTTTTCTGCTCCCTGACGTCCTGTATCTCCTCGAGCTGAATCTTCGCATCGCATGGGCCGACCTTCTCCACGCTCTCGACCATGGCTGCCACGAGCGCAGTGGTTACGATGTCTGTTGATGAAGGTATTATGATCTCACCGAAGACCCTGTCGTTCTTTGTCTGCATGTTTATTTCAATTCTTCCTATCTTCCAGTTCTTCTGAAGCTCATTAAGGTTAAGCTCGGAGCCAAAGAGTCCCTCCGTCTGGCCAAATATAGCTCCAATGATATCGGCCTTTTCAACTATTCCCTCTACCGTGAACTTGAGCTTTATCAGATATTTTACCGTTCCATCTGGCAACCTTTCTCACCTAATGAAAGGCAATTTTCTTACTTAAAAGCCTTATTGAACTTTGATTCTGGCTCTCAGAGCTTAAGAACCTCAACCTTTTCGACAGCGTCTGCGAGCCTTCTCCAGTAATCCCCAACCAGCTCCTCGGCCCTTCTGTTTACGTCCTCAACGTTTACCTTTGTGAACCTGCCGCCTCTGAGCAGCACTTCCCCGTTAACTATTACCGTATCGACATCCTTTCCATTAACAGCATTCACAAGATAGCCGTACACTGACTGTTCATTTAAGGGCGTTGGCTTAACAGAAGGCTTTATGATGACCACGTCTGCCAGCTTGCCAAGCTCTATCGACCCTAGCTTATCGGAGACCCCGAGGGCCTTAGCCGCGTTTATAGTGCTCATTTCAAGCACCTGGAGGAAGCTTATGACCCGTGGATCAAGCTTATTAACCTTATGAATCAGGAACGTGGCCCTGATGTTCTCAAAGGTGTCAAATACATAGCCATCGTTTCCTATGCTAACGTTGACTCCCATCCTCAGCATCTCCGGAACAGGGGCTATGCCAACCGCGTTGAGCATGTTACTGAGAGCGTTATGGGCAACATGGGTCCTGCTCTGTGCTATTAGATTCAGCTCGTCCTCATTTACCTGAACTGCATGAGCAACGAGCGTTCTCTCCCCAAGGACACCAAGGTCATTCAACCTTTCAAAGGTCCTCTTGCCATATCTTTCAAGGTTGTGGTAAAGATCCCATTTCCCCTCTGAGGTATGAAGCGTTAGAGGGACCGCATACCTGTCCGATAGCCTTTTTCCTTCCCTGAGAAGATCGTCATGAACGGTGAACGATGCGTGTATGCTTATCATTCCGCTCATCTTTTCATTCTTATCCTTCCTGATGTATCGCTCGTTTTCCTTCAGGCCTCTGTAGCCCTCCTCTTCGCTTCTTCTCTGAGTCGCCTCAAATGCTATGACGCCTCTAATTCCAGCCTCCATGACGCCCTTTTCAATGTGATCAAGGACACCATCTATTGCATTGGGTCCTGAGAAGGTGTCAGCAAACATCGTTGTTCCTGACCTTAGAAGCTCAAGAGATGCTGTGAGCGCGCTTATGTACGCATCGTTCTCGTTCATAGTCTCATCCATGGGCCACCAGATCCGCTGAAGGTTCTGCGTGAAGTCGGATGGAGGCCTGAGCTTCAGAGGAGCACCTCTCAGCAGTATTCCGTAAAGATGCGTGTGCGAGCATATGAAACCCGGAGTAACAATTGATCCAGTTGCGTCTAGCTCCTCTTCGGCCTTAAGCCTCTTCTCGCCCTTTTCTATCTGAACTATCCTGTTGTTCTCTATTAGAACTGAGCCCCTGAAAACTTCCCTCTTGGAGTTCATCGTGACTATTATTCCATTGTTTATCGCTAAGGTTCTGTTCATTATCAAAGCTTTGATTTAAATAAAAATAAATTTATCTGCCTAAAGTGACTTTAGTGGCACAAATATGCATCCTCCGTAATTTTCCTCTCTTCCATCCTTCCACTTTCTTATCAGATCCTGATAACCCCTGCCGCCCACTGGGGCCAGCACGAACTTTTTTACTTGGTTCAGAACATCTTTTGGGATTTCACGTGCTGCTGCCATTATGACCGCCTTATCGTATATTTCCTCACTTGATCCCATGGGGAACCCCTTGCTGCCATCAGCAAAGACCGGGATGACGTTCGGGTATCCCTGAAGGTTCCTTCTGCCAAAAAGGTACAGCCTGTAGTTGAGCTCCACTGTGACCACCGAGCCCGGGTACACCAGCTTTGAGATGAGGGCTGCGCTGTATCCGCTTCCGGTGCCTATTTCGAGAACGTTGTCGTACTTCTTCAGCTCAAGCGCCTCAAGCATTATGGCTATCATGCTGGGGGCCGATATGGTCTGCCCCGTATCGCCGAGGGCTAGTGGCTCATCCACATATGCCAGATGCTCAGAACCTGGCCAGACAAAGTTTCTTCTGTCAACCTCTAAAAAGGCTCTTGCTACTGATTCGCTTTTTATGTAACCCTCATTTACGAGGGCTTTTACAAGCTCCTGATTTGAATTAAAACCACTGATCAAGAGCTCCCGCAGCTGGCCTCTTCTTTATCCTCTGTATGGCGTTTCTCACTCTTTCCTCCGAAAAGTTTCTCTCCACACAGAGGAACTTTATGAGTCCATCTTCGTCCGGCTGCCTCCATTCAAGGTTCTGAACTTCCTTGACCTGTGGCTCTAGAAAGATCTTTCTGACCTCGTTCACGAGCTCGGGCGGAAGAAGCTCCGATAGGTGCGGTATATCCTTGATCTCCTCAATCCTTCCATACTTCTTGATAAGCTTAAGCGCAGTCTTCGGTCCTATACCCTTTACGCCGATGTTAAAATCTGTTCCTATCAGTATTGCGATGTCTACAAGCTGTTCCCTGGTTATTCCATAGTATTTGAGAAACTTGTCAGTTTCAATTATCTCGGGCGAAATTTCAACATATATATCCTTGTTTGGCAGCTTTCTCTTTCCAGAGACAGTAAGATTCCTTATAAGCCTAGGTGAGTTGAAAAGAAGCGAATCATAATCCTGAGATACGGAGCCCCACGTTACGTTCTTCAGAGCCATATATGCTGCCTGAGCTTCGCCTTCAGATGGTGCCTCTACCCACGGTACACCTAGGAGATCGAGAAGCCTCTTGGAGTCCTCGACCATGTAGGTCTTGAGGCTGGCGGCTCTTGTGGCATACTTTCTCATGAGCTCCTCGTTGCCCTGAGCTCGTGCCTCCTCATACATCTTGAGGGCCTCCTCCCTGGCCTTTCTTCTTTCCTCAATCTCCTTAGCCTTAAGCTCGGGGGATTTTCCATCAAAGACGTAGACGACCTTCAGACCCTTTTCAAGGAAATTGACGGTTCTGTAAAAGAGCCCGCTCAGATGGCTCGTTATTCTTCCCTGAGAGTCCATCAGAGGGGATCCATCTTCTCCTCTTATAGTGGTTAGAAACTGATACAGTGCGTTGTACGCGTCAATAGAAAGCTTTTTTCCATTAAGGTTCTCAAGCTGAATCTCCTGCTTTAACCCATCCTCAATAAGCGGAGATAAATCTACTCCCATTGGTTTATAAAATGCTCTTTCTTTAATTTAAGCGTTTTAGAGAAAAAAGAATAAGCCACGAGATGCTCCTTAAAGGGCGTGCAGGGATTAAGCGTAATCGTCCTGGCCGGGGGAAGATCCTCCCGGTTTGGCGAGGACAAGCTGCTATACAATTATAGGGGAAAGCCCATACTTGAATGGGTTCTGGACGCTGCAAGGGGGAGCTCCCCTGATGAAATCCTGCTATCGCTAAAGGATGAGGAAGAGCACAGGGCTGCGCTGGCCAGAAAGTACGGAGCGCTTCTAGTTTTTGACAGGATAAGGGAGAGCTCGCCCCTGATAGGAATGTGCGCTGGTGCGGAAAAGGCCAGAAACGATATACTGGTTGTGATATCCGGAGATTCGCCTCTAGTAGGATCATCATTTATTGCAAGCCTCAGGACCGCGCTGGAGGAAATAAATACAGAGGCTGCTGTCCCTGTCTGGCCAGATGGAAGGGTGGAGGTCATACATGCGGCGTACAGAAAAAGGCCGTTGATGAGCGCATGTAAAAGGATGCTCTCGTCCGCGGACCTTGAGGTTAAGAGGGTTCTTATGTACATGGGAAGCACCTACTTGGTTCCAGTCGCAACGCTTGATAAAAGATCACTTTTAGATGTGGACACAAAGGACGATCTTATAGCGCTAACCGACCTTCTCCCCTGAAGGGCGAGGGGCCCCGAGTTCTTGAGGGGGTTATTCCCCTTTAGGGTGCTGCTCCATCATGTAATAGCGTGCATGACGTGCACGGACATCATTTCCATCTGCGCCGTGAATGATGAAGCTTTACGCTTTTGTAAGAGCATAATGGCGCCCTGCTGCTAGTAAATTCGTAGGGGCCTGCTGGGGCTCATAAAGGCCCTGAGCGATCCCGAGGTACAGCAGGGGCTCGGCTCTTTTCTGGCGTTCCTCAAGGTTTTCGGGAGATACATAAAATACGAAAACAAGGGCCAGGACTGAGCACAGCCCCTGCTTCTGGGCTGGGCTCGGGCTCTGAGGGTTATGGCTATAAAGATTAAAGAACGCCGGTGCTAACCTTGAGTATGTACAGCAGGACAACCAGGGCGCTGATTGTGGTGCTCGTAGCCCTTTTCATCTACGACCTGGGGGCCTACTTCTACCTCAGCTTCGAAGATTATCTGATGTTCGCCGCGATCCCCACCTTCGTGGTTCTCTTCACGGCGTACTTCATGTACAGGACGATTCTGAGAAGGGCGGTCAGGGACGTTAGGACGTTAGAGGTTTTCATCTCGGGCGAAAGCAGGGAGGCGATACCTCGCTTGGAGAAGGGTGTTGAGAGGGAAATTGCCGAGCCCATGGAGAGCCCGGACAGAATGCCCGAGCTTCTCAAGAGGCTCATAGCCCTCT
>JAGDXK010000006.1:0-7134 GCA_023256405.1 Nitrososphaerales archaeon
TGAAGATTATCTGGAAAAAATATTAAGGGTATTTCATGAGGCTGTGAGAATTACAATTAGTAAAAGCCTCGCCCTTTCAGGGCGGGGATGATCGAAGCGCGGAACACTTACAAAGGCAGAAAGCTTCTTCGTTCACGACGGAGATGGAAACAACGTTTATATATGTCATGCCAGATATTTTAAGACCGAGTAGCTCCCTTTAAAGGGGAGTAACTCTTGAGACCTCGGGAACCCTAGCCCTTAAGAGCGGGGAGGAGGTCAGGCCATGGGAAACGTAATAAACTTCATAGGGGAGAACGTGAAGATTGGCAGGAATGTAAAGATCTGGAACTTTGCATACGTTGGAAATAACACGGTCATAGGGGACAACGTCGTCATTGGTTCTCTCGCGCATGTGGATTACAACGTAAAGATAGGCAACAACGTCAGGATAGAGGGGTTGGTGTACATAGCGCCTCTCACCGAAATAGGGAACGACGTATTTATAGGGCCTGCTGCTGTGATAACGAACGACCCCTATCCGCCAAGCAGGAGGCTCGCAGGAGTGAGGATCATGGACGGAGCCGTGATAGGCGGAAGAGCTGTTATAAAGGCCGGCGTAAGGATAGGCAGGAGGGCCGTGGTAGGCATGGGAGCCGTAGTTACAAAGGACGTGCCAGATGATACGGTGGTGGTTGGCGTCCCTGCAAGGCCTCTGTACAGCAGGGATGAATACGATAAAAGGAGGTCAATCTGGGAAAGCGGAGTTTAGCTATGAAATTGCATTTAATATAACCTGACGAACCTCCTCAGCGGTTAAAGCGATTGTTTTTCTGGCTTCAAGCTCATACCTCGTTTCAGCGTTCTCCAGAAGGAACCCTACTATGGCAAAGAACGCCTGATCCTGAGCCTGGGATGGAGAAGGCCCCAGCCATCCAGGCCTGCTGCTCAGGAAGCACACGTCATACTCCTTGCCCGTTAACCTGCTGAGCTTGCTCCTAAACCTGGCGATCTTTTCCTGATACTGCATGTCGTTAACCGGTGCGCTGTGAAAAGTTAAAATGACGCTTCCTGACACCTGCTCAAGCTTCCTCGCCCAGATTTCAGTAAACACAGATATGTCACCAAGCTCGAGCACGCGCGAGATCCCCCTGCTTTTTATGTAGTTAATGGTCTGCGTGCTGAGAAAAGGTACAAGAGAAACGTATAAATGACAATCACCGACATCCCATATGTAAGGAGGCAGGAACAGATATCCAATTTTTATCTCGCTCTCCAAGCTAATGGAGCTTATGATCTCCCTGTACTTGGAGTCGACGTCGCTGAAGCCAACTCTAGCGTACATCTCGATGGCTTTTTCATAATTTCTCATTCCCAGGTTATGGGATAGCAGCACAACCTCTTCAAAGCTTCTTGGATATCCAAAGTCAAAGAGACAGACAGGTCTGTTTACCATAACGCGTCAGATCCTCTTCCACTTTCTTACATAGAGAGCAAGCTCTTTCAGGTTTTCTGGAGGCGTTCCAGGGATGACGCCATGCCCCAGGCTAAATATGTAACGATCCCTCCGTGGAACGCTCTGAATGACCCTTTCAGCCTCCCTGTACATGGCATCTCCTCCTACGAGCGCGTAGAATGGATCCATGTTGCCCTGGAGCCCCACTCTTCCACCTGAAATTCTGTAAAGCTCCCCCATGTTGCAGTTCCAGTCAACGCTCAAATAACCTTCGTAGCCAGAGGTAGCTAAAGACCTGAGGATGGCGTTGCAGTTTCTGCAAAAATAAATTATCCTTTTTACAGAACTTGCTTCTTCCATCAAAACCTTCAAAAGCGACTTAACATATGCGTCTGCCAGCCCTCCGGAAAGGCTTCCGACCCAGCTGTCGAATATCTGAAACCCATCGGCCCCAGCTTCAAGCTCAAACTTCAACAGGCTCTTGAGCATCCCAAACAAAGCTCCGGCTGCTCTATCATAGTTTTCAAGAAGGTATTTCTTGGTGGCTGTTTTATCTCTGCTTCCGTCGTTCAGTATATACGTCAGAACGGTAAAAGGCCCGCCTGCAAACCCGATAACCTTAAGGCCCTTAGATTTAAGAACCCTTATCTGTTCCTTTATTGGCCACCATTTTCTTTCATCGGGAGCTGAAGCACGGCTGATTATTTCATCTGGATCTTCAAGAAAATAGGGTCCGTAACCTTTCTTCAGCCTTACGCTGAATCCCTGAAGCTCGAAGGGCGTGGTTATATCCATGAAGATTATGGATGCGCTTACTCCTAGCGCTATGACTGGCGCAGCAGCTATTTCAGCAGCCCTTTCAGGGTCCTCAGCGATCTCAGTTATCCACCTTTCTTCGATCTCTCTGGAAAGCTCTGGATTGCCCCGTCCGGCCTGCCTCATGAACCAGACCGGCACCTCACCGCTTAGGGATAGCTCCTCAGATAGGTCATTCATTTCCGAGCGCCTGCAGGGATTTTTCAAACGCCTCAAGCGTTACTTTTAGGTCGATCTCAGTGTGTGCCAGCGTGAAGAACATGCTTTCAAATGCCGACGGCGGGATCAGCACGCCGCTATCCAGCATTTTCCAGAAATACTCAGCAAACCTTGCAGGTACCTTGATGTCGGAGTATTTTTCAACTCTCTCCGCTCCAAAGAAAACGGACATCATCGACCCCACACGGTTTATCACCCCTTTGATGCCATATGATTTCATAATTTTGCTCATTCCGTCCTCAAGCCTTGCGCCGTAGCTTTCAAGTTTATCGTATTTATCCCTAGTCAGCTTTCTGAGCGCAGCAAGACCAGCTGCAGCTGCAACGGGATTTCCTGCAAGAGTTCCAGCCTGATAGACAGGACCCTCAGGGGCGAGCTTTCTCATTATGTCCTTTCTTCCTGCTATAGCTGCAAGGGGCATCCCTCCCCCAACAACCTTTCCCAAAAGCGTTAAATCGGGCATTACCCTATAGAGCTCCTGTGCTCCCCCATATGAAACCCTGAAGCCAGTTATCACTTCGTCAAAGACTAGAACACAGCCAAGGCCGTCGCATGTCTCCCTTAGCACATTCAGAAAGTCGCCCTTTGGCTTTACAACTCCCATGTTACCAGCTATCGGCTCAACGATTATGCCTGCCAGATCCTCCCTGTTCTCCTTAGCTGCCTTTATAACGCCCTCCGTATCGTTGTAATCGACAACTATGGTGTCCATCACGCACCCACCTGTTGTTCCGGCCGAAGTTGGCAGCGAGTATGTAGCAAGCCCAGAGCCGGCCTTGACAAGAAATGGATCAAAGTGGCCGTGATAATTTCCTATGAACTTTATCACCTTGTTCCTGTTGGTGAAGCCTCTCAGGAGCCTTAAGGCTGTCATAGCGGCTTCTGTGCCGGAGTTTACGAGCCTGACCATTTCGGCGCTTGGCACTCTTCTGGTGATCTCCTCAGCTAGCTCTATTTCATACATATTGGTAAACCCAAAAGTAGTACCTTTGGAGGAAGCCTCCCTGATGGCGCTCAGTATATCATCGTCAGCGTGACCATGAATTATGGCCCCCCATGAAGCAACGTAATCAACGTATTCGTTGCCGTCAACATCGTATATCTTAGAGCCCTTCGCCCTTTCTATTATGATGGGATTCCCGCCAACGCTTTTGAACGCTCTCACAGGACTGTTAACTCCTCCAACGAGAAGATCCCTTGCCCTTTCAAAAAGTTCCCCTGACCTATTCCGTTTCATCTGGATCACTTTATCAGATCTGCAAGATGCATGGCGTGATATGTAATTATGATATCTGCACCAGCCCTCCTGAGGGCCGTCATGTATTCGATCAGAACCTGATCTTCATCTAACCAGCCATTCCTGGAGGCGGCCCTGAGCATGCTGTATTCGCCGCTCACGCTGTAAGCCGCTATAGGAACCAGAAATCTCTCCTTAGCCCTGCTTATTATATCAAGATAGAAAAGCGCAGGCTTTACCATCACGATGTCAGCCCCCTCCTTTATGTCCAGCTCTATCTCTCTTAGGGCGGTCCTTAAGCTCCTGTAATCCATCTGATACGATTTCCTGTCCCCGAACTGTGGCTTGGAGTCTGCCGCTTCCCTGAACGGCCCATAGAGCGATGACGCAAACTTGGATGAATATGACATAATTATTAAGTCTTTGAAGCCGTTTCTATCCAGAGCCTCCCTAATTGCCTTTACCTGTCCATCCATCATCGCGCTTGGGGCTACTATGTCCGCGCCCGCCTTCGCGTATGCAACTGCGGCCCTTGAGAGGTAGGGAAGGGTCGCATCATTGTCCACCTGTCCGTTTATTACTATTCCACAGTGCCCATGGCTCGTGTACTCGCACAGGCAAACATCAGTTATAACTACAGAGTCAGGATAGTCTTTTTTTATTGCTCTAACAGCTGCAGGTATTATGCCGCTGTCGCTGTATGCCTCACTGCCGTATTCGTCCTTATGTGATGCGACGCCGAACAGGAGATAGGCCCTGATGCCCTTCTCCAGGCCCCTTCCGACGTACTTGACAGCGCGATCAACTGTCATGCGATATATGCCAGGCATGCTCCTTATCTCCAGCTCCTCATTGCTGCCATGCATGACGAAAATTGGCTGAACGAGGTTTGATCTGGTCAGGGAAACCTCAGCTACAAGATCCCTTATGGCCTGGTTTTTTCTAAGCCTCCTTTCCCTTACACGGGGAAATATCTCATACTCCTCCATTCTTTAGCGACCTCAGCTCCTCAAATATCTCCTCATACGTATAAACTTTGGGAACGAAGAGTATCCTGTACCCCAGCCTTGTGCACTCATTCAGCGTCTTAGGGCCAATTGGCACCGCGTACAGGTTTGCTGGCCTGACTTCTCTTGAGAGCTCAGCAAAGGTCCTGACGATTTCTGAGCTTCCAAATATAACTATATCATTATCTGAGACTTCCCTTATCGGTTTTCTTCTCTTCACGTTCTCGTACGCGTTTATTCTTCTAACTATAAATCCTCTCTTTGATAGCGCCTCCTCCAGTTCGCTACCTCCCTCCTTAGATCTAACGGTTAGGACCCTTTTTCCAGCTTCAGCCGGAAGCTCATCAGCCAAGGCTGATGTCGTATAATTTTCGGGCAGGAAGTCCACGCCAATTCCGAACCTCTTTAGCGAGCTGTAAGTCCCAGGCCCAACCGCGGCCACCTTTACGTTGAGCAGAAGATGAAAAAGGCCTCCTGACATCACCTCTTCAGCAAAGGTTTTGGCGCCATAACCTGATGTAAAGACGATCCAGTCAAAGCCCTCCTTTAGCGTGTTTCTGAGGTCCAGCTTCCTTTTTCTCTGTCTGAGCAAAACAAGTATTCTAACCCTTAGGCCGTAAGTCTCAGCAATCGCTCTTACCTTCGGAGCGGATTCCTGGGAAACTGCGGCGAAGATCCTCAACCAGTGAGTACTGTGCTAGTAGGCTATAAATTACTTTTACTATTAGTGAAAACCTCGCCCTTCAGTGCGGGGAGGAGGTCGGTTCTTTTGTGGATTTCTGGCCTTTAATCCAGGGTAGGAAATGTCATCGTATGGATCAACAAGCCTGACCTTCATGGGCCGATTGCTTAGCTTTACTGCCGGTTTTATCCTTTCAAGTCTGTAAAGAGCCGATGTGTACCATACAATCCCCTCGTTCCTGGGCACTTTGAAGCTGAAGGAATCGAGGAACTCCTCATAATTAGCTGTCGGATAGTCCACCTTGTACCTTGAGAACTTGAGCCTCATGTCGGATATTACATATCCCAATCGGTGCACGAGTCCCTGGAAGTACCTCCACTTTCTGATGTTGGCCTCAGATCTGCTCAGACCTATATAGGCCACACCGTCGCTCTTTAAGGATAAAGTGGCCCTTATCACAAATGCCCTGAGCCCGCTGAGCGTCTCCAGGGGTTCTGATGAGACAACGTCAAACCCATCAATCAGCTCCTCCGGAAGGGGATCCTTAACGTTATAAACGAGAGCATCAACCTTGGTCTTCAGCTCGCCCTTTTTGCTGTTGATAAATTCGATGATCCTCTTATCTACGTCAAGAACTACAACGCTCCTCGGCAAGCCTGTGAGGCCTACAGCGATCGAAAGAAGGTCATCGTCGCCAATGATAAGAACGTCCTTATTGTAGAGATCCCCCCACCAGTTCATGTAGGCTGCCCTCTTGACAACGTCCTCCGGCAGCATGTATCCCTGGAAGAACCTGGCATCAGGCTGAGGTCTTTCTTTAACTATTTCGTTGTACTTTTTTAGCACCTCCAGCCAGCTGTCGGACAGCTTAAGACCCGGATAATGGCAGTCCTCACACTCTGCGAGCTCAAACTCCGAGCTTCTTAGCGTGTTCACAGGATATATTTTACCATCGACAACCTTTATTCTGCCTTTTTTATAGAGGTCGTTGAGCGCGTCTATAAAAAGGTGTAAGTTAGGATCGAGCTCCTTAAGCAGCTTCCAGACGGACTTTCCGCTAACGGAGTGCTGTTCAATTAGGGCTTCCATCCTCTGAAGGTACTGGTCTGGTGATGACATTCTTTATCACCTTGCTGGGCTTGAAAAGCTCGTAGAGCATTTCATAAGCATCGAGTACCCTTTTCTGCTCCTTGCCGCAGTAATAGAGATCTATGGCAACATATCCATCCTCAGGCCATGTATGAAGGCTAACATGGCTTTCCCTGAGAAGGTACACACATGAAACCCCGTGAGGCTCAAACTGGTGCCAGACGTCCTTTATTGACTTAAGTCCAGATCTGTTTATTATTTCATCTATTTTGGGCTTCAGATCCTCCACTCTTTTCAAGATGTCGGGCTTTACACCGTAGAAATCTGCAACTACGTGGAGTGCCATTCTAGACACCCCCGTAGTTTGCAGCCATTTAATTAACAAATGAATATAATAAAAAATTTTCTCTCAAACCTCGCGAAGTTAAGGATTTGTTGGGGTTGATCTTACAAAATTATAAGCTTCCGGCTATAATGCAATAAGGGACATGATAGAGGATCAGAGGAGGGCTAATCTCGTAATCCAGTCTCTTCGAAAGAAGCTGGCAGAAGAGGTGAAAAAGGAGAAGGAGCTGAGGGATGCGTACCTTTATCTTCTATCTGACTTTGAAAATTACAAAAGGAGAAATGAAAATGCCCTTTTACATTG
>JAGDXK010000006.1:7144-10654 GCA_023256405.1 Nitrososphaerales archaeon
CATCGGCGCTAGATGAAGTATTTGCGTTCGTGGAGGTGCTCGAGCGCTCCCTGGGGAAGGAAAGCGGGCTCTACAAAGGATTCGAGATGACCGTTCAGAAGATGGTTAAGGCGCTGAAAGAGGATGGCTTCGAAATAATCGATCCCGCTGGAAAGCCCTTCGATCCTAACACCTGCAGCGTTGCATACACCGAAAGCGTGAGCGACGACAAGCTAAAAGGAACTGTAATCAAAGTTTTAAGTAAAGGATATATTCACAGGGGTAAAGTTATAAAACCAGCAACCGTGGTTGTTGGGGTTTAATGGTGATCTCTGATGTCAGAGGGTCAGAAAGAAAAAATAATCGGTATAGATTTAGGCACAACGAACTCAGCAGCAGCTGTTGTTGAAGGCGGAAAGCCCATCATAATTCCGAGCGCTGAGGGGCCGACGGTCGCCGGAAAGATGTTCCCTTCAGTCGTTGCTTTTACAAAGGACGGACAGCTTTTAGTTGGTGAGCCGGCCAAGAGACAGGCAGCGATTAACCCTGAAGGAACGGTTTTTGAGTTCAAGAGGAAGATGGGAACAGACTACAAGTACAAGATATTTGGCAAGGAGTACAGGCCGCAAGAACTTTCAGCCATTCTTCTCCAGAAGATAAAGAAAGATGCAGAGGCGTTTCTTGGTGAAGAAGTTAAGCAGGCTGTAATAACAGTGCCGGCTTATTTCAACGACAACCAGAGACAGGCGACAAAGGATGCGGCAGAAATAGCAGGCCTAGAAGTTGTAAGGCTTGTAAACGAGCCTACTGCTGCGTGCCTTGCCTACGGGCTTGACAAGGCCCAGACAGAACAGAAGATCCTTGTTTACGACTTCGGCGGCGGCACGCTCGATGTAACAATCATGGAATTTGGAGGCGGGGTATTCGAGGTGAAGGCCACTAGCGGGGATACCCAGCTCGGAGGCACTGACATGGATGCCGCAATAGTCAACTTCCTTGTTGGCGAGATAAGCAAGCAGTTCGGCATAGATGTTACAAAAGACGCCCAGGCCATGCAGAGGCTCAAGGAGGCTGCTGAGCGCGCCAAGATAGAGCTGTCAAATGTTTTGACAACACAGATAAACCTGCCTTTCCTTGCAATGGGCAAGGACAACAAGCCAATAAACTTCACTTATGACCTGACTAGGGCAAAGCTCGAGGACCTTGTTTTGCCTATTGTGGAAAAAACAAGAATACCTATGATGCAAGCCCTAAAGGACGCCCAGCTAGAGCCAAAGGACATAGACAAGGTCATACTTGTCGGCGGTCCAACGCGCATGCCAATAGTTCAGCGCTTCGTCGAGCAGCTTCTCGGCAAGAAGATAGAGCGCGGAGTCGACCCTATGGAAGCAGTAGCTTTCGGAGCGGCAATACAAGCAGGAGTGCTCACAGGCGAGGTGAAGGACATTGTACTGCTCGATGTAACTCCGCTTTCGCTCGGCCTTGAGACGCTTGGCGGCGTCATGACTGTTTTGATTCCAAGGAACACAACTGTGCCGATAAAGAAGACGCAGATATTCACAACAGCCGAAGACGGCCAGACAGCGGTGGACATACGCATACTCCAGGGCGAGAGGCCTCTTGCAAAGGACAACGTGCTTCTGGGCACGTTCACCCTTACAGGCATACCTCCGGCGCCGAGGGGCGTTCCTCAGATAGAGGTCACTTTCGACATTGATGCCAACGGAATACTGCACGTTACTGCAAAAGACAAGGCGACAGGAAAGGAGCAGGGCATGCAGGTAGTGGCGCCTAACAAGATGTCAAGGGAAGAGATAGACCAGAAGGTAAAAGAGGCAGAGCAGTATGCCGCGCAGGACAAGGCAGAGCTTGACCGCATAGAAACAAGAAACAATGCAGAATCTCTTATATACAGCACGAACAAGATGCTGAAGGACTACAAGGGCAAGATACCTGCTGACATAGAGGCAAAGGTAAACAAGGCGATTCAGGATCTCGAAGAGGCGCTTAAAGGAGACAACATAAGCGATATAAAGGACAAAACAGAAAACCTTAAGCAGGCAGCAGAGGAAATGGGAGCAAGCCTCTACGGCCAGCAGGCCGGTGCATCGGGGCAAGGCCCTGGCCCAGGTCCGGGTCCTGGCGAAGGGTCCAGTTCTGGTACGGGTTCTGCTCCAGGCGACGGCTCTGATGTAAACTTCAGGGTAGAGAAGTAATGGCGAAGGACTATTATGACATCTTGGGAGTTAGGCGTGACGCCACTCAGGACGAGATCAAGCGAGCCTACAGAGAGCTCGTGATGAAATATCATCCAGATGTCAACAAGAGCCCAGAAGCAGAAGCAAAGATGCGAGAGATAAACGAAGCATACGCGGTGCTCAGCGACCCTGACAAGCGCAAGCAGTACGACATGCTAGGCTCTGAGCAGTTCGGCCAGCAGTACTCGCCAGAAGACATATTCAGGGGCTTCGACTTCGGAGACGTTTTCAAGGATCTTGGCATTAATCTCGGAGGCTTCGGCTTTGACGACCTTTTCGGCTTTGAAACAGAAAGGGAAGAAGAGGAAACAATGCAGAGGGGTGCAGACATAACCTACAGGCTCGACCTCACTTTCGAGGAAGCGGCAAAAGGAACAGAGAAGGAAATAGAAATAAAGCACGTCAAAAAATGCAGTCATTGCAATGGCACTGGCGTGGAGCCAGGCTACGGCTATGTTACCTGCGACAAGTGCGGCGGCACTGGCAGGATAGTTACGAGAAGGAATACCTTCTTCGGCACCATGCAAACTGTCCGCGTGTGCGACAAGTGCGGCGGCACTGGCAAAATACCAGAAAAGAAGTGCTCGGTTTGCCACGGCAAAGGCGGAGTGATAGGAACAGACAAGATAAAGGTAGACATACCTGCCGGGGTAAAGGAAGGCATGAGGCTAAGGCTCAGCAAGCTTGGAGACTATGCCCCTGGCGGAGCAGGCGACCTTTACTTGGAAATACACGTACTTGGAAGCAGCGTATTTGAAAGATCCGGAGACGACGTTCTTGTTCGCGTCGCTATTCCTTTCTATACGGCAGCCCTCGGCGGAAGCATTGCCGTTCCAACAATAGACGGCAATAAGGAAATAAGCATAGAGCCAGGCACGCAGCCAGGTACTCAAATAAGGCTTGCAGGATACGGCATAAAGGGCTTCAGGACAGGGAGGCGCGGCGACGAAATTGTGACTATTGACGTTGAAATACCGAGAAGCCTGAGCCCGGCAGAGCGCAAGCTGCTTGAAGATTTCAAGAACATCAACAGCAAGGGCAGCAAGAAGTTCGGCTTATTCAGCTAAGCAAATCTATCTGCTTTTATAATCAACGCGATCAACATGAGTAATTTGCATGCATGTAACTAAAATGTTTTGCCGCAGATTTTCAGGTAGTAAACTTATTTACAACAATTCGGTTGTCTATAGTCAACATTTACTAAAGCATTATGGCGGTGTGTAGCCAGACCACCAGTTGCTCACAAACATGACATTGCTTGGCACGCCGTTGT
>JAGDXK010000011.1 GCA_023256405.1 Nitrososphaerales archaeon
GGCAGGTCGTCGGTTCGAGTCCGACCGGCGGCGCTCCATCTTCACTTCTAAAAAAGAACTTAGAAGGCTGCAATTGTATTATTGTCGCAAATTTTGCCCGTTTCAATTAAAACTTTTAAACTATTCTTTCAACTAATGTTATGGTTAGCATCATAATCTCTGGAATGGCAGGAGTTGGAAAGAGCACCGTCGCGGCAATGATTTCCAAGGAGCTGGGAATAGAGCTTAAGGTTGGAGGAGATCTGCTTAAGGAATATGCAAAAAACCTCGGCTTTGCCGGAACGGAAAGGATTGATTTTTGGGATACCGAAGCTGGAAAGAAGTTTTTGGAGCTCAGAAAACAGAACGAGCTGTTTGACAGAGAGCTAGACGCCTATTTGAACAAGCTGATAAACCAAAAGGAGGTGGTGATAACCAGCTGGAGCCTTCCCTGGATCTCTGAAGGCAACCACGTTAAGGTCTGGCTCAAGGCTTCCCAGCAAACCAGAGCTCAAAGAATTTCAAGGAGGGACTCCATACCTTTGGAGAAGGCGCTTGAAATAGTAAAACTGAGGGATGAGGAGAACTATCAGCACTATAAGAAGCTGTATGGAATAGAGCTTGACAGGGACCTGAGCGTGTTCAACGTGGTGATAGATACAGAGCGCGTTGATCCAGCTACAATCAGTAAAATGCTTATAGCTTACTACAGATCTTATAAGACGTATCTGTCTGAGGAATATGAAAAGAATCGCGGATCTACTGATAGAGAGGACTGAGCCTTTTTACGATGAGCTCCCTAGCGATCGCTATGGAACTGCGCCTGAGGACAGAAATCTGGAACTTCACCTGGAGTACGGCTTTGTGCCTTTAGATAAGCCTCCAGATCATACAAGCTTTGAAGTTGTAAGCTGGGTAAAGAAGATGCTTGGAGCTTCTAAAGCGGGGCACAGTGGAACCCTTGATCCCAACGCAAGCGGCCTCCTGCCTGTTGGAGTTAACTCAGCGACAAAGGCCCTGTCGGCTCTTCTGCTTGGCCCAAAGGAATATATAGCAGCAATGAAGCTCCACGGAGAAGTGCCAGATGATAAAGTAAAGGAAGCGGTAATGATGTTCAAGGGAATGATTTACCAGAGACCTCCGGTGAGGTCTAATGTCAAGAGAAACCTGAGAATAAGAAGAGTTTATGAAATAGAGATACTAGAGAACAACGGTCGCTTCTATCTGTTGAGGCTGTTAGTTGAATCCGGCACCTACATCAGAAAAATAATTTACGATATAGGCGAGCTTCTTCAGGTAGGGGCAACTCTAGTGGATCTTAGAAGAACAAGGGTTGCCGACTACACCGAGGGAAACGGCCTCGTGCGCCTTCAGGATATATGGGATGCCGTTAAAAGGTACAGGGAAGAGGGAGACGAGAGCAGACTGAAGGAGGTCGTCAAGCCCATAGAGGTAGCGCTCACTCATCTGAAGCCAATAATCATTAAGAACTCAGCGGTGGGAGCTGTGTGCAATGGCGCGCCCTTAGCTATGCCAGGCATATCAAGGGCTGATCCGACTATCGAGGCAAACGACTGGGTTGCGCTTTATACTGTAAAAGGCGAGATAGTTGCAATCGGCAAGGCGGCTGTAAGCTATGCGGACATGGAGAGCATGCAGAAAGGTATTGTTGTTAACATAGACAGGGTGATAATGAAACAGGGCACGTATCCTAGGATCTGGAAAGCTCGCTGATAAGCTGTTTTGCCTCTTCAACAAGCTTTTGATACTCCGGTCCCTCAGCCTTGATCTTTATCTGGGGCATCGTGTTGGACTTTCTTACGAGAACCCATCCGCCCTCCATATATGCCTTTACTCCATCTATTGTTATCACTTTCCTTGCCCTGCTAATGTAATATTCGGTCATTTTTTCAATGATGTGCTCTTTGCGATCCTCTGGCACTGCTACAGTAACTACATCAGACGATGGTGGAAGATTCAGGCTATCTATATAATCCGAAAGCCTGATGCCAAGACGCCTCAGGATCTCAAGGACTCTGACGAAAGCAAATATCGAGTCGTCGGATCCCTTAGCCTCCTTGAAGTAGTAATGCCCGCTTACTTCGCCCCCAATAAGCGCACCGGTTTTCTTCATCAAATCCGTTATGAAGGAGTGTCCGACCCTGCTGATATACGTCTCATACCCAAGCTCCCTGAGCCTTTCCTCAATCCTTTCCGAGAAGCTTATCTCGATTACAGCTTTTTTGTTTTCTCTCTCTTTGTAGTTCTCAGCAATGAGAGCAAAGAGTACATCACCCCTGACGGTTCTTCCATATTCGTCAACCATAACGAGCCTGTCGCCGTCGCCATCAAAGGCCGCGCCGATCACTCCCTTTTCTCTGGTCCTCCGCTTGAGCACGGTTAGCGAGTCATCAGTTGGTTCACTTGGCCTGTTTGGAAACCTGCCATCTGGCTCTGGAAACAGGAGCTCGCAACTGATAGAGTACGCTCTGCATAACTTGGGCAAAATGCTGTAAGTGCTTCCATTGCCTATATCAACGACTACGTTCATGTTAAGGTTCGTTCTAATCTGCTCCTTCAGAAATTCGAGATAGCTTCCCTCGGCATCAGCATCTATAGCTTTGCCCCCTTCTTTTTTAGCAGGCTCCGGATTCCGAACAAAAATCTCCTTTATCCTCTCCATTCCAGATCCCTCGCCAAGTACCGTAGCCTCCGGGCCACACAGCTTAAAGCCAGCCCACTCTGGTGGGTTATGGCTTGCAGTAACCATTATTCCTCCCGTCAAGCCCTTCCTGATTATGTAGTTATAAAAGACAGGCGTCGGCACCAGTCCGAGCTTATGCACTTCATGACCCTCCGATGTCAGTTCATCGGAAATGACTTCGTAAAGCCTTCTGCTGTTATCTCTAACGTCATATGCGACTGCAACTCTCATTCTTTCAGCTCCAAAGTAAACTGAAAAGCTCCTAGCTAATCTCCTGGCAAACTCATCATCGATCTGGCTGCCGTAGATGCCCCTTATATCATATGCTTTGAACACCTCGTCTAAATGAGTATGATCCATGTGCTTATTTTTGGAAAAGACCACAGATAAACCTTAACCCCAGATAAAATTTCTAAACGCGTCTGCTAGGATAACTAGATCTGCTATCTCCTCAGCTTTCGCGTTTTCCTCTTTATCAAGAGAGTTCACGCTAACGTTAGTGAGCCTGCTTCTGCATATTTTCCATGCTTCGATTAAATCGTTTTCCGTTACATTATCATAGTATCCTCTAAGCAACGAGGCTATGCTCGAAATTAGCCTTCTATCGAGAACGCCGGTCTTTGCTGTTTCGGCAAAAAAATAAAGGCTGTCGAGGATCTTCCCAAGATCATCCTGATCAGGCCCATTATCTATCATGATGTTCTTGCGCACTTATAAAAAATTATAAAAAGTTTATATAAAACTTTTTGTCAGATTTTTTATACTGATTCATTCTATGTTGATCTTCTTACCTTTCTGCGTCAGAGGCGACTTCGGCTCAAATGTCACCTGAAGGATGCCGTTTATAAACGTGGCCTTGGCCGTGTCGGGGTTAACTTCGACGTCCAGAGGTATATCAACTTCAAACTTCTTGTTAACGCCCTCAGCATATATATGCACGGATCTTTCTGTTGCTTCAAGATCTATCTTCTCCTTCTGGGCGCCCGGAAGCTCGACTATGACATTAACTTTATTGGTGTTCGGATCAACAATTACATCGTAGTACGGCTTAACCACCTCGCTCCTCTTAACGCCCTTTGCGCTGGGTTCCACATTGCCGAACTCCCTGATTACAGGCTTCCCATCCTCTCCGATAGTCCATGAAATGCCATAGAAGAAAGGTCCTTCAAATTCTCCCTTTTCAATGGACTCGAACAGCCTGTCAAACATCTCATCTATCTCCTTAAAGTAGTCCCAGATGTCGCGTGGGGGTTTCCTTTTTTCAGGCTCATCGCGTGGCATATTATAATTTATTGTGCGCTTTCTTAAAAACTAAACTCTAAAAGCTTAACTGAAGGGCAACAGCATGATGCTATCGGCCATTTCAAAGTTAGCTGGTGCGAGCTGTTATATCCGAAAGACCATATATCACTACATCGCCTAATGTATTATCCTCACACATGTCATACCTGCCATACCATGACGTATAGATCGCGCTAATGGGCAACCCCTGAGACCTAGGGAAATCGCCATCATTCACGCGAAGAGGAGGTCAGCACTCCTGTCTAAGGCTGGATCCCTTATCTTAAAAAGGTGGGGACGGTGGGACTTGAACCCACAACCAGCAGGTCTCTCCACGCTCCAGAATTTTTCATCAGGGCTCAGATGACCCTCTTAATTTCATTCTGGAGCCTGCCGTCCTGCCTTTTAGACGACGTCCCCACCTAGAACTTTTTCCTTCATTTATCTTTAAAAATTTTTCTTAGAAAAATGAGCAAACGCCCTACTGAGCGGGGGAGGCTACTCCTGATCCTTCAGCTGCCTCGTTAGAAGCTCTAGGTCCTCCCTGAAACTTTTATCATTTGTTTTTACGGTTGAGAAGGTATGTCTCCTTCCGTCAGAGTAGTACCCTTTTACCATTATTTCATCAAAGCTCCTTATTATGGTGTAAATTCCGGCCGGAAAATGACATCCACCTTGCATCATTTCATTAAACGCCATTTCAATAAGGGCCCTTACACTTATCGTACGGTCTGAAATGGCATTGACAATTTCCTTGATCTTTTCATCCCCATCCAGGTACTCAACAGCGATTATTCCCTGGCCTGGAGCCGGCGGAAAGTAATTTGGATCAAGCCTCGATATTACATAGCCAGGCGTTCCAAGCCTCCTCAAAGCTTCACAGCTCAGAACAACAGCGTCGAACTGTCCTGAGCTCAGCTTTCTTAACCTTGTGTCCACGTTGCCCCTGAGATCCACGACCTCCAGATCAGGCCTGTAAAGGCTTATCAGCGCCTTTCTTCTGAGGCTTGACGTGCCCACCCTCTTACCGGACTCCATGGTAAAAAGATCGACCTGTTTGAGAGAAACCAGACAGTCGGCCGGATCCCCGGCTATTGGAAACGCTATTCCGAGCTGACGATCCCTTTCTGATGGAAGGTCCTTCAAGCTGTGGACAGCTATGTCCGCCCTTCCTTCATGTAGCGCCACTTCTAACCTTCTTGTGAACGCGCTCTTCCTGTTCAGGTCGTAGATTCCCTCGTCGCCCTCCGTTGTTATTTTAACTATTTCGGTGGCATATCCAAGCTCCCTGATCCTCTTCCCAACCAGCTCTGCCTGAATTACGGCCAGCTGGCTTGGCCTTGTGGCTATTCTTATAACCCTCGTCAACCTATCTGACCCTCTTCCCGCCCTGAATGAAGAGTTTTATCGTTCTTATTATCCATAAGAAGCTTAATCGCCGAGACCTTTTTCTCAAGATCACAGCTGTCATACGGGTTTGAGAATAGACCCGCGGCTGCCCTTTTAACAATCCTTTCCGCCATCTTTCTCAGAACTGCCTCCCTGTTAACAGGGTCTTTATCAAGGTGTTCTATGGCTATCTTGACCTCTCTCTGAATTATTGAATTTAGACGAATCATGAACATTTTGAGCCCATAATCCGATTTTTTATATATAGATGCTAGAAAAATACGCTTTGCCTCCCCCTCTAGCATGTTATCGATCTCATCTCTTTGCATATCCGTGTTTCTGTTCTTGAAGATTTCATAAGCCCGCTGCATGTCCCAGTACTCTATGCCGAGATCAGAAACCCCAGGATCCACGTTGCGAGGAACGCCTAGATCTACTATCAGCTTCGGCAAATTTGTCAATTCGCCGAGGATATCCCTGCTGATCAAGTACTTTTTTGGCTGGGTGTTCGTTGCTGAAAAGACGATCGAAGCGTTTTTCAGCGCATCTTTTAGATCATCGTGCTTTAAGATGCTGGCTCCTTTAAATTCATCCCTGTAGAGCTTCCTTGAGCTAACTATGGTAACTGAGCCAGCGCTGCTTCTGACAACTTCGTATATCTGCTTGGCCGTCCTGCCCGACCCTATAATAAGAACCCATGGCTTTTCAACTGATATTCTGTTGAGCGCATATACGGCAAGCTCCTTTGCTATTTCGCTTTTTCTGCTGATGATCTTCGAAGCCCTAATCTTCCTCGCTGCAGTCATCACCCTGTTCAGCGTATAATAGAGGATGGGACCCAGCTTCCCTTCCCTGTTGGCCCTGTCAAAGCTCCTTTTTACCTGATACATAATGCTTTCCTCTCCGGGCATGAACGAATCCAGACCCAGTGTTACGCGTAACAGATGCTCTACTGCCCGCTCATTAGCAAAGAAGTAGAACTTATCCCTCTCGCTCTCAAAGGCATTAAAGAAAGGGCTCAGATCCACAGCCTCAAAGTAGAACTCCACCCTATTGCAAGTAACAAGGGTGAAAAGGCCCCTTGAGCCCGTGAACCTGTTCTCGTATTTGTAAATGTTTTCAATTACACTCTCCCTGAAATCGACGTCGGTTAACTTGTAGGATGTGCCTATCAATCCTATTTCCGTCATGATTTACAATTGATGAAAAAATGCCATATTTTTTAATGTTATTACAAAATGGGGAGATGCTCTGCGCCGTTATTGAGCTTCCTGCGAACGTCTTTTAAGATCTTTCAGTTTCTCCAGCAGCTGCCTCTCTTCATCGCTGAGGCTTGTGGGCAGCCTTATCTTCACCTTTAATATCAGGTCGCCTCTTCCGAAGTAGGGCTTAGGCAGGCCCTTTCCTTTTATCCTTATGGTGTCCCCGTTCTGTGTCAGTGGTGGCACGTCTACGTTGATCAGCTCGCCGTCTATGTTATAAAAGCCGACTTTAGAGCCAAGTATGGCATCTATGTAGTCCACTTCGAGATCAGCGATCAGATCGTATTCGTTCTTTCTGAATTTAGCATCAGGAACTAAATGCACCACTACGTAAAGATCCCCTTTCTGACCATTGAGGTAATGACCCTGCCCCTTCAGCCTCAGCCTTTCGCCATCTCTAACGTCAGCCGGTATGTTAACCTCTATTTCAGAAGAAGAATAAACTCTCCCCGTCCCGTTGCAAACGCTGCAGACCTTCTCAGGAACCTTTCCGGAGCCTCCACATCTCCCGCACGTTGTTATGGTCATCATGGTTCCGAATGGGGTATGTCTGTAGGCTTTTATCTGACCTGTGCCTCTGCATTCAGGGCAGGTGATCCATCTGCTTCCCCTTTCAACGCCTGTGCCCCTGCATGCCTTACATGCCTCGTATCTGTTTACGGTGATCCTCTTTTTTCCTCCGTTATAAAGATCTAGCATTGTCACATCCAGGTCCTTTTCAATATCAAGCGAGTACCTCTCCGAGAAACCCTCAAAGATCTGTCTAAATATATCGGAGAAGTCGAATCCGAAGTCCCGAAAAACTTCGTCAAAATCAACGCCCCTGAATATGTCCTCCTGCGTGTACTGCGAGTAAATCCCCTCCTCTCCATACATGTCATACTGCCTTCTCTTTTCAGGGTCGGAAAGAACTGCATAGGCTTCGGTTATTTCCTTGAACTTCTCCTCGGCCTCCTTCGATTTGTTTACGTCTGGATGATACTGAAGCGCTAGCTTCCTGTACGCTTCCTTGATCTGCTCCTGAGTAGCGTTGCGGGGTACACCTAGAATCTCATAATAATCCTTCTTTTTCCTTTCGGCGCTCATCCTCCTTGACTTCCCTGTCCTGATACGTCTCTATAGCCCGTGGAACCCGCTGAAGACGAGCCGTAGAACCTTGCACCTATTGTGCCCAGGACCTTCTTCAGCTCCTCCGTCTTCTGCCTTATAAGGTTTACATCTTTGCCCTTGAGCGCTTCCCTAAGCTCATCCTCTGCTCTGTTTATCTTTTCCATATCCTCGTTGGTTAGCTTGTCCTTGAACTCCTCCCTGAACTTTCTCGAGCTGTACAGCGTGCTGTCAGCTTCATTTCTTGCCATAGCTTCTTCAAGCTTCTTTCTGTCCTGCTCAGCATACATTTCAGCCTCCTTTATCAGCCTCTGTTTCTCCTCCTCCGAGAGCTTTACCCTCGAGGTGATCGTTATCTTTGCCTCCTTCCCGGTCGCTAGATCCTTCGCGCTCACATGCAGGATACCGTTTGCATCTATGTCAAATGTAACCTCTATTCTTGGAACGCCACGTGGGGCCGGCGGTATGCCCTCAAGCGTGAACATTCCGAGGGACACGTTGTCAGCGGCCATGGGCCTTTCGCCCTGCAGAACGTGTATCGTAACGGAGGTCTGATAGTCCTCAGCGGTTGTGAATATCTGAGAGCGCCTGGTGGGTATTGTCGTGTTCTTCTCGATTATTTTCGTAAATATCCCGCCGTAGGTTTCCACACCTAACGAAACTGGTATGACGTCAAGCAGAACGATGTTCTTCATTTCGCCGGCCAGGACTGCTCCCTGAATGGCAGCCCCTATCGCTACCGCCTCCATTGGATCCACGCCCCGCTCCGCTGGCTTACCCATGATTTCCTCCACGAAACGCCTCACGAGCGGCATCCTTGTCATGCCTCCGATAAGTATAACTTTGTCTATCTTCTCCGGCGTTAGCTTTGCGTCCTCCAGCACCTGTCTTATCGTCGGCTCAATTCTGCGAATCACCGGCATCGCTATTTCCTCGAGCTTGGCCCTTGTTAGAGTATAATGCAGATGCCTTGGCTCGCCATTGACGTACGCTATAAATGGAATATCTATATCGGTCGTAAGTAGATTAGTCAGCTCGATCTTGGCCTTCTCCGCGGCTTCCTTCAGCCTTACAACCGCAGCCCTGTCCTGCGAAAGGTCAACTCCAGTTTCCCTTTTAAACTCCTCTATTAGAAGGTTCATGATGGCCCTGTCAACGTCTGCTCCACCGGTCTCGTTGTCCCCGCTGGTTGCCAGGACCTGAAATACTCCCTGTCCAAACTCCATTACAGTTGCGTCGTGCGTGCCCCCTCCAAAGCTGAAGACCAGTATTCTCATTTCCTTGTCGGATTTGTCTATGCCATAAGCTAAGCATGCGGCAGTTGGCTCATTTATGATCCTCACTACTTCAAGGCCTGCTATTTCACCAGCATCCTTTGTTGCCTGTCTCTGGTTGTCGTTGAAATATGCTGGCACTGTGATTACTGCCTGCTT
>JAGDXK010000013.1 GCA_023256405.1 Nitrososphaerales archaeon
CCTTCGAAAGATTGCTTCTCTCCTTTCTCAGCATTATTAAGAAATAGCATTTCTCGCCATCGCATTTTGTCCACAGGAAGTCCCTGCCAAGCCTGTTCACCACCACGTCTCCAATGGTTACTGCGTCGTTTCTGTCAAACAGCGGATCATCGAGCACCAGAACGCCCTCGGAGGTTTTTCCCAGAAGCTCTGCGTACTTCTGTAGAAGACGCTCCAGCTTAGAGTTAAGCGAGCTCTCAAGCTGTAGCCGTTGAGACAGTGCCGCTTCAACGGAGTTTATGTCTGAGACGTTTAGCGACTGCTTTACTTTTGACATAACCCTGTCGACTTCCTGTATGTACCTGATCGCTGGCTCGCCTGCTACAAATTCTATCCTATCAACGCCATCCTGAATGCGATCAACCCTGGTGATCTTAATCAGACCTATCTCGCCAGTCCAATCGCAGTGTGTGCCGCCGCACGCCTCTACATCGTATTCCCCAATTTTTATTATTCTGAGCTCGTTGCCAGGAACTGCACCCCCCTGATAAATTCTGAAGCCGAATTCTGATTCAGCTGCTGATCTCGGCATCACCAGCTTTTCAACCCTTATGTTTTTCTGCACTATTTGGTTCGCCAGCTGCTCAATTGCCCTGACCTGATCCTCGGTTATTGGCGAATGATGCGTGATGTCAATCCTGGCATAGTTTTCCTCCTTGAACGCTGAGTGCTGCCAGACCCAGGGTCCCAGCACCTCCCTTGCCGCCGCGTTTACAATATGCGTAGCTGTGTGATGCCTCATCAGCGCTTCCCTTCTCCTGGCTTCAATCTTTCCGTGCACTGCTTTCCCCTCATAGAACTTTGATGGATCTTCTACCTTGTGACCTATGACCTCAGAGATCTTTATCACATCAAGAACCTTGACGCCATCTATTTCACCCCTGTCAGGCTCCTGCCCTCCAGATCTTGGATAAAAGGCCGTTCTGTCTAAAATCACGTAGTCGCCAATCACTTTCAGAACCCTTGCATCGAACTCATAAAGCCCCCTTGTGTAATAGAGCTGTTCTGTCTTTGGTAGGCCTGTCGGGTCAAAGGCGGGCCTGATCGCCTCGGTCCTCGGGTTTATGTGTTTTCCAGCCACATAGTTATAGACCTCGGCTGGCTCTACGTCTATAAGCCCCTTTTCCTTTAATATCTCGGGAGATATTCCATTTGACTCATAGAGCTTCGCGGCCTCTGAAATGTCGAGCTTTCTGTTCCTGTACGTTGAGAGTATCTTTTCAGCATTGACGAGCGTCCTCTCGTACTTCTGGCTTTCCACCTCAATTATTTCGCTCAATTTTTCAATGCCCTCGATTAGCTCTGGATACATAGGACTCAGGTACTTGGCATGCATCTTCATAAGATCAAATATGGATACGTTCCATCCTCTCTTTCTCAGTATGTCCAGCATCCTCCTTATAACAACCCTTATATTGTAACCCCCTCCTACGTTGCTTGGCAGCTGGCCGTCCGTTAGTGCAAACAATACGGTCCTGGAGTGGTCAAGAAGTATGAACAGGTCCTTAAGCTTCATTATTTCATCAAGAGCCTCCTTCCCGAGCGATGACCTCTGAATGAGCTCTGAGATCGTGCTTCCCTCTGAGAAGTCCATTTCGCCTGCAGCTATATAGAAGGATCTTAGATCTTCGCTGCTTACGTTAATCTCGATGTTCCTCAGTACTTCTTTTAGAACCCCCTCGAAAACGGCCTCATAACTGGTAGGGGTGCCGTACCCCAGCCATACAAATCTCTCAAGCCCAGCGCCCATGTCCACTACGGGCGGCGAAAAACGCCTGTAGCTTTCAGGAGTGCCCTCGAACTCAGTGAAAACTGCGTTTCCCAGCTCAAGGTTTTTGACAAAGTACTCCAGCGAGTATCCAAAGGCCCCATACCCGAGCCATACGTCCTCTACGAAGACCACTTCCTCCTCTGGTATACTGAGCCTTTTTGTAAGGAGATCGAAGTCGAGCTCGATGGTCCTGTCCTTCCAGTATCCCTTTTCGTTAGCTAGCGCGTGCTGACCTATCATACAGAATGAAGTGTAGTGTCTTCCTGTTAGACCTACGTTGGCCAAATCGTTAAACCGAAGACTGATCTGAGGGACGATCAGAGGATTAGCCGGCAGGTCAAAAATTATCTTCCCTTCCTCTACCCTCTGAAAATCTATTATTGAGGCAACGGTAAAGTAAAGATCATCCCTCCACCTTGCCACCACGGGATATCTTCTAACATACTGGTGCCCGTTATCCACAAAAAATGACTTGATCTCGTTCCACATATTCACATAATCTAACTTTCTTCCGGATGGGTTGCCTATGAATTCATACCTCGAGCAGGGCTGATTTGGACAGTATTCCCTTTTCTCATCAAGTGTCCAGAAGTATCTGCCGCATCTTTTACACTTCTTTCTAATGAATCCCTTTCTTTTAAAAAGATCAACCTGATACAGCTCTGGATGCTTCTCCGAGAACTCCGCTCTTAGCGTTTCCTTGTCCATAATGTATTAAAGGGAGATACTTAATCGTTATAAATTTATCTAGCCTTATCACGCAAACAGCATAGAGAACGACCTTCCTAAAACAGATAAATTATCGCGGTCCAACCGTGCATTATATTGAAAAATTGCGCTCATTCTACATAACGGAGTGGCTTCTGCCGGATGGGAGCAATCCTCGAGACCTCGTGAACCCTGCCCTTAAGGGAAAGGAAGTGGATCCTAACATATATTATGGAAAAACAAGGCAGTTTTAAGATTACAGAACGCCCGATTAGCGTTACATCAAGAAGAAAGCTCACAAGAACGTAGAGATATCTCTCATAACGCCGGGAAGCTTCAGGCTCTTCTTGAAGCGCTCACTATCTTAATAACATCGTTGTGTTTTAAGATGTAGTCTGCTCCTATTTTCATCTTGGTCTTGGCGTTTATTGCATACAGAAAACCCTCACCAAGCTCGGTGTGAACCATGTAAGCTAGATCTCTAGCAGTTGTGCCTCTTTTCACTAGGTAAGCATCAGGTAGAACGTTTCCATTCTTATCTGAGTACTTGTTTTCATCCTCCACCGGATATACGACTATCATATCAAGCAAATTGAAGTAAACGTAGTTCAGAGCCTGCTGGACGCCAGTTGAGCCCCAGATCCTTAGGAGCTCCTTTACCTTGTTTAGCGCGGACATCTGTGCTTCGCTTAATGGCCTGAGAACCGTAAAATCTGAATCTCCTGGCCTGTACTTAATATATCCCCCTTCAGCAGCTTTTCTTAACAGAAGCTCAGCTTCAGATGACGTGGGAATGACTGCCCTTCCGGTCTCCTTTATCCTTCTGAAGTTTTCCTCAGCTGAAGGAACATCTATCTTGTTTGCGGCTATTAGGATGGGCTTGCTCGCAGCTCTAATTTTCCTAGCCAGCGCTATGAAATCGTCATCGTTCCAGCTCATCGGCTTTTTGCTGACGAGCTGTTGATGGCTTTGCAGTATGTCCTTTATGAGCTGCCTGTTGACGTTAAGCCCGCTAAGCCTGGTAGAAAGTATTGAAACAACTTCATCGATCTTGGACGATTTGACAATCTTCTGCTTATCCTTTAGGATAATGTTGGCGATCCACATGTCGAGCTCATTCTCAATGAACTCAATGTCCCTGATAGGATCATGGGTCGGCCTGTCAAGGGTTCTTCCCTGTTCGTCGGTGTAGCCAGAAGCGTCAACTACGTGTATTAGCGCATCTGCTCTCATCACGGAGTCAAGAAACTGATTTCCTAGGCCCTCTCCCCTGTAAGCGCCAGGTATAAGCCCTGGCAGGTCAACGACCTTTACAGGTATGTATCTAATTCCATCCTCACATCTTGAGTTTTTTGGATTGTCTTTCACGTTTAGCTCGGTGCATACGCATCTGGACGTAACCCACGCTACCCCTACGTTTGGTTCAAGCGTGGTGAACGGGTAGTTGGCAACCTTGGCATTAAGAAGCGTAAGGGCGTTGAAAAAGGTGGATTTACCAGCGTTTGGCTTACCTACAATACCCACCATCAATTTACTTTAACTTATACCATGCATCTTAATAAACTAAATTAATCATAATAATATTATTATCGTGCTATTTCTTGCGTCTGCCAGCATTTGATTGAATTGGAACCAGAATGCCTATTATGCCTACTTTCTGAGCGCCGCTCGATAAGACCGTCCTTCTTAGCTTGACGTTATAACGCTTACCGAGCAGCTCTAACGCCCTTAGAACCCTTGTCGGCTCGTATGAACTGTAAAAGTCTTTTAGCGATTTTACGTAGTCCTCTGAAGCCGGATCCACATCAACGATTACTATTTTCTCCTTTGAAACTCTTAGGGCTTCCCTCAGCGCCCTAGCATAGGGCATAAAAGATAACGAAAAGGCAAACAGCACAGCGTCTACGCTCTTGCTGCGCAGAGGAAGTGATGTTGCGTCGGCGAGCACGCAGTCAAATCCTTTCGCAGCAGCAATCTCTAGCATTTCTCTTGAAATATCGATCAGAAGAACCGCTCCTAAGGAACCGCCAAACCTCCCAGTTCCAGCTCCTACTTCTATAAAGCGGCTCCGTCCAATCAGCTCAGATATAAACTCCAGCTCTGAGCGATATATTTCCTTGTTCTGCTCATACCATCTATCATACTCCTCAGCATCGGAGAACTCCTTTACTATTCGATTATAACTCCAGCGCGCCATCTAACAGGAACCCGGTTCCTAGCAGATCAGCAATCGCCTTTGCAACCCTTCTTGCGCAGGCATAGTTGGCAGACCAGGCGATAAGCACCCCTTTCTGGTAGGCCACGTAGTCCCAGCCTATCGTTGACTTCGGGCTTTCTATCGCTATTCTGCCTGCAGTAATATTACCTATAACGCTGTGCCCAGCCTGAAGAACGTTCCCCATTCTTTCATAAAGCCCGCTGATTTCCTCCTCCTTAACAATGAAGTTGTTAAAATCTGTCAATGTTGGGGTAATATAAGTTCCGTACTCCGCAGGTATAAAAAGATCATAAAGCCCTGGCCTGTGAATTATTTCCAACAGCTCCCTCGTGCGGCCGTTTACAAGCAGGTGTGAGCCCTGGTACTTTTTAGCATCAACTTGCACCCCGAACTTCTCTGAAACCTCCGGTATTCCAAGCCCAGCAGCTATAACTGGGGTTCCATGTAGCATGCTCTCGCTGCTCCCCTTTTTAACGGTGATTGTGTACTCCTGCCCGTCCTGTACAGCAGAGATGACCTGATGAGAAAAATAGAGCTCTGCACCTGCCTTCGCCGCATGACTTATGATTTCATTTAAAACCTCAGCTGCGTTAATACGTATCTCTGGTACCCAGTAAGCTCTTTCTACTGATTCCTGTCGTATCAGCTCTCCAAAATCCATGCTAGATGCTTCAACGTGCGGGATTCCAATCTTCTTAACCGAGTCGAGCCATATATCCTGGTATTCGGCGTCCCCCTTTAAGCCTATAAAATAGCCTCCTATCCTCTTTTTGTCTTCGCTCAATACAGAGTTCCACCATTTCCATTCTTTATAGCACTCAGATGCAAGGGCATCGTCCGATCCAGCAAACCTTGCTCCGCTGTGTAAAACACCCGCTATCCTCACGCTTGAGCCACCTGGAGCAGCGTCCTTTTCGACCAGTGCCACCTTTAGGCCTGCTAGCGCAAGGTTTAGTGCGGCCAGCGCTCCAGTGATACCGCTGCCTATTATCACCACACTATCTGTCGTTCGGCTTCTCATGATCACAAATAAGTTGAAAGTGATATATTAATTTGAACAAAGTTCAAAAAATTGAGAAATTTTTAGAACCTGTCTACATTTTCAAATATGAAGTCGAAGTTCTTCTTAATTCTCTGAGGTTTATGCTCGTATATGGCGTGAGCAACGATTGGTAGCGCTATGGTGGCATCGCAATAGCATATAGCGTAACCGCCTTCCTTTGAGATCTTGCCCCAGCTTATTGCCTCTTCAAATGTGGCTCCGCTGAGCCCTCCCCACTGAGGTGAGTCTGTTGTGATCTGGATCGCGAACTTGTGGGGCTTGACGATCTCCTTTCCGGTCTGCCTTTCTAGAAGCAATGCCTTGATTACCGCCATCAGCTGTATTGTATCCTTGGGAACTCCTCCGCCTATATAAATTACAGCTGTGTCATCGGACTTCATAGCTATCTGTGTCATCTGCTCAAAATCCTTGAACTGATCGAGAACTATTCTGCCCTTCTCGGACAGAACTGAAGCGATGCCATAGCTACTGTCCATGATCGCGGGTGAAAATATTGGCATTCTATTCCTGTAAGCTCTTGTTGCAAGCGAATCTATACCAAGGCTGTCAAGATGCTTGCCAAGGAGGTACATGAGCTCAGCGGTAGAATAAACGTAGTCCTTGCGGAGGCCTCCAATGAAATCAGCAAGCAGCTTTTCCATCTCCCTGTATTTGTACTCATCGGCCCACTCATCGTAATACCTGTCTATCTTGTGCTTTAACAGGATCTCGTCATCAACTAGAGGGCTTCCTTTGCCATAAGGGAATCCCATTCCAGCGTAAATATCCTCTGATATGTTGGCTCCAGTTGAAACGAGGACGTCAAGATAGCTGTCATCGATCATCTGGCCAATTATTTTCCACATGCCTGCTGTTGACATTGAGCCTGCTAATCCCATAAAGATGGTGACGTCCCTGTCGTTCAGCATGTTAACCCATATTTTGTAGACCTCCCCGAGCTTTCTTCCCTGGAACGACGTCTCCGCCATCGCCTCGAGGAGCTCGGAAATGGAGCGCTTCCTGATTTCTATGGGCTTGACGGTTTCCCTGAAAAAGTCGTCCCTGCTTTTTACTTCCATGAGCTTGGATTTAAACGCCCAAAAATAAAATCTTTTGGTTCCGAACTTCAGGGATTTCACAGTATTCTGGGATACGTTTATATTCTACCTGGCAAATATGTTTGCGACGGCGAAAAGTTTTGAGCAAACGTCACGGATTTCATAGGAACTACGGACCAAAACCGGTAAACGAAGGTTCTGAATACACTCTGACCGTTGAAGAGCCAAGCAGGAGAGGCGACGGAATAGCTAGGGTGAACGGATTCATCGTATTTATACCCAATGGAAAGAAAGGAGAAACCTACAGAGTAAAAATCGTAAAGGTAGGTAGCACATACGCAGTATCTGAAATCATAAGCAGTAATGAGCAAGCACAGCCGCAGCCATCTGAACCCGAAAACAAGCAGTGATAATTGCGGTTTAACGAAAAGTTTGGTTTCATTTATTTATTTTTATTTTGAAATCATGTGAAGATAAACCATGAGCTCAAAAAAGCTTATAGCGCTAGTTTCCGGCGGCCTCGATAGCACGCTTGCTATGCTGATTGCTAAAAGGATGGGCTTCGATATAGTGCCGGTTCACATAGTTACGCCCTTTAACGACCCATGCTGCAGGGATATTGGGTTCCTAAACAAAGTCCTTGAGCGTGAGAAACTGAGGCTGAAAACCGTTATCGTTGGTAAGGAATACGTGGATATGGTAAGAAGCCCAAAGTATGGATACGGAAGGGCCATGAATCCATGCATTGACTGTAGGATATTCTTCTTCAAGATAGCCAAGAAGATCATGGAGGAGGAGGGGGCAGCAGGAATTGTGACTGGCGAAGTCCTTGACCAGAGACCAAAGTCCCAGAACCTTAAAGCAATCAGAATTATAGAGGAGGAATCGGGCTTGACTGGCAGAGTTTTAAGACCTCTTTCCGGAAAGATCCTGAAGCCCACTAAGCTTATTGAAGAGGGCCTCATAAGAGAGGATCAGCTTCTAAGCATAAGGGGAAGAAGCAGAAAAAGGCAGATAGAGCTGGCTAGGAGCTTTGGACTAACAGATTATCCGAATCCTTCTGGAGGATGCCTTTTGACTTACGAGCCTTATGCAAGAAAACTGAAAGACGTGTTCGAAAACGATGACTCATACACAATGACCGAAATATATCTTTTAAAAATAGGCAGACACTTCAGGCTCAGCAGAAACACAAAACTAATAGTAGGCAAGAACGAGGAAGAAAACAGAATCTTGGAATCAACTGTAGGATACATAAAGCTGATCCCCAAGAACTGTAAGGGTCCCGTCGGGCTCTTTAGGGGAGATCCTGATAAGCTCGAAATGGCGGCAAGGATTGTGGCCTCCTACTGCGATGGACCTGAGGGCTTCAAGGTCGTTTTCGTAATCGAACGCGATGATCGTTCTGAAGAAGTCGCTGTCGTTAAGGAAAAGAAGGAGATCTTCAGAGACCTTCTTGTCTCCTCAGCTACTAGGTAAGTGGGACACGGCCTTCCTCAAATTATTGCCGTGCCTGACCTCCTCTCCGCCTTAAAAGGCGGAGGTTCCTGAGGTCTCGAGGGTTACTCCCCTTTGACGGGAGCTACTCCGTCATGAGACACCAGATAT
>JAGDXK010000005.1 GCA_023256405.1 Nitrososphaerales archaeon
GTCGGCTCAGGCGCCCCACCAATAACAGGTTGACCGGCCCTCGCCATGAGAATAAAATTTAAAGACATTCATAAGTGCTTTACGCTCTGATCATCCCCACCATGAAAAATACGAGGCTTTCACTAATAGTTAATTAGGATCAAAAAAGATTGATCATCTTAGGGCTGGGGCAAGGGCGTTTGAAAGCTTTCTTGCTATTGGATATCCAACTCCAAACGTTATGGCTCCTGCTATCGCGTTAAAAAGGCCAGTAATTCCAACGAGAAGCAGCGCTATTTCAACGGGAGAAAGTCCTCTCAGATGAAGTATTCTCATTGCGAGATTTGCTGTCGGAAGATAGATGTTTGGCATTATTATGTAGAACAGAGCAAAATTTACGAACAGCATTATGATTATCCTTGAGCCTATAGCCCCTGCTGCCAATGCGGATGTCCTTGATGAAAGCCTTCTGGCAATAAGGATACCTGCATACATGCTGGCCTCAGCAAGAAACTTCATTACTGGAGAAAATACTGTGAATGCTCCTAATGTATAAAGGAGAAGACAATGTATTAGTGTTACGAGGAGGCCACCTTCCGGACCCAGAAGCAGAAAGGCCACCATATCCGGTATTTCAGCCATGTCAAATTCCAGGAATGGCAGGAGCGGAAATGGGAACATCACGTGTAGCTCGGTAAGAGCCCCAGAAGCTGCAGCAAAAACTGCCACGAGACTAAGGTATTTTGTCCTTTGCATGAGCGTTTCTGTTGCTCCGAATTTAAAAATATTTTCCCCTTATAATAACTCTGTTTATAAATAAAAGTTAAGTTAGTTTTACTAAATCGTCCAACAATTTTTTGAGCTCCTCCTTCTTCTTTATATATGGAACCCTTGAACGGCCAACGACAAAGATCCCAACTATTCCAGATTTTTCCAACATCTTAATGTGCTTATACATTGACGGATAATCGATCTTGAGAAGCTCTGTAAGCGCTTTAATATGAAAGGGCTTCTCAGCCTCCATCAGAATTTTAATAATTCTTAGCCTGTCCCTGTGCGAAAGCGCCTTAGTTATAGTTATGATCTTGTTTTCATCCAAGCCGCTCTGCGACATTGTTAGAAATTAATAAACAACCAAAATTAATATGTTACTTATCCTAAAACCTTAGCTCACTTGTACTGAGCTACAATGAGGCCATGCTCTTTATCGTATGGTTTCAAATTAATTATTTCATTTATTTCGAAGCCGGCGTTCTCAACCTTTTTTGCCTCTCTCTCAACTATCGCATTTGTGGGCGCTACGGGGTCTATGCTCCTAGCCTTAACTATCAAAATCATGTAGCCTCCCCTGTTAAGGTAGCTCGTGCAGTTAGAGAGCGTTATCTCAGTAGCGTCCGGCTGCGCTATATCTGAGTATACAACATCTACCTTTTTGAATATAAACGATGAGTATCTGTTGGGATATCTGGCATCCTCAACTATTGGAATGACGTTCTTTCTGTGTTTAACTACCCTGTCTAGGAGCTCCCGTGCAACTCTAGCGCTAACCTCAACGCCAAACACAACCCCCTGCATTTCTATAATATCGGATACATGGCTTATTGTGGTTCCCGTGCTTGCCCCGAGGTACAAAACGGCCGAGCCAGGCCTTATTGGCATCGTCCTGAGTCCCTTCCAGATGGCTCCCGAGAGCTTGCTCCTGTAGGGATCCCAGATCCTGTACTCGACATCGTCGATTTTAACCAGCCTTTCCCCATAAACGGAAACTCCAGGGGCTAAGTTCTTTGTAGCCAGGAACTTCCTATCGGGATAAACTAGCCAGAATACGTTTTCAAATTCAGACTTTTCTAGGCTTGGCACTTACGCTCGACCCTTTCTTCTGCTGCTCTTCGAAGAACTTCTTCCTGATCTCCTCGGCCTTTTCGTAGAAGGACTTTATCAGCTCATCGTTCCTCTTACCGCTGTAGTAGTCCATCCTGACAGCTATTGCAAGCTTTGATGCTAACGCCCTTGCCAGCTTACCCCTGAGCTTCTTAGGAGCATCATGAATCAGCTTGTGCTGGAATATTATTCCGTGCTTAGGGGGCTTGGACTTGGTCCTAAGCGCCCTGAACAGGGCCTTCTCTGCGCCTAGAACCTGTATGGTGCTAGCAGGCATTTTGGCCAGCTTTTCAAGCGAACCAGCCTTGCTGAGCAGCCTAGCCCCAATCGTCGCACCAACCAGGGCCGTCATGTTCGGCGCTATGCTCTTCATGATCCTCTCTAGCTGCTTTGTCATTTCCTTTCTTAGCTTTATAAGCTGCAGCGTTATGCTTGCAAGCTCATCCGTGAGCTTGGACATGCTCTCCTCGAAAGCCGCGCCCTTCGATGATTCAGCCAGGGATTCTATTAGCTCGGCCTTCTTCTTTGGGAAGTTCAGCTCCTCGAGCTTCTCCGACTTTATCAGCTCCCTGTTTGGAAAGTTATGTACAAAATTAACGTAGGTCTCGGGATCGTTCACCACGTTGTACAGCTCAGGAAAATGAAGACCGTACCACTCCCTGAGCCTCATGTAAAATAGATTAATCGTCCTGTCGAGCTCGTCAATCGCCTGTACAAGCTGTATAGCATGCAGGTCAAGCCTTGACGCCTGCTCCTTGAGCTTCTTTTCGGAGAGATATATTGTGTAATTACGAATGATTTCAAGGGCCTCCTGCTGATCCTTGGCGAGACCCCCGCTGATCATCAGCTCAACCTTGTTTGAGAGAATCGAGCTGATGGCAGCCTGATCAACCCTGATCTTTAGACTGGGCGCTTTGCTCTTTAAAAGATCAGCTATTGCCTCATTCGGAACTATAACTTCTGAGGGATTGCCCTCCAAAACTTTCTCTATAACTTCCTCAGGTAGTTCCCCGTTCAAAGAGCTCTCGTATTCGGTAAAATCCCTATATCTGTAAGAGTAAACTGGCTTGTTTGTTTCATCAAGAACCAAGATGCCAGCCTCAGTAATAAGTAAAATCTTTTTCACGGGCTATTTATTTAAAACATTAATATTTAAGAGTTTTTAAAATTAAGCTCATGAACTGGGGTGCTATATCTGAGATCTACGTTCCTTACAGAGACGGGAAGGCGGAATTCAGCCTCGTCAGGGACATGGTGGGATTCCTTAACGAAAAGGGAGTGAGGGGATATTTCGTTAATGGAGTGGGCGCCGAGGCATTACCGCTCTCAAAGGAGGAAAGGATGAGAATGTTCGAAAAGGTTGCCGAAGAGGCAAAAGGAAGGATACTGATACAGAACATAACCGAGTACAGCCTCGACAGAACGCTCGAGCTGGCTCGCCATGCGAAGAACACCGGAGCCACGCACGTCCTGATAAGTCAGCTGCCTGTTTACTCTCTGCGCGATCCAATGAGATTTTACCTCGAAGTCTCAGAGAAATCAGAGCTGCCGGTGATCCTTTATAATGAAAAGCTGCTGGGAAGCGTGTTTTCTCCCACTCAGGTGGCCGCTATACTTAACATGAAGGGATTCGTTGGATACAAGGACAGCACCAGGGACATTTCGCATCTTCAGGAGGTTGTTTCTCTTAAGCCTAAGGAAAAGGACATTATAGCTGGAAGCGATTCAATGATCTACGTCACATATCTTCTTGGAGGATCAGGAATAGTGTCGCTCGTAATTAATCCTTTCCCTGAGCTTATAGTGAAAATAGTCGAGGAGCTGGAGGGCAAAAACTACCAGAAAGCACTGGAGCTTCAGATGAAGATCAACGAAGTTCGTGAAGTGCTGAAATCTTATGGTTTCAGTGAAGGTTACAGGGAGGCATGCAGGCTCAGGGGAGTTGACTGTGGCGATCCATTCCTGACCACTGAGAAGCTTAACAGAGCTCAGATTGAGGAGCTTTCGCAGAAGCTCAGACTTCTTAACCTGATCTAAAGGTGAAAGCCTTGAACAGAAGGTTTGGATTTCAGGTTGACTCCTATGATTCTCTGTCTTACGGCGAGTATGTTGAAGCAGCAAGAAAGGCCGAAAGCGTTGGGTTCGACTATTTCTGGAAGGGCGAGGTTAATGTAAAAGACTCAGTCAGCGTTCTCTCCGTTGTGGCTTACACAACAAGCAAAATCAAGATTGGTTCATCAGCTATAAGCATAGTTGCCAGATCGCCGGTGATGACAGCCATGACTGCCCTTTCGTTAAATGAGCTCTCAGCCGGCAGATTCGTCCTGGGGCTAGGGGTCAGCAACAGGAACATAGCCGCGTGGCACGGTTTCTCCTTTGACAAGCCGTATATTATGATAAAGGAGTATTTGACAATAATTAAAAGCGTCTTCAATGGTGAAAGAACGAGCTTCAGGGGTCAATTTTATTCATCTACAAACTTCAAGAGCGTTTTGAAACCGGCCAGAATCCCAGTTTACCTCGCTACGCTTAGCCCAGCCATTGCCAGGCTGGCAGGCAGGATGGCCGAGGGCATTATAGCAAACCTGGCCGACAGAAACAGGCTGGAAAAGCTCAGGAATGAAGCCTTGAGCGTCCTTCCAAAGGACAAAAAGTTTGAAGTGCTGAGAGAGGTTCGAGTTTCATCAAATGATGACGTTCAGATGGCAAAAAGAGCCATTAGGAGAACGCTCGCGTTCTACGCGCTTGCGGATTACTACAGAGAAATGTTCCTTGAAATGGGACTTAAGGAGCTCGTTGAAAGGTTGCAGGAGGCCTTTAACGCCGGAGGCTTCTCAGCTGCTGAAAAGACGATAGCGGATGAGGACATACTGAAGATAGAGGGGCTTGTTTTCGGAAACAGCGAGGAGGTATGGAAAAGAATCATGGAGCTCTATGAAAGCGCCGAGTACGGAATCAACATAGTTTACGTGCCATCAACAGCCCAGCCTATTACTGAAGTCATAAAATTTCTTGAGGCAGGAGGCGCTTTCTTGAAGAGAATAAAAGGTGAAAAGTTTATTAATCAATAAAAGGCATTTAAAATTCTCTATGCTGCTCAGGCCTGTTTTCATAAACATCAGTTCCGATACCGACTTTATCATTTTAAACGATATGAACGCTAGGGAGCTAGATGTCAGATGTGGTGAGCGTGCCGAAATCCGCGCAGGAAGGACTACATACGAGGTAGAAGTTAGGACCTCGAGCAGCCTTGTTAGTAAAGGATTTGTAGGGTTACCTCATGCCTTAGCCAGAAAGCTCAGAATAGATGAGAAGACAGAGGTGGAGATAGCCAAACACAGGGAGAGCCTTGCACCAGTTTACATTAGAAAAAAGCTGATGGGAGAGAGGCTAACTCAGGATATGATAGAAGCAATCGTGGAAGGAATTTCAAAAAATAGAATTTCTGAGCTTGACGTTCTGACGCTGGTAATGGCTTCTTATTATAACGGCCTTGATGATGATGAGATAGTAGGCATCACGAGATCAATGGTTAATTACGGAAACACGCTCGATTTTGGAGGACGCGTGGTTGATAAACATTCAATAGGTGGGGTTCCAGGCAACAAGGTCTCACTGTTGATCGTCCCTATAATATCAAACACTGAGCTGTTGATGCCCAAGACCAGCAGCCGAGCAATCACAAGCCCATCCGGAACTGCGGACACAATGTCAGTGTTAGCTAACGTTGAGCTCGAGCCTGATGAGATGATAAGGGTTGTAAAAAAGACCCATGGATGTATAGTATGGAATGATAGCCTTGGAGTGGCGCCGGCTGATAACATGATAATTAAAGTTGAAAGGCCATTGAGGATTGACCCGGAGGGCCTGATGATAGCTAGCATACTTTCTAAAAAGCTTGCGCTTGGCGTAAAGCAGATGGTCCTTGACATTCCCTTTGGAAGAGGAACAAAGGTTGTTGATGAAAAAGCTGGTAAGGCACTTGCTGAGAAGTTCGAGAGAATAGGCTCGCTTCTGAACATAAAAGTGGTTTCTGCATTAACATATGGCAGTCAGCCAGTTGGCCATGCAGTTGGCCCTGCGCTTGAAGCTAAGGAGGCTCTCGAGGCTCTTATCGCGCCCTCAGAGGCAGCTACAAGCCTGATCAACAAGTCTGCAGCGCTGGCCGGTCTTCTGCTGGAAAGCTCTGGGTTAGTAAATAAAAATGCAGGTTATGAATCTGCCTTAAGATACATAACAAACGGCAAGGCCTACTCAAAGTTAAGGGAGATAATCGGCGAACAGGGAGGGAACCCTAACGGTAGGCCGGACGAACTTCCAATGGGCGGTTACACATATGATGTAACCTCAAACGTGGATGGCTATGTTACTTATGTGGACAATTCGTTAATAAATCAGCTCGCAATAATTCTTGGCGCCCCGTACGACAAAGGAGCGGGCCTCGTTCTGTATAAAAAGGAGAACTCAAAAGTAAGGAAAGGCGAAACGATAATGAGGCTTTACGCTGAAAGCGAGAGCAAGCTCGATGATGCTATCAGGCTTCTGGAGAGAATGTCTCCAATAAATGTTTCTGGAATGCTTCTGGAAAGCTTTCCTTGAATTACGGAATTGATGACTGCACCACGTTGTCTATTTCATTTAACAGGTCTATCTTTCTGTAGTAGGGTAGGAACGATGCAATTATCGAATTCTTAGCAAGCACCGCTATATCTTCATAAGTAAGTCCTATTGCCTTTGCCGTTTCATAGAAGTTCTCGTTTATATAACCACCGAAATAGGCCGGATCGTCTGAGTTTATTGTAGGAACCATGCCAAGCTTTAGCATGATTTTAACGGGGAACCTGTTGAGCGGCGTTATATGGTTCAGCTTGAGCGCCGAGAGCGGACATGTAGTAAGGGGTATCTTATCCTGAATTACTTTGTTGGTCAGAATAGGATCATCTAGAATGTGGTATCCGTGGTCTATCCTTGCCACCCTGAGAAGCTTTACTGCCTCCCACA
>JAGDXK010000024.1:0-12562 GCA_023256405.1 Nitrososphaerales archaeon
ACCCACGACCGCCCGGTTATGAGCCGGGCGCTCTGCCATCCTGAGCTACGGGCCCACGTTTACTTAGTTATAAAACTGCCAGCTTTAAACTTTGTTCTTATTTGATCAGAACTCCGGACAGAGCCCCGTTCTTTGAGGGCTTTGAGGTGACCCTGACCCTTCCAAGCTCCGTCTCTACGATAGCACCCTTTGTTATAACGCCCCTTCTTTCGTAATCCCTGTTAGCCGGGTTTGATATCACCGAAATTATCTTGACGTTCTTTACCCCTTCAGGCGTAGCGACGTTTATCTTATTTGTTCTGACCACGTATGCTATAATGTGTCCACCCCTTACTCTTCTCTTTTTTATTATCTGCTCACCCAGCTCAACCACCCGAGGCTGGGCCTTACGCTCCCTCCTTCTTCTCCCCCTGTATGGTTTTCTTTTGCCTCCAGTTACCTTTCTCTTTACGAGGTTCTCGATGTTTGGCATGTCTCGCCACATCATTCATAATTTAATAAATATAACTTTTCCGCTAAACCCCTGCGGCGATCGCTTTATTTTTATAATTGCAAACCAATTTGTTGACGATGCAGGCTCAAAACCTCGGTGTGTTCGTTGAGAGGCTGAAATCGTCTGGTCTTATAAAAGACCTTGGAAAAGCAGACAGGAAGTTCGAAATTGCAGCTCTGGAGAAGAAGAACAGAGGCCCCATCATAGTGAAGCCTACTAACGGCATTGGATCCGTAGTCTCCAACCTGGTCTCATCGGAAGATCTCGTGTCGCTGGCACTGAGCTCCTCCAGAGAGGGCATTCATGAGAGCTTTCTAAAAGCCGTAGATTCACCAAAGCCGGTGAAGCCAGCTGAGTTTCCGAGGAACTTGTACAGAGAGATCTCCTCCTTGGATATTCCGGCGGTATGGCATTTTGAGGATGACCTCGGGTATTACATGACCTCTAGCATAGTTATAGCGGCCACACCGGACGGAAGAACCCTAAATGCCAGCGTCCACAGGATAAGAATTCTGGACGATGGAAACGGGGTTATAAGGATGGTGGAAGGGAGGCACCTTCATGCTATATGGAGCGCCTGGAGAGATCTGGGAAAGGACACGCCGGTTGCGGTGGTAGTGGGGGTTCACCCGGCAGTTGAGCTTGCCGCAGCATATCAGGCACCCTATGGAAGGTTTGAAATGGAAATAGCCAACTCCTTAGTAGAAGGCCTAAAGTTCTTCAGGAGCCCGATTTATGGTCTTCCGATTCCTGAGGGTGATTTCATAATAGAAGGAAAGATAAGCAGGGATAGAACAGACCTTGATAAAATGGTTGAGATGTTAGGCAACTATGATTACCTAAGAAAGCAGCCCGTTCTCAACGTTGAGACTGTATACTCTAAGCCTGATCCGCTCTACTGGGATGTGCTTCCCGGGGGCACAGAGCACAGATGGCTCATGGGCTTTCCGGTTGAAGCCAAGCTCAACAGGGAGGTAAAAAGCTCAGTTCCATCTGTCAAGAGGGTTTACCTAACTGATGGTGGAAGCAAGTGGCTTCATGCCGTTGTACAGATAAAGAAGAGGCTAGAAGGAGAGCCGGTCAATGCCATCATTGCGGCATTTGCCGCCCACCCATCTCTGAAGCTGGTAATAGTTGTCGACGATGATATTGATCCAGCCGATCCAGTTTCCGTAGAGTACGCTCTAGCGACAAGGTTTCAGGCTTCAAGAGGTCTTACAATTATAAGAAATGCCAAGGGCTCCAGCCTCGATCCTTCAAGCAACCAGGAGCTCCTTCTGACCGACAAGCTAGGAATTGACGCTACAATACCCTTAACTGCAGAAAGAGCAAGGTACAGCGCAGCAAGGATACCGGGAGAGGACAGGCTTTGATGCTGCGCTGCGAGGTCATAGTTGAAGGAAGGGAGCGCCTGAAGGGCAGGCTTAACCTAATCGACGAGCCTGTATCCTTTCTGGGGATGGTAAACCCTCAGAAAGGAACTCTAACCATTAAGGATAGGGAGATAGATGTAAAGGGAGGGATTCTTGCGTTTCCCTACATGGTGGGAAGCACGGTGGCCCCGTATGTAATTTACAGCATGAAAAAGAACAGGACGGCGCCACTGGCGATAGTTGTCAAGAAGGTTGATGCCCTCCTCGCATCGGGATGCGCTCTGGCCGACATCCCCCTTCTGAAGGCAGAAGAGAGCGTCTTTGAAGCCCTTAAAGCCCAGAACGGCAAAGAAATAGCTGTGGATGCTGCCAAAGGTGTAATTAGCTATGAGCCATGAGAAAGCAGAGATAGCAAAGCTTTCAAGTCTTGTCAATCTTGTTAATGAAAGCTACAGAAGCGCCTGTCAGCTGAGGGCGGAGGTACTGCAGCAGATGCTTGGCGATAGCGCTCTGGCGGAGGAAGTTGTATCTGCGTACACAGCTTTGCTCAGATCGGTCGAGCTAGAAAGAAAGGGTAAATTCATAGTAGTTTCAGGCATAGACAAGTCCGGAAAGGAAACCCAGGTCCTTAGAGGAGGAGGGTGTGTAAAGCCCCTTAACGAGTACCTAAGAGAGCTTGGCTATGAAGTGCTGACGATAATTCAGCCATCGTACGATACCAGGATAGGAAAGCTCGTGAAAGCGTACCTGGAGATGAAGAATACGTCCATTGAAAACGCGTGGGTTCTTTGGAGTCTGGACAGAGCTCAGCACATAGCTTCTGTCAATGAATGGCTCAGCAAAGAAAATCGGATCGTTCTGGCAAAGAGATGGACTGAAAGCAACGTCATATATCATGCTGCAAAGGGCGTTAATTATACTGATATTCTGGAGTTTGAGAGAAACGTTCCAAAACAGGATGTAACGTTCATAATTGACATCACTGCAGAAACTTCCATTAAAAGAAACAAAAGGCCCGATGCGTATGAAAGCCTTGACTTTCTGAAAAAAGTCAGGGAGCTCTACCTGAAAATGAAGGAAATCTATCCTTATGGTGACAGGGTTTACGTTGAAGGTGAGTCTGATCCCTGCACGGTGAACCGGACGCTTTTAGCCGTAGTGGGAGAATATCTTAAACGCTGAGCTCCTCCATCAGATATTTTGAAAACCTTCTAAGATCCTCTATGTGTTCCACGTCGTATGCTATCTCTTTAATCCTCCTTCTTGTGTTAAGATCGATCGTCAGTCCGCCGTATGTCAGCTTCTCCACGATGGTTTTAGTGAGTCTTTCTCCCCTTTTATCAAAATCGAACATAACAATCACCCTTTTGTAGACCGCAAGTTCGCTAACCAGGTTCTTTGTTCCCTTGCCCTTTCCGCACATTTCGAATACCCTTCCGTTATATCCCAGGCTTTTAAGAGCCTGACGATCTCTTTTGCCCTCAACGACCACTATGGTCTGTCCGTCGTCCAGATCACTGAGAAGTTTGTGGAGCGAACGAGCTATCCTGACGTTGCTCTCATACTCACGCCTGTAGCTTTCCCATCTCTCTTTCAAAAATGACACCACGCGACCGGTAATATGTTAATGGTTGAAGATACAGCTAATATAAGCTTTCCGCCCCTTCATCAAAAAATGGAGTATGTATAAAAAGCATCCTGCACAACTAGACAAGGCTGATGCAGGGCTTTTCGCTGCCGGAGTACGTGAGACTTATTGAGGGCTATCCAGCTCTGTGGCTCTTTGACAGGTATGTAGTTATAGGGGACCTTCACATAGGCTATGAGGTTTCAGCCAAGGATAAGGGCCTACACCTCCCTCTACAGTTCAACCGATACATAAGCAGGCTGAAGGAGCTCAAGGACATCACAGAAGCCCAGGAGCTAATAATTCTGGGGGACGTTAAGGACAGCGTTCTAATGCCCAGCTTTGACGAGCTCAATGAGCTCCTGAGGGTATTTGAAGAAATCTCAAAGATCTTCAGGATCACGATAGTTCAGGGAAATCACGATGCGTACCTGGATAAAATACTGCAGAAGTACGCCAGTTTTTCAGCAGCCACGGGCCTGGTGATTTCAGAAAAAGAAGCGAAAGTAGGGCTCGCGCACGGACATGCAAGGCCATCCGATGAATGTCTTGAGGCCGATGTGCTAGTTCTCGCCCATATGCACTTTTACATCAAGTACAACAACACCAAGTATCCCGTCTGGCTTATAGGAAGGAGAGGGAGACAGACGCTCATCCTGATGCCTCCCTTCAATGATCTCCTTTCCGGATTTTACGTTGAGGACGTCAACGCGGTTGTTCCCTTCACTGATTATCCTCTCTACCAGATGGATGTAGTGACGCTTGACGGCTATTACCTGGGCAAGCTGAAGGAGCTACGGGGCGTTTTCGAGGAAAACGACTGAAATACATGGCATCAAAACGCTTTTTAATACGATGTTTTGATAATTAAAGTATGAATAGCGATCAGCTTTTAGGAGCTGCACTGATGATTGTAAGCGTGATTCTGATCGTTGTTTACGGGTATCTTATTTACTTCTACCCACTGATAGTCCTTCAAATTACAGCGTTCGTGGCAGTTGCGGCTATACTTGTTATTCTGGCATGGATCGGGTACACGCTTCTTACCACGCCGGCTCCTAAGCCCATAGAGGAGAGCACGGAGAGCCAGCAGGGCGATCAGAACAAAGAACAGAAATGAAAGATTACGCAATCATTTACGACAGCAGGCTTAAGGCTCTAGCTGCGAATCTCTCTAGATTAAGCGAAGCTCCTGCCTTCCCATACACGGCTGATGTAGCATTTGATAGATACATGGTGCTTTGGAGCTACAGGAACAGCTACGCGAGCGAGAGGGCTAGATTAAAAAGGGTGCTTGACAATTTGAGCGCTCAGGGCTACGTTGAGGTGGTAACTCTGCTGCCTGCGCCATATCAGAAGGATCCAGACCTGAACAGCTTTCTGAACGAGATGTCAATTTTTGATAACGTCGGCAGAATAATCTTCTTTGACCTGACACCAGTGAACAAGCTGGGAGTAACGCCCAGACCTTCCGTTAGTCTTTCAGCCATACCGCTCCTTATAAAATACCTGAAGGAAAACGGGATAAAGGTGAAGGCCATAACTTTTAACGCAGAGATGCAGGCCCAGACGAGAATCATAGAGAACATGACAGGAAGAGGCGAAAACAGCGTTCTAATAGTGGACAACCTTGTGGATGATTCAGAAAAGTACATACCGGTTCTCGAAACTTACAGGGAAAAAGGGGCAAGCGTTTACCTCTTTTCCACCTTCTTTACGAGCTCACCGCACTCGCTTAAGAACCTTGCCACAGTAATCACAACCAACGCCATTCCCTGGGATGACGTCATCGCCCTTGACATTTCGGGGGCCATAGCTGAGTTCGTTGACGCTATAAAATGAGTATAGTTGCAGTTGACGTGGGCGCCACAAAAGTCAGGATAGCGTCCTTTAGGAACAGAAGAGTAGAGAACAAGAAGATATACAGCATTTCGACATATGGAGACCCGGTTAAGATAATTGAGAGCTATGTTAATGAACTGGGGGGAGCACACAAAATAGGCATAGCGTCCGCCGGACCTCTCGATGTTAAGAGAGGCTCCGCCAGGCTCCTTAACTTCGGAAACTTGGAGGTAAACTACGTAGAGCGCCTGGGCAGACTTGCACGCATTTATGTTGCAAATGACTGCGTTGCCGGGCTCTTGGCAGAACATAAGCTGGGTGCTGCAAGGGGTAGCCAGAACGCGGTTTACGTAACTTTCAGCACCGGAATAGGGGCAGGCGTCATGGTAGACGGTCACTTTCTTCTTGGGAAGGACGGGAATGCACATGAGGTAGGCCATCTGGTTCTGAATTTTGATGACGATATAAAGTGCGGATGCGGGGGAACAGGACACTGGGAGGCCTACTGTGGGGGCAAAAACATGCCTGCTTTCTATGAAAAGCTGACTGGGAGTACGGTTTCTTCTTCAGGCGAAATATTCACGCTTTACAGAAACGGGGATCAAAAGACCGTGGAGTTCATGGAGAAGTGTATGAGGATCAACGCGGCAGGAATCGCAAGCATAATCAACGCCTATGATCCCGAAATAGTTGTCCTTGGAGGAAGCGTTTATCTGAACAACTCTGAGGTCTTCGATAAAATGCTGAGCAAATATATTGCTCAGTACGTAATGAACAGGCCTCCTGCCATCGTCAGGGCTTCTTTTGGGGAGGACGCGGTAATATATGGGGCAGGACTTCTAGCTGCTATGAACGGAAAGCTGCCATAAGCCTTTAACCATGTTCTCCAAACCCAGTTCTTTTCCCTGCCCTGCAAAGATCGTCCGCAAGGGCTCTGACGTCTTCATAGAACCTTATTATACCATTTCTCCTGTTATCTACGTACTCCCCCAGGCTCTCCAGCTTATCGGACGGCAAACCATGTCCCTTTAGCACGAACACTTCTTTGCCCATCGCATAGCCTATAAGCGCCTCTATCATTGTTCCAGCGCTTCCTCCAAGCACAAGAAGGACGTCCGAGGATCTGACAAGTGGAACCGATCGTGCCCTATACTCCATTCCAGTTCTTATGAGCACGGTCCCTGATGGCGGATTTACGTTCTCGTGCTCCACTGGAAGCACGAGAACGGATGGAATTGATAGCTCGGAGGCCCTATCAACAACGTGTTTCATTAGACCCCAGTATCCGCCGAGTATCAGCACAGGAGATTCACATCTTGACTTTATGATTCTGAGAAGCTCGTAAACATCATCATAAAGGTCTGCTGGGACTTCCTCGCTGTGAGCGGCTATGCCTATCTGCATAAAACCTTTTTCAACTCTCTATATTTAAGGCTACTTTCCCTGCTTTTTCAGACTGTTCACAACCAGGGGCGCTACCTCATCAAAGGCGTACTGGACCAGCTGCTCGGCGGTGCCTCGGGAGAACATTGTTATCACGCAATTTCGTGTAAGGCCTATTATCTGCGAGATGCTTTTGGCTTTAACGACTATGTACCAGAGAAGACCGTGCTCCTGATACATCTTAAAAAGATCTGTCTGTGAAAGGGCATCACCATAGAGGGCCAGAACGTTTACATTTGGTATGTCAACCTGATCAAAGTAGGCCACCTTCATTTCTTCCAGGTTCTTGTTGTAATAGTCGAGAAATATCTCAGGATCTATCCTAGCTTCAACCACAAATCCTGGCCTGATGAAGACCGCCTTGCTGAACTCGTTTGCCAAATAGTTTGCAATGGGCTTCTTGGCCAGAATCAGCAGGAAGTAGTAATCGTCGATCCTTCTAACGTAAAAAGGTATCCTGGAAGTCGAAACTGCGGGCTTTGGCCCCTCCTTCGTGCCTATCCTGATGATCTTATCGTAGAAGATCTTGCCCTCCAGAGAGGTTTCATCAAAGCTTTCGACTGAGAGCTCAAGGGCCAGCTGGAGGTGGGTCTCCTCATCCTCTCTGACAACCTTAAATCCAGATAATTTGCTCGCTATAAAATCCGTTCCCTGGTCCGTGTTTATCCTGAACAGCTTGCCTGCGAGCATAACAGCATTTTATTAGGCCTAGGTATATATGTTTGTGGGAGGCCTGAACTCCTGTTGGCTGGACTCCTTTGCAAGCTCGGCTTCCAACGTCTCCGCTCCCTTTATCAGGGGCGTTACGTCGATCTCAAATCCGTAATATTTTGCTAGCGTCTCCACAGCTACACTAGCAGCCCGCGGATCTACCCTTTCTGGAGATGCATAAGCCAGCAGGGCTATAGCTGGAAAGTTCTTTATTTCGAAGTAATTCAGAAGTATTGCCACCGGCCCAACTATGATGTGCTCGTCCTCAAGGGGCTTGGCTTCCGCCATTATGCCTCTTAGCCTGTAAGCGCTGGTCGCCGCAATCCTGTACTTTGTGTCATCGGTCTTAAGCGTGGAGTCAAGCCCTCCAACCAGAAAGACTTCGCTTACGCCCTTCTGTATTATTTTATCTGCAAAGCTCCTGTAGAACTTCAGCTCCTTGTCCTTCTGAATAGGAACGTCAACCTTAAAGATGGCAAGGTTTTCGTAAGTGAATATTTCGTAGGGCGTGCTGATCTTACCATTTATGAGCGTGGAAACTGGGGCTGAGTCCTCGTAGTCAACTATGCAGCATCTTTTCACAGATAGCTTCTGGACCAGATATTTCACCGTCCAATAACCGGTCGCACCTATGCCGTGGAACCCGCTGATCAGAACTTTGCCCTTAAGTGAAGCGTTCTTCGGATAAATCCTTACGTAATCCTCATAACTCAACACTATCACCTGATCGCTGTGTTTTTATAATTGCAACTAATAACTTTTTCCTTCCTCTTTATACTTTTGCAAAACCATATCCTCAACCTTCATGAAATATATCTGGGTAGGCTTGGGCATCTTTGGAAGGTTCCTTTCCACGGCCATTATAAAATACTCAATTGCCCTCTTGCTGATCTTTATCCTGAACTTCATCGGAAGAATCGGATCCTGCTCGTATTCAAACTTGTCCTTTAACTCGTCAGGAGCGATCTTCATGAAGTCCTCCTTTATTATGCTGTACCACTCAGCCAGTACCTCAGGGTTTAGGCTTTCCTTCTGATCTATTATCATCTGAACGAGCCTGTTGAGAATATCTTCGCTCACTTCATAATTTTCTCTGTACAATTCCCTTAAACGCAATAAGGTCAAATTTTTCTTATAAAAGGTAAATTTTGGCTGCCATTCGGGCCCGCATGGTTGATATTAAATAAGTTGATATTAAATAATATGAATGTTGACGTCATATATGAAAAGCCCCACATCGAGCACGCCCGGCAGCATTCTGATGCCCTCGTACACCTCTCTGAGATCACTATCCTCCTGATAGTAAACGTCAACAATGTAGTTGCCGTTCTCCGTAAAAACTGGATACCCTCTTTGATCCCTTCTCAGTTCATGTCTGAGATTCATCTCGGCCAGCTTCTGCTTTACTAGCGTATACCCAAATGGAATAACCTCGACTGGAAGAGGGAAGCTGAGCCTCCTGACCAGCTTGTCCTTTGACACGAAGACGTGCCTGGATGCCGCCATTTCCCAGATTATCCTTTCCCTTGTCAGGGCGCCACCGCCTCCCTTTATAATGTATCCATTTTCAGAGGAAACCTGATCCGCACCATCAATGACCATATCAAGCCTTTCAAAGACCGGCTCTGTAATCAAAAACAATTCCGATAGCTCAAGCTTTATCTGGGATGATGAAGGAACCCCGTATGGTCTAATGCCCATCCTGTTAAGCCTGGTTCCGAGCTCGCTCAGGACCTTTGCAGCCGTTCTCCCGCTTCCGAGCCCGATTGCCGGAACATGATTCAGCCCAGCAAGCTCCTTGGCTAGCAGGTCAGCTACGCCCTCAAGAGACATAATAGAAAGAACACCCTTTTTCGATTTAAATCTTTATTTCATCAAGGATGCTCTCTATTCTCTCGCGGGTAAGATTAATCTTGTGCAGTATTGTGTATCTTTCTGGCCTAAGAGATGGGGCCATCTCTATCGCCTTAATTACTTCATCCTTGGATATGCCTATTTCACCAAACGACCTGGGAAGTCCTACCTCAACTATTTTAGCCTTGATCCTCTTCCAGTTCATACCGTAAAGGTAAGAAATGAATACAGTTCCTAATGCAACCTTCTCCCCATGAGTTCCTTTGTCGGGTGCTATGATGTCCAGGGCGTGAGATATCAGATGCTCGCTTCCGCTCAGAGGCCTGCTGCTCCCAGCTATGCCACCTGCAACCCCTGCGCTTATAAGAGCCTCCATCAAGTTTCTCACCGCCACGTGTTTAAGGTCCTCTATGCCCTTTGTGCTCGTAAAAGCGTGCCTTGCGCTTTCGTAAGCGAGCTTAGATGCGTACTCGCCATAATATTCTCCTTTCTCTATCCATGCAAGCTTCCAGTCCCTGATGGACGTGAACTTTCCCAGCAGATCACCCAGCCCGCTTAGGATGTACCTCTTGGGAGCCCTTGTTATGATGCTCAGATCTATAATGACACCACGGGGAGGTTTTACCTTTATTGAGTAAGGATGGGTTCCTCCCCTCAGCGAGGAGAACGGGCTGGCTATGCCGTCATTTGAGGCAGAAGTTGGCACACTTAACATTGGAATACCAGCCATATACCCCACGAACTTGGCGACGTCAAGGACCTTCCCCCCTCCAAATCCAATAACAGCATCGTAACCGGCGTAAGCTTCTCTCTGTGCGATCTTTTCAGCTTCAACGTAGCTCGATTCGTTTACTATAACCTTCTTGTAGTTTATCCCTGCAAGGGCAGATTCTATTTTTTCCTCAAAGATCCTGCCCACGTTCGGACCCGTCAGAAGCAAAGCGGAGTTCTTAATAAAGAACGACATGTTGTCATGATTGAACGTGTTGTCACCTATGATCACCATTTCCGGGAGCTCCATTATATGACTTAATTCCTCTCACCTTTTTTCCTGTATGAACCCAATAATTCTATCTAACGCCTTTTTATAAAGTTCATCGAAAACAAGGGATCCATCTTTTTTGATTAACCTTCCCTTTATCACAACGTCCTTTACAACCTCGGGCCTTCCCTGATACGCAAGCGATGAAACAACGTCCCATGATGGATACAGCTTCCTGAGATCGTACGTTATAAAGTCCGCGTTCATCCCCGGTAACAGCTTCCCTGCCCGAACGCCTAATGCAGCATGTCCCCCATAAGACGCCATCCTCATGATGTTTTTTATCGACACGATCTCTCCCGTAACGGCTCTCATCATGAAATTAGCCAGCCTGATCTCCTCAAACACGTCAAGGGTCTCTGAGCTGCCAGCGCCGTCTGTTCCAATGGTTACGTTTACTCCCCTTTTTACCATTTCGAGCACGGGCGCGACGCCGCTTCCAAGCCTAGCATTTGAGACAGGACAGTGCGAAATGTAAACGTTGGGCCTGGCAAGATCCTTTAGCCTCTCTGGAGGCACCATTACAGAGTGGGCCAGTATTATCCACTTGTCAAGTGCGCCGAGCTGAATCAGGACGTCCACGGGGTCTCTTTTATAAGCGCTTCTAATCTCTGCAACCTCCTCAGAGTTCTCCGCAAAGTGAATCTGGTATTTGTAACCCTCTAGCCTGAAAAGCTCCCTGAGGAGCTCCTCGCTCACGGCGTAAAGCGAATGAGGCGAAACAAAGAGCTCATATCCCTGACTCCTGACGTCATCCCTGATCTGCGAAAGATTCTTCAACCTTCTCCAGCTTTCCTCCTTCATGTATGGCACCTTGTCCATAAATGCAAGACCCAGCCTTGCGTTTAAAGGACTGTCTATCTCCCTGAGAGCCCTTAGCATTGGCGGAACGTCGTAGAAGTCAAGAAAGGATGTTACGCCTGAGCTCACAAGCTCGCCTATTCCAACTATGTTTGCATAAAATAGTAATTCGTGGTCGAGCTTTGCCTCAACGCTCCAGACCTGCTCCAGCCATTCGTGAAGCCTTTTTCCTTCTCCAATTCCTCTTAAGGCAACCATTGCTATGTGCGAATGGGTGTTCGCAAAGGAGGGTGCTATGATCACGTCTCCGAGATCGACAACCTCGTCCGTTTCCTTTTTTAGGTGATGATAATCCCCTATCTCCTCAATTACCCCATCGTTCACAAGAATCCCGCTGCCCTCGATGGGCTCATCTAAATAATCCTTTAAGATATATCTGCCCTTAAATAAAATGCTCATCGTCTATTGCTTTCTTGAATATATTTCCGCGAACTCAACCTGTTTGATGTCCGGTATCAGGTCCATGATATCGTTTGCTATTGCTCTTTTGATGTACTGAAGCCCCTCGCTCAGGAAGTACTGCTCTGGAATTTCAATACGGACCTTGTCCTGAACAACTGTGAAGACAGGGCTGTCTATGTCTATCCTTCTCTGAATCAATCTCTGTATCTTCTCATTAAGATCGGTAATTTCTTTAAGGATTTCGATTTCATACACAAGGGTTTTGCCGGCAAGCCTGTCGTTGAAGTCCACTGACACCCTTCCGCTGTTAACGGCTATCACGGTCCCGATCTGCCCATTGACCTCAACTTCCACTCCTACCCTAACTTCGCTGGCCTTATCACCGAACTTTCTCAGAGGTATAATCTTGATCTTGGATGGGTCTCTGGGCCCAAACGCCTTCTCGGGCGGCAGCTCCACTGTAAACTTTTCGCCGACGTTGTGCTTCAGCAGCTCTTCCTCCAGAGCTTTTAAAATCCAGCCCTTGCCAACTGCCACCAGTTTGGGCTCGTACTTGGCGCCCTCCTTATATATGTTGTTAGCTTTTGCCACGTCTTCAAGCGTCGTTTCTATGACTTCACCGGTATCCTTGATCTTTGTTGTGTAGTTTATTAATATCAGCGAATTCTGGTTCAAATCTTATCTAACCCCTTAAGCTCCTCCAGAGCCACCTCTATTCCTTTTTCAACATCGACTTTTATGCCTTGCGCTATCATTGAATGGCCCACGGCAGCCACAGTGGGCAGTATTCTGGACTTTTCAATGATGCCCATGTTTCCGATCCTGAAGATCTTTCCCTTCAGCTCCCCGAAACCTCCTGTTATCACTATGTTGTAGTGGTCCTCCATGTATTTCCTGAACTTGGCGTCATCAAC
>JAGDXK010000024.1:12572-41292 GCA_023256405.1 Nitrososphaerales archaeon
TCAACGCCCTGCGGGTATTTAATCGAAATAACCACGTTTGACCTGAACCTCTCCTCAACGAAAGGCTGAAGACCCATCGATTCGAACGCCCTGTAGTAAGCTCTGGCTCCTATCCTGTGCTTTTCAATTCTTTTGTCGAGCCCCTCACTTACGATCCTTGATAGAGCCGTCTCAAGAGCATAGAACAGAGGTAGCGCTGGCGTGAACGGAGTCTCATATTTTGCTAGATAGTCAACGTAAAGCGCATAGTTGAAGTAAGTCGAGTATGGTGGGTTCTTTCTGACGTAGTTCACGATGTCATCGCTTACTCCTACTAGGGCAAGACCAGGAGGCGTCATAAGGCACTTCTGGCTGCCAGCAATAACGACGTCAGCGTGCCATTCATCCATTGGGAGCTCATCTCCGCCAAAGACTGAAATCGCATCTATTATGTAGAAGAGCCCATGTGCTTCTGCCAGCTCTCCGAGCTGTTTGGCATATCTGTAGGTTGTTCCTGGAGAGGTATCGTTATATACGAGGAACAGGGCCTTGGCATCAGGGTTTTCCTTGATGGCCTTTTCTATCTCCTCCACTGAAGGAGCTGTGCCCATGGGAGCATTCACCCTGATCGCCTTACCCTTTGCAGCTTCTATCTGTGCTGCAAGCCTTCCGCTGAACTCCCCAAAAACTGGCACTATCGCCTTATCGCCAGGCCTCAGGACGTTCATAACAGCCGACTCGGCTCCCCCGGTGCCTGATGACGATAGCACTATAACGTTGTACTTTGTTCTGAATATCTCCTTGCTCATCTTTTCTATGTTGGCCATAAGCTGGTGGAATTCCTCTCCCCTGTGATTTATAACAGGCTTGCTCATTGAAAGAAGAACGTCATCGGGAACATCCACTGGACCCGGAAGCATTATCATCTTTCTCTTGAACTCCATGAATATTCACCTTACCCTAAGCTTATGGTTAGTGTATTAATAAATATTGAGGTGATGTGTGCTTCTGGTTAAATCGTGAACTCAAGCTGAAGAACTACAAGGCTCCGGCCGCTTTCATGGGGCAGAATTGCCGTAGCCCTGTAGCTGTCTCCAAAGATCAGAGTTATGAGCTCATCGTTCCGGTAAACTTCTGCCTGAAATCCTGCAACGTACAGCGTTCCAAGCGCGTTCATTCTGTTGATGGAATCCCTTACAACATCAGATATGCCATCGTCCACCGCCTTCTCGCACACAAGCGCGCCGTGATCCTCATGCACATCTGCCTCAAACTCGCAGATATCTGAAAGGTTAAGAGAGGCCTGCCTAAGCTCCTTCTCGAGGTTCACCTTATCGTCAGTGGGCACAACTTCGGCTGACAATACAATTCGAGCCTGATCGCTTTCCTTCATCCTCATTATTTCTTTATCAAGTCTTTCCCATTCAGTTGAGGCTATCCTGAACATACAATACCACTAGCTTACAGAGCTTTATCACCATACAATATTAACTTTATTGAGGAACTCGTTGTCCAGCGTTTTATTCGCTGAGCGTCAATTTTATGATAAAGTTAAATAACCATCTGGGTTTTAAATCTTCTACATAAATCTGAAGGAAAATGCAGATAAAAATACTTGGTGCAGGTGGAAACATAGGAAACTCGGGAATATTGGTAAAAGAGGACTCCACAGCCGTCCTTTTAGATTATGGTCTGAACCCAGGAAAAAACATCACGCATCCACTGCATGTTAGACCACGAGATATAAAGGCTCTCATCTCGACTCACGCGCATCTAGATCATATAGGCTACGAGCCGTACCTGTACATTGACGGAAATGTCCCCAACTACGCAACTCCAGTTACCATAGAGCTTTCTGAGCTTCTCCTAATGGACCTGCTTAACATATCCGGAGATAAGCTGCCCTTCACAGCCAAGGAAGTAGCTAAGCTGAAGAAGATGAGCAGGGCAGTCGGGTACAACGAGACGTTTAAAATAAACGATCTGAAGGCTGAGCTTTTGAACGCAGGACACATACCAGGGAGCGCCATGGTTTACTTGGAAGGCGAAAAGAGAGTTCTGTATACGGGCGACATAAATCACATCCCCACGAGGCTTCTTGAACCGGCAGGGTACGATCTGCCAGAGGTGGACTACTTTATCTCAGAGTGCACGTACGCGATGCAGGATCATCCTGAAAGAAAGGATGAGGAAAAGAGGCTTATAGAGTTCTCGGACGAGATCATTGAGGATGAGGGAACAGTCCTAGTTCCCTCGTTCGCCGTTGGAAGGGCACAGGAGCTGGCTGAAATTTATTATTCGCATGGATTCAAGCACGACGTTTACATGGATGGCATGGCTCTGACGGTCAACGACATACTGTTGAGGCATCCTGAATACGTCAAGGAGCCGGATTTTCTCAGGAGCACGCTGGACTATGTTAAGTACGTGAGCACATGGGAGGACAGAAGAAAGATAGTCAAGGAGCCAGTTGCGATAATTTCCCCGGCAGGAATGCTTGTTGGTGGAGCAGCGATCTTCTACAGCAAAAAGATATCAAAGGATGAGAGGAACGGCATAGCTATAGTAGCTTATCAGGTTGAGGGCACCCCCGGAAGAACGCTCGTAGATGAGGGCGTTCTTAACCTGAACGGATCCAAATACAGCGTCAAGGCGAGGGTCGGAAGGTTCGATCTGTCTAGCCACTCCGGAAGGACCCAGCTGCTCAGGATGTTCAAGTCGCTGAAGGGCTCCCCCAGGATCATCCTTGTTCATGGTGAAAGGGAGGGCTGTGAGGCGTTTGCGTTAGAATTAAATAGCATGGGGTTTGACGCAATATGTGCAAAAACAGGTGATGTGATTGAGTAACAGGAAGCTCGAAAAGCTAAGTGTCGAGCTCTATTTTCTTAACAACTACGCAAGCAGGTATCTTGAAAGCTACAGAGCGGCTGCCTCACTTTACAACATGAAGCTTATCGAAAGGGTGGATTATCCTCTGAAGCTGGATCTGATGACGACGGTTGCAAACGAAATTATAAAGGAATCAAAGAAAGCGCTTCCAAAGAACCATCACTATGTTCTAATCGTTTCAAATATAATGCTCACCGACAGCACTGGCTCCAGAATATTTGGACTTACGGACCCAAAGGAAAAAATCGCCATAATTAGTGAGGAGAGGCTCGCATCCGAGCCTGCTCTTGCCAGAGAGAGGATCATGAAGGAGGCCGCGCATCTTATAGGGCATTTCTGGGGCCTCGGCCACTGCACCAATGAAACGTGCATTATGAGCTACGCCCAGAACCTTAATGAGGTCGACAGAAAGCTTCCCGTGCTCTGCAAGTCGTGCAGGGAGGATTTTCTGAAAGTTTATAACGAGCTAATTAAGTGATCCTTATCAGGAATTCATAGAATTCTTTTTATATTACTGTACAGAATTAGCTTAAAAGTTGAATGATGAAACTGTGGCGATTCATGGACATGATTACGCTGATAACTTAGGATCTAGAATCCCGCCAGTTTATCTAACGTCTATCTTCGAGCAAATTGGAGAGGCGAACAAAAGCGACAGGGGCGTTGATCTGAAGTACTCGAGGGAGGAGAACCCCACGGTTAGGGCCCTTGAAAAGGCCCTAGCTAAGCTTGAGGGATCTGAGGACTCTCTCGCTTTTTCAAGCGGCATGGCAGCTATAAATGCAATTTACATGAACTCACTGTCTTCAGGCAGAGAGGCGATTGTAACCTGCGAGGCCTACGGTACGACGATAAAGCTCCTTCAAACGTACGCCAAGTTCGGCATCAGGCCGCGCGTTGTTATGCCCAACGAGGATGAGATCTTGAGGAGCGTAACAGGGGAAACATCCTTCGTCTTTGTAGAATCGATGTCAAACCCAACTCTGAAGGTCCTGGACATAGGTAAAATTAAGGAGGGCCTTAGGGAGGGCGTTCAGCTGATTGTAGATAATACGTTTCTCAGCCCCATTAACTATAAGCCGATCCTGGCCGGCGCCTCGCTCGTGGTTGAAAGCCTGACCAAATACATATCGGGGCACAACGATGTAATAGGAGGCATGATAGCCGGAAGCTCAGAAAGGATTTTGGATCTGTGGGAGACAAGAAGGATGCAGGGAACAATACTGAGCCCATTCAACGCATATCTCACCCTCAGGGGGCTCAAGACCATTGGAGCCAGAATCGCTGTTGCACAGGATAACGCCCTCAAGATAGCCAAACACCTGAGGGAACATCCAAAGGTGATCGAGGTGCTGTATCCGTGTCTTGAGGACAGCCCATATTATGAGTACGTTAAGAGGAACTTCAGGGGATGCGGAAGCGTGGTCAGCTTTAAAGTCAGGGGAGGCAGAAAGGAGGCCATAGACGTGCTTAGACATCTCAAGCTGATAATTCCATCTCCAAGCCTTGGTGGCACCGAATCCATCATGACTTATCCGATTCTGTCGGCATCTTCATCGCTCAGCGATGAGTGCAAAAGGACATTAGGAATCTCGGAAAACCTTCTGAGGCTTTCAGTGGGGCTTGAGAACGCCGAGGACCTTATAAACGATCTCGATAACGCGCTTAGCTACATATAAATTAGCAGTCCGCCTTTTAAGTCACTTCGAAGTGTAAACGGCCTTTACCAGCCCATCTTCTATCGCTTCTATTCTGCAGAAGAATCTTCTCTCCAGCTGCACAACTCTGCCCACTTCATTTTCTATGCCCTCTTCAACGAAGCCCCTGATGACGTTCCCGGTGTCGTCGATCACTTCTATTCTTGACCTGGTTTCACACGGCAGCCAGTGTATGTGCGGCATGCCCTTTGCTCTTGCAAGGTCGTTGTCGACAAACTGCGCTGTTTCTCCCGAAACAATAAAGTTCCCGAGGCCCATTAGCCTTATTTCCTTCCCAACATTTGTCTCGTAATCGCTCCTTTCAATTAGAACGCACGGCGATTTCAGGGTTATAAGCCTTAGCTCGTCTCTTCTGTTTGGATGCTTGTACAGCTTAACAGTTAACGGTACCTCCACGTTTTTAAGGGAAAGCCTGACGCTTGGCTCAAGCACTGCAAAGTACCTGTTTGCTATCGGATCTATGAGCTTTCTGTTCAGGGCAAGCAGGTTCTCCATGCTTATGATTGCATCGTTGGTGTTAATGCCCATGGAAATTATAAGCTGTTTAATTGCCTCAGGAAGAACTCCCCTCCTCCTTAGCGCCTGAAGCGTTGCCAGCCTTACATCATCGTATCCAGTGTATAGGCCCATCTTGATTCCCCTCTCTATTTCTGACTTGCTGAGAGGTTTATCCTGGATCATAAGCCTGCCGTAATGTATGGCATAGGGGTACTTCCAGCCAAAGGCAGCGTAAAGGTACTTCTGCCTTATCATGTTGACGTAGTGCTCCTGCCCCCTGATTATGTGCGTGATTCCCATCAGATGGTCATCTATAGCTGAGGCCCAGTTGTAAAGAGGCCATACCCTGTACTTGTTTCCAACTATTGGATGGGAGTACCTGTTGGTGTCTATAATTCTTAGAGCTGGCCAGTCCCTGACTGCAGGGTTTGGATGGTTGAGATCCGTCTTGACCCTCACGACCGCTTCGCCTTCCTTGTATGTGCCATCAAGCATCTTCTCCCACCTTCTCAGCTGCTCCTCAACCGGTAGCTCCCTGTCTGGACATGGCCTGGAGCTCATTACATATTCCTTGAACTGATCCCTTTTGCACTCAGTTATGTAAACGGCTCCCAGCTTTATGGCCCTTTCAACATAATCGTAGTATATTTCGAGCCGCTGGCTCTGAAAGTACTCCTCATCCCAGGTGATGCCAAGCCACCTGAGGTCCTCCTTTATGTAGGAGTAATACTTAAGATCTGATCGTTTCAGCCTCGGATCGGTGTCCTCAAACCTGAGGATGAACTTGCCCCTGTACATTCTCGCGTACTCGTGGGAAAGTATGGCAGCCCTCGAAGAGCCAAGATGAAGAACGCTATTCGGGTTTGGCGCAAACCTGGTCACCACATTTCCTGGGGTGGCACCTACAAGAGGCGGAAGACCGCTCGCCTCCTCCTTTTTTTCCTTCTCCCCGCCTGCAAGCGCTTTCTGCTCCTCCGGCGAGAGACCCGATACATAATCACAGACCTCCCTGATGAGCGGAAGAAGATCCTTAACCTTGGGCCTAAGATCCGGCCTTTCAGCTACTAGCTTTCCTATGACTGACACCTGATCAGCTTTGCCCCCGTGCTTTATTGCGTTCTGGGCCGCAAGCCGGATAATCAGCTGTTTTAACTCATCAGTACTGGCGCTCAACTAGTCCCTCCACCATCTTTCTGAGCTCGCTGTTAGCGTCTCCTGAGCCGAGATGGTCAAGGGCCGACAGCGCCTCATTGAGGTAAACCCTTATTATCCTCTTTACGTCCTCCTCTATGTTGAGCGCCCTTATTCTGTTGACTATATCCTCCATGATCCTGTTGTCGGCCCCTTTTCCATAAACGCTCAGTATTCTGCTTCTCAGCTCCCCATCTGCCTTCCTAATTGCAAGGTGTATCGGAAGGGTGGATTTGCCCTCCCTCAGGTCTGAACCCACCGGCTTTTTTGTGACCTCAGGATTTCCAATCAAGCCAAGCAGGTCATCGGTCAGCTGGAAAATTATACCGAAGTTTTCCCCGAACTTTTCGGCATAACCCTCAAGATCGTATCTTCCCATGCCGTATACGCCGTAAAGGGCTGAGAGCATGAAGAGCGAGGACGTCTTCTTCTTTATCAGCTCGAAGTAATATCTGTCATTGAACTCAGCAGGAGGCTTGATGTCCATGTTCTGCCCCTCGCACAGCTCAATTACATATCTGGAGAGGGCGTTTACAGCTCTGAAGAACTTCCTTTCGTCCTCCATAAATGGTTTTGAATCAGATATCGCCTTGTACCCCAAGGCGAAAAGCAGGTCTCCTGCAAGGATAGCAAGCGGCACGCCGTAGGCCTTGTGAACGGTCGGCACGCCGCGCCTGAAGTCGTCGTTGTCCATAATATCGTCATGTATGAGAGTGAAGTTATGGACAAGCTCCACAGACGAGGCTGCGGGAATGACCTCGCGGCCATCGCCCCCAAGCGCTTCATATACCCTGACCACCATAAGGGGCCTGAGCCTTTTTCCCCCCGCCAGGACCAGATGTCTTGAGGCGGCGTAAACATCCATGTCCTTCTGCAGCAGGCCAGTAAGGTAGGTATTTACCTCTTTTATTACATCATTTGCATCCATCATAAGTAGCCCACCTGCCTTGCCCATTCCGCAAGAGGCCCTATCAGGATCTTTCTCTTTCTTTTAAGCTCGCTTGTGTTTCTTGACCCTGTAAGGAAAAGAGCTAGCCTGTACTGCTCGATGACTTCGGACAGGTAGCTCTTTGCCTTATCATATCCGTTGTTGAGGAGCTCCCTTATCACAGCTCCAGCTATGGCGCTCATATCAGCTCCCAGAGCAATAGCCTTGGCCATGTCCAGCCCTGTCCTTATGCCCCCAGAGGCTATTATGGGAAGATCAGTCGCTGTCCTCACCTCGATTATTGAGGCTGCAGTCGGGATACCCCACTCGCCGAATATCTCAGAAAGCGCGTAGCTCTCCATCTTCCTGGCCTTCTTCGCTCTTATGCCCTCTATCTTAGCCCAGCTCGTCCCGCCAGCCCCGGCCACGTTTATCGCGCTCACCCCGGCAAGCTTCAGGAGCACAGCAGTTTCCTTGGAGATGCCGCTTCCAACCTCCTTAACTATCACGGGCACGCCTATTGACTTAGAAAGCTCAGCTATTCTTGCGGCTATTCCCCTGAACTTCGGTTCGCCCTCTGGCTGTATTGCTTCCTGAAGCGGGTTAAGATGAACTGCTAGAGCGTTAGCCTTAACCATGTTGACTGCGGTCCTTATTTTATCAATATCGTAGGTCCTGAGCTGGGCCGCGCCTACATTTGCTATGACGAAGATGTCCGGAGCTACATCCCTTACAACTGAATAGGTCTCGGAGAGGGATGGATCCTCTATAGCAGCCCTCTGAGAGCCCACGCCCATCCCTATCTTGAGCTCATGGGCCAGCTGGGCTAGGCTCCTGTTAATCTCGCCTGTCTCCTTGCTTCCCCCTGTCATGCTGTCGATTATGAGGGGGGCAGAGAAATTATGATTCATGAAGTTAACCGATACATCAACGTCCGCCAAATCTAGCTCGGGCAAAGCCTGATGGATCAGGTAAACGTACTCAAACCATCCAGAGAGCTCCTCATACTCAATCTTTCCCTTCTTTACTATATTCACGTGCTCGTTTTTTCTTTCGTTAATGGACATCTGGCATCACTATACTGCCTGTAAAATTAGATCCATTCAATGCTTTAATAATATTTTCTTTATCGCCGGCCCCTACGAAGATGGCTGGTATGCCCTTCCTTGCAAGCTGAAGGGAAACATATAGCTTGTAGGCCATTCCGCCGGTCGCATCCGGAGAGCTCGAGTCCATTTTTTTCAGCACATCGCTGAAGGGCACAGAGTAGTTGCCCACTATTATCGGGACGTCTCCAATGTAGGTCGATCCAGTTGACTCTCTGAGCGTTATTTGCTCTATGACCTCTCCGTTCTCGTCCATGATCCCAGGGGTTGCCATTATGAAAACGGCCCGCACGATGTTTATAAAGCCGCTCAGCTTCAAAATTATCTCATCACCTCCTATAATTCTGAAGCCCCTTCCAACCTCGTATATGACATCGCCATAGGTAAGCGGATGAACGCCTGAGGCGCTGATCTCCTCCAGCTCCCTCCTTATCCTCTCGTCCAGAGCCTGGGCTGGGAAGTAGAAGGTATGGACGCCGCTGTCGATAAGAAACTTCTGAACAGCTGAGCTCAGCTCCTGCATCTTAAGCTTCGTGTAGGCAACCCCCTTTGCGTGCCTTGAATAGCTGAAGCTTGATAGCCCGTACATAATTGCCGCTGTGTGTCCCCATGATCCACCGCCGTGCACTATAAAATAATTCCTGCCTGCCTCGCTAAGGGCTCTTGAAATAGTTCTCAGGTTGCCCTCGTTAATAGTGAACGGCTTATCCTTGTAGGTTATACATGATCCGCCCAGCTTGACCGCAACGAAATCCATGGAAAGAGCTAGCAACTACGCTAATATATTCTTTTGTCCTCGCCAAGGCTGAGCTCGTAAGCTCCAGCAACAGCAAGCCTGGCGACCCGTGTCCTGATTCCAGGAGCTTTCCTGACAGGAAGCCCAATCAGATAGCCTCCCCCTCCGGCTCCTGTTATCTTAGAGTACACTCCCATGTCCTCTAGCTTTTTAATGATTTTATCGATCCTCTCGTTGGATACTTTAATAAGCTTCAGGAGGCCCTGGTTCATCTTAAAGATTCTCCCAGCAAGCTCAACGTCTCCCTGCTGCAGCGCCTTCCTCATAAGCTCGGAGAGATGGTCTGCGATTTCCACCAATCCTGAAAACACCTCTGGGTCTCTTTCTTTAAGAAGCCCGACATGGCTCACAAGGGCACCCGTGCTGCGTCTAATCCCAGAATCAATGAGCAGTATTTCACGTATTCCGCTTTCCAGCCTGATTGGAACTTCCCCGCGCTTGAAGATTATTACCCCTCCAAGCAGAACGGCCCAAACATCCACGCCTGATGGGTTCTTGTGAGCGTGAGCCTCCAGATCCAGCGCCTCTCTGAATATTTCACTGAGATCTGGCCGTTTGCCAGCCACCTTATAAGCTGCTATAACAGATGCCGTATGAAAGGCAGCCGAGGAGCCCAGACCTGCAGACCTTGGAATGAAGCTGATCACCTCTACCTTGACGTGCTTTAGCCCTGAAATGGCTTTTATCTTTTCCAGAACATGGGGCGCGGCAAACTTTCTTCCATTTGAAATCAGAACGTCGGAATTGCTTTCGCTTATCCTTACAGTTAAGTACTGACCTATGGCAGCCGCGACTGCTCTAGCCCCGTGGACAACAAAGTGTTCTCCCGTCAGGATTACCTTAGCTGGCGCTTTCGCTTCATTTGCAGCAATTGTTCCATCCATTTGTCCTAACTCTGACCTCCTCCCCGCCGTGAATGGCGGAGATTCCCGAGATCTTGAGGGTTACTCCCCTTTTGCGGGAGCTACTCAGCCATTGAATAGCAGACATAGCATGTATATATAAACGTTGCTGCCACCTCTGGCATGAACGGAGAGGTTTTCTGCTTTTTAAGTGTTTTACGCTTCGATCATCCAGCTTTGAAAAGGTGAGGCTTTCACTAACGGTAAAAACCAATTGCCGAATAACCTACTACCGATGAATAATCTCCCGTGGTGTCTCCCGAGTTGGCATGCTTGAGGAGCCTGACCTCGCTGTAGCCTAGCAGGTTGCTTAAGTGGATCAGCACAGCAACTGGACCGTAGCCGCACATAGTAATATCGTACTTGCGTATCGTGGAGTAAAACGCATCGAGATCTCTCTTCATTATAGCATTTATAGCGAGCTCGTCCTTTTTATTCGCCGAGTCAGCGGGCTCGTAGTGCGTGAAGTCCGAGGACGCTATTATGTAGTAGTTCTTCTTACCTTTTATCTTTCTATAGATAAGCTCTGCGACCTCCAAAGCGTACTCCTTTTCCATCAGCATCATTGATATGGGCAGGATCCTGAACCTCTGTTTTACGAACTGAAGATATGGCACCTGAACCTCTATGCTGTGTTCCCTCCAGTGGGCGGCATCATCTATGTCAAGTATTGACTTCTCGGAAACCAGCTCGTTCCTTAAAGATACATCAACGCTTACCTGTCCTAAGGGGGTCTCCCAGGCATCGGCAAGGGTGGTCGCAATGGGGCTGCCTAGGCCATAGTGATTTGGTCCTAGAATTATGAAGGTTGAGTCTTCCGGAAGGGCTGATATTTCAAGGTATGCATGAGCTGCAACGTAGCCTGAGTACTCGTATCCTGCGTGCGGAACCACATAGCCCAGAACGTCCTTGTTAAGCTCTCCCGGTGGAAGCCTTCCTGGGCCCAGGTCCTTTGAAAGGAATGTCCTCTTTATCAGGTCGAGTAGCTCGTCCCTGTTTGCTGGATAAAAATAGCCTGCAACTGCTGGCTTCCTAACCCTCAACATAGGCGCCTTCTTCGAACTTGGTCTCGAAGTCAGCTGGAGTGTACTTGATAGGCTCGTTGGGCTGAAGCGCTCCTGAGTTTATCAGATAGCTTCTGGCAAGAAGCCAGAATATCATGGCAAGGGCCTTTCTTCCCCTGTTGTTGCCAGGAATTATTAAATCAACATAATTGCAGACGTTGTTGGTGTCGCATATTGCTATAACGGGTATGTTAACCCTTATTGCCTCCTCTATTGCCTGCTTATCGACCGCAGGGTCGACCACCATGACCACGTCCACGTTCTTGTAGTTAGGAAGGTATGGGTTCGTGAGCGTACCAGGAAGAAGCCTTCCTAGGTGGTAGTTAACCCCAGTGAGTTCCGCGAACTTCATTATGGGAGTGTAAGCGGCCTCTCTTGAAGTGTATATCAACACCCTTTTGGGATCAAACCTGGATAGAAACTTGCCTGCCACCTCAATCCTTGAGAGGATCTTGTTGATGTCGAGAATGTTAAGCCCATCCTCCCTCCTTCTGGCCACAAAAGGCTTCATGTGCTTCGTTGCGACGTTCGTGCCTATCCTTATGCCTGACGCTATAAGCGCGCCCTCAGTCAGCTGCACGTTTACCTTTCTGCTTTCGGCCTCTGCCTCAGATTTGTCCTCGGGCTGTTTCTCCGCGGGCTGCTTTTCTGACATTAAACAGTCGACCTCCAAAGAGGTATATTTGCCTCCTGCTCATTAATTCTTGCCAGTCTTATAAGTTTTGAGATCCTTTCCCCACCAACGACCCCGCTCTTCATCAGAGCAGAGCCCATCCCAACAGCTATGTCCGCCAGATACCCCTCGCACACGTCCCCGCTGCGATGCGACGTTATAACTGCGTAGCCGTTTTTGTGCGCTAGTTCAGCGAACAGCTTTGCCTGATAAACGGTTCCAACCTGGTTTATCTTCAGTATTACGCCGTTTCCAGCTTTAATTTGGGCCCCCTTCTTCAGCCTTTCGTAGTTCGTGGTGTAGAGGTCGTCGCCTACAATTAGAGCTTTAACGCTTCTTGTTAGCTCAGCAAAAGACTCGAAATCATCCTCGTTGAACGGGTCCTCAACGTATTTGAGATCGTAATCATTGATAATCTTTTCAACATAGCTTAGCTGCTCCTCCCTCGTCAGCTTTTTGCCCTTTCTCGCATAGTTATAGACCCCGTTTTCATATAAAGTGGAGGATGCCATGTCTACCCCCATGATTATCCTTACTCCGTGCTCCTTTGACACCTTATCGATCGCTCTTCTTACAATATCAAAAGCCTCCTCGTCAGTCAGCTTGGCCGCCCATGCGCCCTCGTCACCCTTGCCGCCGGCAAATGTTGGATCCTTCTTCTCAATTTCCTTCCTGACCTCTTTATGAACAAGGATGTTAAGTGTGATGGCTTCAAAGGCGTTTTTTGCTCCAACCGGTGATGCTAGGAACTCCTGAATATCAGGAGATCCAGGACCGGCATGCTTTCCCCCGCCCAACACGTTGCCAAGCGGATAGGGAATAGTAGGCTCAAGGCCTATCAGCGAAAAGATCTTCCTTCCAGAGGCAAGCGCTTCGGCTACCAGTGATGCGACTGAAACGGAAAACGCAGTAGCTCCTCCTATCTTTTCAAACCTGTCTGATCCTCCTATTTTGACAAGTCCCTCATAAACGGCCTTAAGATCCGATGCGTCCACGCCTATCAGCTTACTTTTGTCGAAATTTACTATTACTGTGTTGAAACCGCCCTTTGGAAGGTGAACTACTTCAGTTTCACCAGTGCTTGCGCCAGCTGGAGCTGTAACCGTGGCGCTTGCGCTGCCAACCTGAACCGTTGCCTCTATGGTCTCATCTCCTCTGCTGGTATAGCTTGGTCTCAGAACTACATCCCTAATTTCCATCTAAATTTCTTCCTCCTTCTCTCTGAGCAGCGCTGAGGCCTCAGCATAAGGAATCATTTTGTTAAGAACTTCAAAGTTGCTTAGAATCATCCTTCTGCAGCAGTACCTTTTGACGCCAAGCTTGTCAAGCGCCTTTGATGGCTCTATCCCCTTGGCCACAAGGGCGTTAAATTTTTCGTATTTATCTCCTAACAGAGCACCACAGCTAAAACACCTAATTGGCGAAAGCATCGTGATACCTTTTTTAAGTTCACATATAAACTTTACTTATGATGCGACTGAGCCTTTCTGCAGAGCTGCACCAGAAGATTAGGATAGTCGCTCGTTATGTCGTCGACGCCCATGTTACAGAAACGGGTTATCGATTCCCTGTCGTTGATGGTCCAGACCCCTAGCTTCAGCCCCTCCTCGTGCAGCTTTTTCACGTCATCGCTGTCGTATACTAGGCCTGAAAAGGCATGAACCCATGAAGCATTAAGCCTTTTTGCAACGTCAATGAACCAGTGAGGCCTTCCCTCTATTATTATTCCTGTGTTTATTTGAGGATTGAGCTCCTTTACGGCCTGAAGGGAGTCGAAATCAAAAGAAATTATCTGTACCCTGTCCAGAAGGTTTAGCCTTTCTACGGCGTCCACAACCTTTTCCTCTATTCCCGGATAAATCCTTGAGCTGTGCTTTATTTCTATCTTGTAGAGTATTCTGTTTCCAAATTCCTTCAAAACCTCCTCCAGCAGTGGCACCTTCGTTCCCCTGAACTTCTCGGAGAACTTGAGACCAGCATCCAGAGCTTTTATCTCAGCGGATGTAAGATCCTTTATGTACCCTGAGCCGTTCGTTGTTCTGTCAACCCTGTCATCGTGCATTACTATTACCTCTCCATCCTTCGAAAGATGAACGTCCAGTTCCACCCCATCAACTCCGTACTCAACGGCCGTCCTGAAGGAGGGCAACGTGTTCTCGGGTGCCAGCCCTCTTGCGCCCCTATGTCCATAGAGAAGTACTCCCATGTCTGAATTAAATTGCTCCCCTTTTATATACTTGAGCCCCTCAGGCTTTTCTGTGTAATCGGCATCTTGGCTCATATATATCAGCGCCCCCTATTAGTATCTCCTCAGAGGACCCGTGCTTTCTGAAGGAGAAAGTAGCAGGCTCCCCGCACACGGAACATATGGCTGTAAGTTTCACCACTTCGTCGGCCACCGCCAAAATATACGGCATTGATCCAAAAGGCTTGCCAAGGTAGTTCTTGTCCAGGCCTGCAAGGACAACCCTTTTGCCCTCGTCAGCCAGCTTCATTATAACGTCAACGATTTCGTTGCTATAGAACTGCGCCTCATCTATGCCGATCACGTCAAAGCTCTTTCCAATTTCATAGATTTTGTCTGGATCTGGAGTTATGATGGCCTTCATCCTTCTTCCATCATGGCTCACAACATCCTCGCCGTATCTTGTATCCAGGCTGTGCTTGAAGAGCACGACCCTCTTTCTTGCCAGCTCGTACTTGTGAAGCTCAACCAGAAGCTCCTCAGTCTTTCTGCTGAACATGGGTCCAGTAAAGACCTTAATCCATCCCTGCATGTCAAAACTATAGACTGATAAAATATAATTTTGACAGAGCGGAAATATTTAACAAACGAATAAAAGGTTTTCACGTCTTTTCAGTATATCTTTCAATCATTTCGCTCATATCCATGACCTTCACGTTGACCTTTGACTGATGCTTCGTGTAGAATACGTGCTTCACGCTGTTGGTGGCAACCGAAATGTAGCCGAAGGTCTCGGGCAGATATGAGAGTGATGGACAGACCTCCGTGAAGATCCTGGCGCCGCTCAGGCTCAGGATGGTTTTTTGCTCGTCCGTTATGTTCTGAAGGCTTTTTGAGTCCGCAAATATAAGCATAGGTATCTTAAGCCTCCTTCCGGCGAGCGCTTCAGTTAGCTCGGAAAGCTCTTTCTCTGCAATAAAAGGACAGCCAAGGACTATAGCCTGTGGTTCTGCCTGATCGCTCAGGGCCTGCAGAGCAGTTGTTATGTCCTTCTCTTCCAGCACGATTTCCTCAACTTCCTCAGAGCTTCCTCCACTTTCAATGACGAACATGGGCTGAGGACCATAAGTGCCAATCGCTGCCGAAAGGGACTTCAGCTCTGGCCTGCTTGCACCCTCTATGCCCTTTATGCTTACTATTTCGACAGTGCTCTTGCCTATTATGTAACCAAGAGCTCCAAACCTCGCCTCGCCCTTTATTCTAAAGTTGAGCCTGATCCTCTTTTTCGGCCTTCTGTTTTCATCAAGGTGCATTCCATAGTTGGGAGTAATTCCCAGAACCGCAGCGGCCAGGGCGCTTATCCCGCCCTCCTTATTTGTGTACAGCCCAAGGACGGAATTGCCGTAAACCACAGCTGAGCTCTCAGCCCAGCTCACATGATCGCCCCTCGAGGGTAGGTTCTGCCCTTCATAAGGAGTGCAGGTGCAGCTTCCAGTGCTCCCCATCCTCTTAAATGCTTCATAAATCATCCTCTGTTTCTCAACGATCGTGCCCCTAAACTCCTCTGAAACATACGTAACGGGAGCCCCACATGGGTTTATTGTTGTCGGTACGGTGAACCTTGTGCTTCTTGAAAGATCCTGAAGGAGCTCGAGACCAGCATCGCCTATATTATAGTAGTTTACGCCGGATATGTGAGCGCTAGTTATTTTCACGTATCCGCTGGCCCTCATAGCCCTGGCTATTGATTTAAGAACCTTTGCGGCTATCTGCGCTCCCTCCCCGAGCTCCCCATTCAGAGCCCTGTCAACCAGTTCCTCATACGACATGCCTTTTCACCCATTCTTGAACGAGGTTGCTTATTTCCCTATAGTTGGCTACTGATGGCGTGTGCCTCATCTTTAGGATCGACAGAAAGCATCTGCCTCCTTTTTCGTTTATCAACCTGCACATCTCTATGCTCTGATCCACTGGAACTATCTGATCCTCGCTGCCATGAATCAGCAAAGCATCCTTGATCTTATCAGCAAAGACTACAGGAGACGTCCTCCGAAGATACTCCTCGCTAAGACCGTTAAGGTCCTCGTAAAGCCTTCTCTGTATGGTTCCCTCGTTGAACTTTGAAAGGTAATCTTTTTGCTTCAGCCTATCGGATGGGGCTGAGACGGCGATCACAGGAACGCCCCTGTAGGCTGCATAAAGAAGGGCGAACGTCCCGCCCCGTGAATGACCGGCCACAAGATCGTAGCTCCTATTCATGAACCTCTGGATGAAATCATCTGCCTCCATATCGGCCCTGGGCGCTTCGACTTCACCAAAAGCCCTAAGAGGAGAAGCGAGCCATTCGACCTTTTTGGGACAGGAGCCCTTGCCATGAAGAACAAGCATCTTCAAAGCCATAATATTACGAGATATATGAGCTTATTAAAATTACCAGCCTTTTATTTGCCGGAGCTTCCCCTAACGATAAATTTACAATCAGTGAAAGCCTCGCCCATTAATGGCGGGGAGGAGGTCAGATTTTCTTCAAAAATCTGTAGTAGATGACAAGACGCTCTAGGAAGGTTTCGGCCGCCAGAAAAGTAACAACTAGCAACCCCAGCTCGATCAGTCCAAATATCATCAGGAGTATCATTATCAGCAGCCTTATTCCTCGCTCGCCTATTTCGAGGGATTTGGGTCTTGAGCCGCATGCCAGCCCCTCCACTCTGGCCCTTGAATAGCTAACCATGACTGAGAAGGCAAACGCTAGAAACGACAGATACGCTATGTGAGGCATGAGAAACCCTATGCCAAAGTAAAGTGACGCTTCAACCAGCCTGTCGAGGTTAGAGTCAAGAAAAGCTCCGGCCTTTGACACCCTGTTGAGAGCTCTTGCGACTGCGCCATCAAGCATGTCAAAGGCCCCTGATATAAGGAGCGCCACGGCAGCCGCAGTGATCATACCCTTCATAAGCAGCGGACCAGATGCAGCACCTATTATGAAGCCAAGAACCGTGATTATGTTTGGGTTCCTTACGACCTTTCCTACTATCCTTCCTATCCTAAGGGTGATCGGATCGATGTAGCTTCTCAGTGAGCTCGGCATGCGCCATCAGCTGCCAGAATGATCAGCAGGGAAAGTATCTTTGCTGCAGCTACTGCTGTTATCCCAGATGGGTCGTAGGCTGGATTTACCTCCACAATATCGAACCCCATTATGTTCTTGCCGCAAAGGGATCTGATGAGGTCAAAGAGCTCAGAGTAGTTTAGGCCTTCAGGCTCCGGATTGGCAACGCCAGGAGCGCACGAAGGATCAAGGACGTCCACGTCGACGGACACATAGACGTTTTTCTCCTTTATCAATTCCCCTATTGACTTTATTCCCTTCTCCCTCAGCTCATAGGACGTTACAACCTCTATTCCTCTTTCCCTGGCGTAGTTTATCTCTTCATCTACGAAGGTGTGAGATCCAAAGTGATACACCTTGAGATCCCTCCTCTCCTCAGTGAGCCTCCTAAGAAACGTTGCATGCGAAAGGGTTAGACCGTAAAGCTCATCGCGAAGGTCCAGGTGGGCATCGAACACAACAAGCGCAGCGTTTTTTATTTTTTTAACCAGCGGATAAGTTATCAGATGCTCCCCGCCCAATGTTCCCAGAACCTTTCCCTGAGAGAAGACCTCGCCAGAAGCCTTTTCAATCATATCCAGCGCCCTGTTCACGTTTGTAGTAATAGAGAGGTTTCCCAGATCGAATATCCCTATTTCCTCAGCGTTGGCCCCCAGCTTTCTGTCCACTATTTCAATATTCCAGAATGCGCTTCTTATCTGGTCTGGAGCGAACCTCGAGCCAGGCCTGTACGATGTGGTTAGATCATAAGGCGCTCCCATGATGAATATCCTTGATCCTTTGTCTCCAAGCGTTATCTTTGGGGAGCTCGATAAGTAAAGGTCAAGATAGCTCATGAACAACTTTAGTCATGTTGCCTATTTATTTATTATTAGCTCAGCCTTGGCTCGAAGTAGCTGTCAAGAAGCGGAACAGCCGGGATAACCGTAACTAAGAACATTGAGATCCACAGCGCTGTGCTGGATAGGACCATAAGGTAGGAGAACATGATTGAGATCCACATGCCTAGAACCATATTAACGAAGTTAACAAGGGATAGGGACATGGCGCTCCACTTCTCCTCGCTCAGCTGTACAGCTATAGCGTAAAGAGATGACAGGGAAAGCTCGTTGAAGAACCCGATCAGAAATATGCCTACAACGGTAAGAGCCAGGCTCCTTGAAACGAAAAAGATGTACCCCGAGGATCCCAGCAGCACCATAAGAAAAAGGAACAGCCTCTTTCTTTTAGCCAGATCATAGAAATACGTTCCGAAGCCTCCTATAAAGCTGAAGACAAGCAGGAGAATCGTTACCGCGTTTCCCAGATACAGCGACCCCCGTGCGTATGCAAAATAGGATGGCAGTAAGGTTTCTGATGCGTAGAAAGAGCCCCAGTACCCTGAGAGCGCAACGGCCGCAAGTATTGGCTTTATGTTCCTTCTAAAGCTCGGAGGCCTCCTGTCGATCTCAATTTTTATGCCGCTCCTTCTGATAATATAGAAGTCAACGGCTGATACAGCTATTCCCAGGAGGGAAAGGAGGACTACGATGGGCTTCCAGAGCGATTCAGTGTAAAGCATGCCGAGGCCGTAGGCGGCTATAGCACCTATCGCGAAGGCTGCATTATATATTCCCATCCACAGCCCAACCCTTTTCTGATTTAAGTAAGAAATTACGTACCCAGCTGTTGAAAAGAAAAGACCAGCTCCAGCACCAGCTACAGCCCTTGTTATGAGCAACAACTGAAAGGTCGGGCTCATGACGGAGGCTATGCCAGCGGCCGAAAGAAGCGCCAGGCCCGATATGTATGTTTTTTCAGGGCCAATCCTTGCTGCTATGTACGCAGCGGGTATCTGGGTGGATGCGGCACCAGCTATGAACGACCAGGAAATATAGCCAAGGAAATACTTCTGTATTGAAAAGGTCTCCAGAATGTAAATGTAAGCTGGTGAAAGATAAACCCAGTACATGCTGTAGATGGCTCTGCTTATTATGATCGAGCCGCTCACAATTCTGGACCGGTCCACGCTGTAGCTATTGGGAAAGTGATTATAAATCTTGATAACGAAGCTACGCCGCAGAAAAGCGGCCAGATGGCACTTAAAGAGTTAAGTTTATACATGAACGAATCTAAGTGATGGAAGATTGAAGATTCCTAAGCAGCCTGAGGTTAACATCGGAACAGCGGGTCATGTTGATCACGGTAAGTGTCTTATCTTAGATGATAAGGCCTACATAGACGGCATCTTTATGAGCGGACGGGAAATCGCCAGAGAGCTCCTCCAGGTTGAGCTCGATAAAATAAGAGGCGAGACTCTGTTTCTTAACAGAAGTTTAAGAACCGTGGCCGTTGATTATGGGGCCCTGAGGGAGGCCTCTGGGTACCTGTTTCTTCAGAGATACAGCGGCAAAATGTACCGGGTTGTAACCGAGACTGGCAGGAGCGTAACTGTAACTCCAGAGCACAGGCTTCTTGTCAATAATGGATGGAAACAGGCCAGGCAGCTCGGGCCCGAGGACAGAATTTACGTAGCTGACAATGGGAACACTCATGAGGAAAGGATCGCCAGGATAAAAGAGGTTCAGCACAGCGGCCTGATATTTGATCTCAGCGTTCCAGCTTATCACAGCTTTGTTTCCTCAGATGGGATAATCTCACATAACACGACGCTTGTTGAAGCCATAACTGGAAAGTGGACCAGCACGCACAGCGAAGAGCTCAAAAGAGGCATAACGATAAAGATCGGGTATGCGGACGCTGCCATCTATGAATGCCAGGGACTTCCGGAGCCCGATAAGTACAACACCGATGGTACGTGCAGTCAGGGCTCGCCCCTCCTGAGGAGGGTTGTCAGCTTTATTGATTCTCCAGGGCACGAGAGCCTGATGTCGGTCATGCTGAGCGGAGCCGCCCTCATGGACGGCGCGGTTCTTGTCATAGCTGCCAACGAGCCAGTTCCTCAGCCACAGACCAGGGAGCATCTACAGGCCCTCAAGATGATCGGCATTAAAAACATAGTTGTGGCACAGAACAAGGTCGATCTGGTGACCTACGAGCAGGCGATTAACAACTATAACAAAATAGTGGAGTTTCTCTCATCGTACGGCTATGATGAGGTCCCGATAATCCCCGTTTCAGCCCAGAAAAAGCTTAACATAGATGCACTCCTGCAGGCCATAGAGGAAACCATTCCAACCCCCCACAGGGATCCGAACGCTCCGCCCCTAATGCAGGTCCTGAGGTCATTTGATGTTAACAAGCCGGGAACCGACATAGATGATCTAAAGGGAGGAGTTCTGGGCGGATCTCTCAAGCAGGGAATCCTCAGGGTTGGCGACAGGATTGAAATAAAGCCGGGAATACCCATCAGAGGAACCTATCAGCCGATTGTAACTGAGATTGTAAGCCTGGCCACATCTGCAGGCTTCGTAAACGAGGTTTATCCAGGAGGCCTCATCGCAATAGGAACCAAGCTTGATCCAATTTTTACTAAGAACGATGTTATGGTGGGGAACTACATAGCAAAGGAGGGCTACCTTCCGGATCCAGTGAGTGAAATAGTTATGAAGTACGAGCTATTCGAGTACGTGGTGGGTCTGAAGGAGCTCGTTAAGTACGAAAAGCTCAAGCCAGGTGAGAACGTCAGGCTGAACATAGGTACGATGACGAACATGGGAACCATAGAAGAGGTAACCAAGGATATAATAAGGGTTAAGCTGAAGAGGCCAGCCATAGCTCTCAGAGGAGATAGGGTTGCAATAAGCAGAATGGTTGCTGACAGATGGAGATTGGCTGGCTCAGGAACGATAATTTAGGTAATTGAAAGCCATTTTCGACACGAGCTTCATCGTGTACATCCTGGAGAAACCCACCGACGTGCTTAACCAGATAGTGGATCAGCTTGGCATGCCCGAGATAGTAGTTCCAAAGTCAGTAATAAGGGAGCTGAGGGGAATTTCAATGAGCAAGAAGTTCGTTAGGAACTACACGGCGCTCAGGATGCATGTTGTTGAGGATCTAGACGACGGTGCCGATGATGATATTCTGAGGCTCTGCAAGAGGACTGGCTATCCCGTGTTTACCATGGATGGGGAGCTAATGAAAAGGCTAAGCGACCTTGCTCTCCCATGTTACACGGTCTCCGATGAGAGGTTAACGAGCTGCGGCTCAAGAAGAAAACAGTAATTAACCTTTGTCTATTAAAATAAAATCAAAGATGATATTTGGCACCTCAGGAGCCAGGGGATTTATAGATAGGAACCTTCCGCCTTCACTCGTTTACAAGCTTACCATTGCGTACTGTTATTACACGAAGCCGAACGACGTTGTTGTAGGCCAGGATGACAGGCCTCAGTCAACAGTGCTGAAAGATGCGGTTGAATCGGCGCTCCTAGCGATGGGGGTCAACGTCTACGATGCAGGCGTATCACCGACCCCAGGTACCGTGAGACTGATGAAGGAGCTACACGCGGATGGAGCCGTCTCAATAACCGGTAGCCATACGCCGCCTTATATAGCAGGCGTCCTCTATTTTCTTAAGGACACAGGCGAACTGGGCGTCAAGGATTCACAGAGAGTTGAATCAATTTATTACAGGGTAAAGGAAAGGCCAAAGAGCTGGAGAAGGCTCGGAAGAAAGGAAGTGCTGAACGATCCGATTAGAATATACGTTGAAAGCATTAAGAGGGATGTTGGAAGGCTCCACCCCTACAGGATCGTGCTCGACGCAGCAAACGGAGCTGTTTCGGCGTTCGCGAAGGCAGTCTTCGAGGACCTAGGCATACATGCAGATATAGTAAACGGAACCCCTCTTGGATCATTTCCTTCAAGGCTTCCGAGCCCGATCCCGCAGCATCTTGAGGAGTTCAGGAGGGCGGTGAGGGATATGAAGGTGGACTTTGGCATAGCCACCGATTCAGATGGTGACAGGGCCATTTTCGTCAGCGGCAGGGGCCAGATAGTCCTCGGAGATACGGCGGGAGCGTATTTTGCTGAAAGAGCGCTTACGCGTAATGGCAGCATAGTAACGCCAATCAACTCATCTGATTCAATAATTATCATAACAAGACGGCACAGAGCCAAGATCATATGGACCAGGGTTGGGCCTCCGGCAATAGTTGATGCTCTAAGAAGGCACGGGGAGGCCGTGTTTGCTTTTGAGGAGTCAGGAAAGTACATATGGCCGGGAACTCTGCTGTACGGCGACGCTGTCCTTTCCACTCTTAAGGCCATGGAGGATGGAGAATTTGAAAGGAACCTCGGACAGGTGCCCAGGTTTTATGTTGTGAAGAGGGAGGTAAGGAGCTCTGACGAAATAAAGTACAGAGCTGTTGAAATTGTGGATTCCAGGCTTAACGTGAAAAAAGTAAAAAAGGATGGGATAAAGGCCTTCTTCGGCAGCCACAGGTGGCTTCTAATAAGAGCCTCTGGCACAGAGCCAGTTATCAGGGTTTTTGGGCACAGCAGAACAAAGAGGGACGCAGAAGAGATCGCAGCAAAGGGCGTTGAAATGGTAAGAGAGGCGAAGAGGGCTCTATCCGCTAGCGAATGAAGATAAGCTCGAACGGGCTCTTTATCTGCGATAGCCAGTCAACGTTGTCAAATATTTTGCGGCCCCTTGTTATTGAGTCATAAATTCTGAGCGCAGCGTACTGGGGAGTTGTGTAGCTGACGTCCAGCTGATTAACCCTATCAATGCCAACCCTTTCTATGGCCATTTTCAGGCAGAGATCGAGGTACTCTGCACCGAGGTTGTCCCTTATCTTCGACAGGCTGTAGTTTCTCAGCAGGTAACGATAGAGAAGAATTCTTGGGTTGCATCTGAGCACGTACGTCATGGAGACCTTTCTTGGATCCAGATATTCAAGGGAGTATATGCCTGACACTATGCCAGAGGTTATACTTTTGAGAAGGTCTCTGGCCTTTCTTTCATTGATAACTATTTCGTCTCCTTTCACATCTGCGGCGCCCTTTTCAAGAAGATAGCGGGCATAGTCCACGTGCGGCAAAGACAACAGGCTGGCTAAAGCCCTTCCGACCTCGCTCTTGCCTGTAGCGGGACAGCCCTCAAGAACTATTAGCATGCGTTTTCTCAGGCTCTTTTTGGCCTCTGCTCCTTCTGAGGCTGCTTCTCGACGTGGACGGCTTCGTCCTCAACCTTCACCAGCAGGACAAGGGCCGAGAAGAACCACAGTATGCCGGACATAAGATAGTAGATGTCCTTTATGATCGCGTTGTTCTGGCTGTATGAGAGCAGGAAGACATAAATCCCAAGGAGAATAACCGGGACTGTTAATATCTTTACAATTATTTCTTTTACGTTCATCAGCCCATCTCCCTTAACTTATCAGGTAAATATTTATCCACTATATAAGTCAATCCGTATCTGGCAAAGGCCTCCTGCTCCGACTTCTTCCTGATTCTGAGAAATTCGTCAATTTCCCTCCTCCAGATCTCTTCGCCGTATCTCGGATCCCTCTTCAGCTCATAGAGCCTTTTTATGTCAACCTCAGTAAGCGGATCGCTTGGCAGCCTGTATCGCACTATGTCCGTGGCCCATACCCCAGCCCACTTAGCCTTGGGCGTAACAAGATCGGTTATGTGAGCGGCATTGGCAGAGCCCGAAATTATGACCATAGCTATGTGCATTCCCCAGGGGTCGGCGTCGGTGAAGATATATACAGGCAGACCTAGCTCCTTGTTCAGCCTCCTGATGAGATACCTCGTGCTCCTCGGCGCCTGGCCAGCCGTAGCTATGAGTATAGCCCTGTATCTTTCATGCACCTTTTCCTCAATGAACCTTGTGAACAGAGCCCCCTTCTCTATGACTATCACCTTGTCTGCTGAGGTTCTTACGAAGTTAGCCGTCGTAAGGGCAGGTCCTATCATTACTCCGTCAGGGTGAGTCGTGAGGACCAGCCTTTTGCCCTCGTAGCCGGGCACCGTGTACTCTATCGTGAGATCACCAAATATGGCGCTTCTCTCCTCTGGGTAGATGTTGATGTCCTCACGTGGCATCCTTATTATGCTCTCAAGCTCCGTGATCATTTCATCGGACTCGTCCTGGTCCTTGAAGTCGACGTTGTACGCCTGGGCTGAGTAGTAGATGTCTCTGAGGGTCGATGTCTTGTTGGTCTTAAGCAGCTCCTTGCTGAAGTACGCTATCCAGACAAGCTGAGCGAATGGCCTAAGATGTTTTATGTTCTTGGAGTTTCTGATTATGACTTCGTCGCCCAGAACGTACTGCCCGAGCTTTCTGTCATACTTTATGTTCTCCACGGACCTGCTGGGGATTTTCAGAGCTGGAAAAGTCCTCCTCCTAATGTCCTCAACTATCTGCGAGCCCAGGCTGGTTAGCCTCCTTAATGCTTCATTCTTTTTACTCGAGGTCAACATCCTCCACCAAGTTTATCAACGCTGAAACGTCAGGAACCTTCTGATCACTCAACATTGCAGCGAACTTTGCTATGAGGGGAAGGTACTTGGCATATATATTTTTCCTCTTCTTCTGGGTCTCCATCTTCATCTTTCTTCCCACGTACTCCGAGTACTTCCTGAGAACCTGCTGCAGCGCTAGCTTGAGCTCCTTCTCTACTTCCGGGATATCCGCTATGTATTCCTTTCCCATCGTTTTATAAGGAACCTTCGTTGAGCACACGTGGGTAAGTATTATCAGAGGCTCGTCCTCTCCAACCCGATACCTTTTAAGGTCGATGTCCTCAGTAAGTATCTTCCACACAACGTCGCTTTTCTCATCGTAAAGAAGTGGAATCCTGTTTGCATATCTGTAAAGCTTTATGCCAGGAGCTCTATCCGCTATTGCTGCTGCCTCAACTATAAATGGATAGCCCTCGTATGATGTGGGCTTCCTGGTTACGGCATACACAAAGGGAGGGTTAAGCTCACTCCTGATGCCCTCCTCGATGAGCTCCTTTCCAAGAGGTGATAAGCAGCTCGAATCCGGTGGAAGGAACCTGTCATATTGTTTGATCGCATCGGCTAGCCTTCTTATCTGCTCAAGGTCCACCTTGGAAGGAGGGGTATTAGGGTCGATGCCAGCCAGCTGCAAAACAGAAAGAGCGGTCTTCCTGCCCATTCTCTGGAAGTTCCTCATAAGGACGCTCAGAAGCGTCTTTGACCTCCTTGAGCTCTTTATAACCCTCCTTAGGAGCTCGGCATCAACCCCCTTTGGATGCGGAAGAACCTCACGAGGGGGATTTGGCATCCTTTCAACTGTTCTCCTGAACGCCAGCACCTCCCCGTTTGGATCCTCGAATATCAGATCCGCATAAGGCGTAAAGAGCGCAAGCCTCCTGAAGTACTCCTTTATCTTCTGGGAGCTCCGTACGTAGTCCCCCACCAGGTTTATCTTGATGGCCGTACCCTTCCACTGGGATTCGACCTTTTTGTGCTTGAGTATTATTGGCCTGTTCTTCTGAACGTCGATCATCATCTCGAAATAGTGCGCTTCTCCTGAGCCTGTGGAGCTCCAGACCCTCAGGGGCTTGTTTGTGGTTATCTGGCCATAAAGTATACTCATCGTCCCGCCCAGCCCGAACGTGCCCCTAGTCTGCTTCTGCACGAACTTTGAGCCATAAAACACCTTTCCCAGAGCGTTGGGCAGCTTATCGGGGGGCATCCCTATTCCGTTGTCCCTAACATAGAGCTCGAACTCCTTTATGTCGGATGGCGATGGATATGCCTCCTTGAGCCTGACGAGAACTTCAGGAAAGATTCCATAGGCATCACATGCATCCAGCGCGTTCTCCACAAGCTCCCTTACAGCCGAGTAGAGAGCTCTGGATGGGTTACTGAAACCAGCCAGCTCCCTGTGTTGGTAGAAGAACTCGCTCGGAGATATTTCCTTGTAAGATATCATTCCTCGTTCTCCCACAGCCTGAGCCTGTCCTTCTTGAGTATAGTCCTTATCCTCTGTAGGCGATTAAAAATCGTTGCGTGCTTTGATCCCTTGATGAGATCGATCAAGGCTTCCGAAGCTATCCTTACGTCGTCCGGCCTGCCTATTACTGCCACGTGGTCGCCATATATGGAGATCTTGGTGTCGGTAAGCTGCTCTATCCTCTTTCTTGCTGACCCGTTAGTGCCGATCAGCCTGGATCTGATCCTGAGGAGAGAGTTTCTGGTGTTGGCGTAATCCCTGAGGTTGATCACGACCATGGTATACCCCTCCCTTAGCAGGTCTGATGCCCTTTCCGGTGAAAAGCCCCTTCCGAGCGCCTCTATGTAGAGGGCTGCGGTCAGGGGATCTGAGTTCAGATCGCTTGCAGTTATTTTTACTTCGTTGTTCCTGCTGTCTATGTCAAGCTTGACGTTAAAGGTTGATTCGATGAACCGCTTCTGCTCCCCATTCTTCCCAATTATCACCCCTAGCCTGTCTTTGTTGATCTTTAACACCTTGATAAACTCCATGTTAGCAATTTTATAATCACCGTGTTGGTTTAAAAGTTTTCTTAGCAAATCAGTTTCACGTTCTTTCATATCTCCAAGAGTATTCTTAGGAAAGATTTTTTACAAGCGAAGGCCTTTATCTTACAAATGAGCAGTAAGGACTGGAAAGCCCTTGTAGCGCAATACATTGAAGAGCTCTCCGATTACTACGGTCTTCAGAGATCAGCCCTCAGCGAAAAAGACTGCACGGGGTTAAAACTGAGGAGCGGAAGCGCTGAGGTTCTGCTTATCCTGTCCGGCTCCTGTAACGATCAGCAGGGAGAAAAGGTAGAGGTGGTCTGGGACATACAGCCCCTTTCCCTGTATGGAGATCGCGTCAAGGTTGACGTATCAGGGCTTGAGCTGTTCCTGAGAGGAAGGTTTGGAATTGGAGCGGACAGGTCCATGTATCAGAAAAGCTACAAAGACTTTCTGAAAGCCGGTGGCGACCTTGAGTCCCTTAGAAACATAACAGAGGGCGTTATGGGCCCGCTTGAGAACCAGTTCGAGAACCTGCTCGTGAGAGCCTACGCGGTTGGGAGGATGCTGGTTAAAATGACGTCAATTACGTCGGAGTCGACGTACGTTAGGGAGAGGTTCATAAAGGTGGCTCATGACCTCGGCCTGCTTCAGCTTACGGAGGTTGTGCCGTCGGAACAGTACAATTATTACATATACACCCTCACTCCAGTTGGAGTTACCATAGCCCAGAAGCTTGCAGAGGAAACATTCACGGCCAAGCAGTCAGTGGTGGGGGTCTGGCTCGACAGACACGATCCCGCTACTGCATACCTTACAGCCTTCGCCGTAACATATTCAAGCATATACTCAAATTATCCTAACTGCTGTCTCCTCAGGCGCGATCCAACAAGGATTGACCACGTTCCCTGCGTGATAAAGGGGAGAAGCACATGCGAGAAGCTGATGGAGTCAAAGCTTCCGCCCTCTCTGGCACTATTTGCGGACACGCTGCTCTACAGCGACACCATGTCAGAAATGCTCTATAACGTAATGTATGAGCTGACTGCAAGCTATCTGGCGAGCATACTTAAGACTGAGCTTGGAGGGAGAGACCAGGAAGTTTACTGCATAGTTCCTGACCTTGCGCGGGCCATTCTTGACTCAACGAGGGATGAGTTCATCAAGAGGTTTCAGCAGGAACAATCCGTTAAGGAGCTTGCCTCCATTGTGGCAGCCGTGCTTGCGGTCAAGGACGGGTATACCCAGGAAAGCATCAAGTATGTAACCCACGCCTATGGGTTAAAGGAGGAGGAGCTCCAGTCCGTCATAAACGAAATGATTGCCGGTGGCATTCTCTCCAGGGAAAATTATGCCATACAGGACGAAGAGAAGCTAAAGGGGTACATAAAGGCGCACGCTGAGGAAGCGGCGTCAGCGGTTGGACTGTATTAGAGGCAAAAGCTCTGTGAGGCTTCTGACCTTTAGGTCAGGCTCAACCTCCTTCGTTACGCTGTACTCATCTCTCTGTATAAGAACTGAGTAGATTTCAGCCTTTTTCAGAGCAATAATATCGTACTCCCGGTCCCCAACTCCTATCGCTGAGGATTTATCTACTCCTGTCTTTTCAAGCGCCTTCAGAAAGACGTCTGGCTCAGGCTTTGGCCTTGCAACCTCCTCTGCGCTTACCCAACAGCAAAGATACTTATCGAGACCGGTATGCATAACTATTTCATTCAGGAGGTCGTTCCCCATGCTTGTAGCCAGAGCCATCTTTATTTTCAGCCTCTTTGCCTCCTCAAGGAAAATTTTGGCATCGTCAAAGACTATTACTCTGTTTATGTTCTTAATATAGTAATTCTTACGGATCTCCTTGAGCCTTTGGACGAGCTCGTCCGATGGATCATCTATGAACTTGCTTACTATCGTCTTAGGCGCAAGACCAACGTACTTTCGCAGGTCCTCCGGCTTCACCTTTACGCCTACCTCCGCAAGTGCCATAGACCAGGATAGCATCAGGACAGGGGCGCTGTCGATCAGCGTTCCATCGAGGTCAAATAGTACAGCTGAAATTTTCATCACAAATGCACTAAAATTTTTCTATTTAAATGTGCTTTCTCTTTTTTCAAAATTATTAACATATAACAACATACATCACAGCTTGATTTTAACTGACTCCATGATTAAGTAGTTAATTTACCAGAAAAGCAGGGGCAGATATAGCACGAGCCAGATTGCGCTGTTGCAGCGTGTAAGCGAATCAAGGGTTAGACAGCTCTGGTCAGAGTACAGAAA
>JAGDXK010000030.1:0-4603 GCA_023256405.1 Nitrososphaerales archaeon
TCTTATAACGTAAAGATATTAATATAATGCTTTGAAACATATTTATCTCTTCCAGAAGAAAAACAATATAGAGCTTATGGAGCACAAAGTTAGTATCATTACACCAACATGGAAAAGAGCTCAGTTATTGAACAAAATGCTCATGAGTCTTGAGGTGCAGACACTCAAACCATACGAAGTTGTTATAATAGCTAAGGATCTAGATGACGAAACTAAGAGCGTTATAAATTCCCATGAGAGAAACCTCAACATAGATCTTGTAAAACAGGTACATGGACATCTAGCCCATGCATACAGCTTAGGAATCAAAAGAGCTTCAGGTAATCTTATCCTATTTATAGATGACGATGCGTTTGCCGAGCTCGCTTGGGTAGAGAAATATACTAAAATATTCTCTCAATACGAAAATCTGGGAGGGGCTTCTGGAAGAGTTATAACGTATAAGCTAAATGACAGTGGGATCGTTGTAGATCAATCTGAAATACGCCTACCACCTAACAGGGAGGCGTTCTGGAGAAGACCGTTAAAAAAGCTCGAATCTTACTGCGGAGGCATTAGCGTGTCCGGGCTCAATTTTAAAAAACCATGCCATGATAAGGAAGAGGTTGTGTTATCAGCGCTCATGCATGGTTCAAACATGGCTTTTAAAAAAGACGCCATCGATGGTGTTGATCTGGATGAGCTTTTCAAAAACAGCAGAAGAGCTCTTGGATTTGAGATGATTCTGGCATACTGGTCCATTCTAAAAGGTTACAGAACGCTCAGGTTTTTCAATAAGGAGGCACCAACTGTTTACCACCTGCAACATAAAGGTTCGGCCACTGCAGGAGAAACCTGGAGGGATGTTTTCTGGAAACACTACGATAGAGCGAAACAGTTCTACAGATTAAAAAAGTTGGGCGCGGAAGTCTCCTTTTTGGCATACATTGTAGCTATGCTACTTAACGCCAGAAAGAGCACGTTGCCCAAGCTTTTAGCGTTTCTATATGCACAATTGTTTTAAAAATGAAACTATGGAAATCCTAATCAATGCGGTGAACAGGTGTGTTTTTATACACGGAAATTAAAAACAAAATGAACGATAAGCGTATGAGGCTCAAAGCGCTTTACGAATTTCCCTAATTGGCTGTCATTGAGTATAGCGCTTTTGACAGGGTCTGGAATCCTTCTAAATGGACATGATCTGCTTAACATCAGCATTGCTCTTTCATTTCTTGTTAAAACAGGGAGACTAAGGACAAGCGATTGCTTGAAACCGTATCCATCCGTTGGCACGTTCTGCGTCTTAAAGCTTAAGACTTTCCAGCGACCTGAGAGAAAGAAGGAACACGCTGACCGCTAATCTGATGCTCTCCCCTCATGCCTCTGATGTTCTTGCATTTACCGGCAGTCCTGCTGAGCCCCTGCCTTTCAGGTTCTCAATTTGGAGCCAATACAGCATCAGGTCCTGCATCGCTCTTCTGAAACGCTCAATAAAGGATGTAGGAGACCAAGCTTAGGATTTCTCCGTTGGTGATGTTTTCCTTCACAATGTTATTTGCCTTCACAAACATAAGCACCTCATGCGTGATCCTGACTTAGGTGTTTTTAACAGAAACATGGAGCTCTGTGAACGATTTTCCGTTCTCTGCGAACATGTTTGCCAGCTTTTTCTTCTGACAACACAATACCAGCATGAAGAGTGCAGAATTGCTCAAGGAACCTCTGCTGCTCATACATTGAATCACAATTATTTAGTGAGCCTTTGCCACACCAGCAGAAGTAGAAACGAAGCACAAACAGCCCAAGAGCGTTCAGGAAGAGCTGACGGCTAGATCTGAGCTGATCGAAAGGACAATAAACGAGCATCCCTATTTAATGTTTACCTTTCGAAAAACTTTTTATAAAATTAACTAAAAATATATTAAAAATATAATTTTAAAAAATGAAAATTAGCAAAATTTAAAACAAATCCAAAGTTTTTAGGCGAACTGTTAGCGAATATTTTAATACAACAACTAAGGAGTAAACAAACAATGAGCCAGTTCAGGGTATCGCCCGAAGTCGAGGAAAGCGGATGGACCAAAGTGCACTGGTGGATCTTTGCATCCTTTGCCGTAGGCATGATACTGGAAGGCTACTCATTTGCCCTATCGTCAGTAGTATCTACGTGGTTCACCCTGCCTGTTTTCTTCAGGGTCCTGGCGGTGATGTGGTCATCGCTGTGGCTGGCAATCGGGGTTATGATAATTGGGCCCGTTACGGACAGAATAGGCAGAAAGAAGACCTTCTACATCTCGATGACGATCTTTGCGATTGCAGGACTGCTGATAATATTTACGTTCAATTATGTGCTCGCTCTTATTTCTGTTGGTCTCCTGACCTTCGCTGGAGGAGCTGAGCAGAACGTTATCATGACCTCCATGCACGAGTACTACCCGAGAAAGCACAGGAGCAAGGCGTACATGATAACGCTTGACACCATAGAGCTCGGCTCCGTCATTTCAGGAATCGTTGGCTCCTTCAGCTTCTCCTCCTCGCCAATATTCAGCAAGACGGTTGCTGGCATTATAGTTCTCGTGATCATAGGGCTGCTCATATTCATCAGGTACCACATGCCCGAGTCAATAAGATGGCTTGAGGCTGCAGGCAGATCGAGCCATGCCGAGGAGGAGGCCAAAAAGTACTTCAAAACTGGGCCTGGCGTTGGCGTGAGCGCAGTAGGCCCCAGATCAGCGGCTCCATCAGTAACACCTTCAGTTAAGCCAGTGCCACAGGAGATGGAAAAGGTCAGGATCAGGGGACGCAGGGATCTGCTCTTCAGGTTCCTGATAGCGCTGATACTCGCTGACACGAACACAGTGACCTATGGGCTGGTCACATATACGCTGGGGCCCGTATTCTACACGAACCTTGTCCCTCAGATACTGATGATAGGAACCCTAGCGGCTTTCTTTGGTGGCCTGCTGGGCCTCGGCGCTGACAGGTGGAGCAGAAAGAAGCTTTTAGTCGTCTCATACTTTCTTTCGCTGGTCAGCTTTGCCCTCTTCTACTTCTTCGTGCCAGTTTGGTCAAAGAACCTGAGCGTGTTCTGGATCCTTCTGATACTGGCTGAGGTATGGCCGCAGCTCGCATGGGAGGCAGCAGATGCTCTGAAGTCGGAAATATGGCCTACAATCAAGAGGGGAACGTTCGTTGGTCTGAACAGGGGGCTTACGTTCCTGATTTCAATCCCCTTCCTCTACATAGGATCCGTGCTAACGCTGTCGCAGTACATGTTGCTGAACGTGCTCTGGTGGGTCGCAGGATTCTCCGCAGCGGTGATATGGTACATATGGGGAGTTGAGTCAGGAAAGGCAGTAAGCATAGCCGTGCCTTCTGGAGAGGTTTAGATTTATATAAAAAGGACGCTTATTTTGTTTTCATTAAAACGATAAATAAGCTAGCCCCAAGAATAGGGCGTGTACTATATAGCTGTGGATCTCGGCACGACGGACTTCAAGTGCAGCGTATACAGAAACAGAAGGCGGATAGCGAAGATCAGGAAGAGAGCTCCAGAAATCCTCCCCAACGAGAAGGCTTACATGGAAATTGATCCTGAGGCCTTCTACTCGGCGTTCATGGATATCCTAGGCCATGCCCTTTCGTTGGTTGATCCGAAGGACGCGTACCTGGCGATATCCTCAATGGCGCCTACGTTTATTCTGATGGACAAGCATGGAAGACCGCTCACCAACCTCATCCTATACAGCGATACACGCGGAAGGGAACTTATCAACGAGGAGCTCAGGCAGCTGATGATCGAGGAGACCGGCAACGCGCCAGATCCCCAACACTGGCCTCTTAAGGCCATGTGGTTCGCCAAAAACACGTCAAAGATGAGCGAGGCAGCTATGGCCGGAGATATAACATCATATATAATGCTAAAAATGACGGGCGCCTTTGCCACGGGTCCCACCATAATGCAGAGCGCAGGAGTCCTCAACTACAGGAACCGCAGCTACAGCGATAAAGTACTGGACAGGTCTGACCTGAGCCGGATTTCCCTTCCCGCAATAATGAATGAGCCCCTGACGGCTAACGATGGGCTGAAAGTTCTGCCACCCCTGACAGACTCGATAGCTGGCGCCATTTCCGCTGGGGCCTTTACTGAGGGAGCTACAACCCTTAACCTGGGAACGACTGCCACCCTCTATCATGCTACAAGCAGGCCCGTCACTCTGGACGGCTTTTATCTTGACCTGAGCCCTGAGCCAGGCATGTTCTACGTTGTTGCAACCACGGGCGCCGCAGGGGCGGTTATAGATCTCCTCAGGAGGCTTCTAAGAATAAAGAGCTTTGCCAGGCTCAACCGGCTTGCCAGGACGCCATCCAACGTTACGGTTCTTCCTTACATTTACGGTGAGAAGAGCCCTGTGATGGATCCCTATGCCAAAGGGGTCATCTACGGTCTGACTGGAAGCACTGAGGTGGGAGACATAGTAGGTGCCTTTTACGAGTCGATCAGCATGAGCGTGAGGCACATGATCGAGTGGCTGAGGAGAGCCGGCCTTTCCATTCAAAGGCTTACGGTCGGCGGCGGCATGACGAAATCCAGAGCCTTCATAAGAACGCTGGCAAACGT
>JAGDXK010000030.1:4613-5109 GCA_023256405.1 Nitrososphaerales archaeon
CTATTCGAAAAAGTTCAGGCTCTACCTATCGCTTTATGAAGCGCTTAAGCCCGTGTTCAGGACCGATTAGCACGCCCTGAGAGATAACAAACGTTTTTATAAAAAAAGAAGTGGTAGTTAATTGTGAAGGACAGAAAAGGCCAGAGGATCTCACGCATACTGAAGGACGGAAGATCCATAATCGTCCCCATTGATCACGTTATAGAGGGTTACTTTAACTATAACGGGGAGGGCTACTACAGGGAGCTAAGCGATCTTGGATCACTTCTGAAGTCGTTCTACGAGGGCGGCGCAAGCGCAGTAATAGCATACAGGGGTGTGGCAAAGAGGTTCAGCGATATCGTGGGCAGCTCGCTTTCTTTCATCTACAGGATAACCGAGCCGGTCGATGAGCTCATAGAGGAGTACGTGGCGGATGCGGAGCGCCTTGGAGCCGATGCCGTAATATACACGGTAATATTCGGACATCCAAACGAGAAGGAGATGTTCAGAACGT
>JAGDXK010000030.1:5119-5532 GCA_023256405.1 Nitrososphaerales archaeon
GACATTCCTGTTATTTGAGAGTCGAGCTTCTTGGATCAGAGCGGCCTTAACAGGTTCGAAACGCTGAGGCAGGGCGTCAGAGCGCTGGGGGAGGCCGGGGCCGATCTGGTGAAAAGTCAGATGCCATCTGAAATAAGCAGGGAGCTGTACTCAGAGATAATGAGGTACTCGATAACGCCTGTCGTTGCCGCAGGAGGCCCAAAGATGGATAGCGTGAGAAAGCTCCTTGAGTTCGTGAAGACGTTCATGGATAGCGGAGGCTCTGGGACGGCAATTGGCAGAAACGTCTGGCAGCAGAGGGATCCTGCCAGCATAGTCAGAGCCATAGGTTTGCTGGTTTACAGGGGAGGCTCAGTCGATGATGCGCTGAGGCTGGTGGAGGGTAATGCCTGAGAACAGGTCCTTTGTCCTCT
>JAGDXK010000007.1:0-4269 GCA_023256405.1 Nitrososphaerales archaeon
TCAGCACACCGCCTTGACGCGGCGGAGGTCGCCGGTTCGAATCCGGCCCGGCCCATCCTTATTATTGCTGAGAAGAACGACGCAGCCAAGAGGATAGCGCATGCTCTTGATCCAGAGTACAAGAAGCTTTCATACAACGGGGTCCCAGTTTACCGGTGCAGGTGGAACGCAGGAGATGCGTACGTGGTTCCGGCGCGAGGCCATCTCTATAAGCTCAAATCGGATGTTGGGGACCTGAGCTTCTACCCTGTTCTGGACCTCGAATGGGTACCGATGGATGAGGATTCATACGCGAAGAAGGCAATATCGGTTGTCAACGAGCTGATAGGGAGGAGCGATGAAATAATTATAGCCTGCGACTACGATATAGAGGGGGAAACGATAGGGTACAATCTGGTCAAGTACGGAGGAGGGTTCACAAAGCGCGTCTTAAGGGCCAAGTTCTCGACGTTAACGACAGGGGAGCTGAAGCAGAGCTTTTCGTCCCTTCTGCAGAGGGACAGATGGCTCATGGCAGACGCCGGGAGGACAAGGCACTATATTGACTTCATTTGGGGCATCAGCCTCTCTAGACTTATCATGGATGAAGTTCTTAGGGGGACGGGCTCAAGGATGAGCCTGAGCATAGGAAGGGTTCAGGGACCGACGCTTGTTGAAGTGTACAACAGAGAGCTTGAGATAAACTCGTTCGTTCCTAGGCCTTACTGGAAGTTCAAGGTTATTGCTGAAATAAACGGACAGGACGTTGAGCTCACGGGGCCTAACCTCTACACGGCAAAGGAGGCCGAAAGGGCAAAGGGGCTGAAGGGGACAGCCGGAAAGGTGATCTCCTTTGAAAAGAGCGCAGAGAACGTCAGGCCTCCGTATCCATTTAACCTGTCCGATGTCCAGAGGGAGGCATACAGGATATACGGGATACAGCCCTGGGAAACGCTTGAAGTGCTAGAGAAGCTGTACCTGATGGCTCTTATTTCATATCCCAGAACTAGCTCTCAGAGGCTTCCTCCGAGCATCGGCTACAGCTCAATACTTTCAAAGTTAGCACGGGCGTACAAGGAGGCGGGCGCCACAGAAAGGGATAGCCCGGTTCAGGGTACAATGACCGATCCAGCTCATCCGGCTATATATCCCACGGGCGAAGTTCAGAGCCTGAGCGGCGTTCATCAGAAGCTTTATGACCTGATTGTCAGGAGGTTCATCGCCGCCTTCTACAGGGATATGAAGCTCGCAAAGAAGAGGATCAGGGTTTCAGCAGGTGGTTTTGAGCTTGAAGCCGATGGCGTGATGATAATTGACAGAGGATGGCTCAATGTGTATCCCTTCAGGGAGGTCAGGGAGAGGCAACTGCCGGACGCGAAGGTTGGCGATAGCGCACTGATAAAGGAGGTCTCTGTGGAGCTTCAGTATACAAAGCCCCCCTCCAGATACACGCCCTCATCGCTTCTTGAGTGGATGGAGAACAACGAGATAGGAACGAAGGCAACAAGGGCTGAGATAATTAAGACGCTCTACAAGAGGGGCTACATAAAGGGCAACAGAATTGAGCTCACGGAGCTGGGGTTCAGCGTTGCGAGATATTTCAGCTTCTCCAAGATCATAACGCTGGATATGACCAGGCGTATGGAGAAAGACCTGGAAAACATAGAATACGGCACTAGTGATCCCGGAACTGTTCTCAGGGAAAGTGTAGAGCTTCTCATGGAGGAGCTTTCAGAGGCCAGGGCCACTGAGGAAATAATGGAGCTGGCCAAGAGGCATATATCGCAGGGCACAGGCGAATCCTTTGGAAAATGTCCAGCATGCGGAAAGGGGGAGCTAATGCTCCACATATCGATGGGTGGCAAGAGATATCTTAAATGCAGCTTCTGCGGTATCTCCGCGCCCCTTCCGAGGAAGGGAAGGCTCGTCTCAACAAACCGTAAATGCCCGTATTGTGGATGGCCCATGATAAGAAGGGGTGACTGGATATTTTGTCCAAATCCACAGTGTCCAAGCAGCAAGCTCAGAAATGCGTAGTTTGTGGCTTCTTCTCCGAGGGAAGGCTGTGCTTCAGGCACAGGCTTGCAGCCAAGAGCCTGCTTGAAGCATATTCTTTCTGGAGGGATGCGCTTGGAGTATCTTTCAGGGATTACCTTCAGCAGATCCTGAGAAGGTCAGAGACAGGCAGGTGGGCGAAGGAGCTCGCTGAGTACGTACTTAAGACCGGAGACGAGGGCGTGCTTGATGAGGCTAAGGTCTAAAAGTTGGAAAGGATTTTTAAGTCCATATTTGACGTTAAAAAATAATGCCACGGGAGAGCAAGGAGGAGGACCTCGTTAGCCTCGTGTACAAGCTGGTTATAGAGAGCGGAGAGAAGGGCATACTACAGAGCGAGCTTTGGAAGAAGCTCAACCTGACCAGCAGGGACGGATCGAGAATAGCGACCAGGCTGGAGAGGAGAAAGCTGATAAGAAGGGAAAAAGTGCTCGAGGACGGCAGATGGACTTACAGGCTTAAACCCCTTTTAATACCCTTAAGCGTTGAAAGCATAGCTGACGCTCCGTGCATAACATGCCCGCTCTTTTCCAAGTGCTATGATGAGGGTGAGGTTTCTCCCAAGACATGCACGAAGCTTGAAAGATGGGTTATGAACGAATACCTTCAGCACGTTAAGGGACAGGGTGAGTCAAATGAAGCCTGAGGAGGCCAAGAGGGATCACTATAGAAGGATGGCCAAGAGAGCCGGATACGTTAGCAGGGCAGCTTTTAAGATTCTGGAGATGCACAGGAAGTACGGCATATTCAAGAAAGGGCAGAGGGTTCTAGATCTTGGGGCATCGCCGGGAGGCTGGTCTCAGGTCGCTTCAAAGTTAATCGGCGATGAGGGCGAGGTCTACTCTGTGGACCTGAGGCCCATTAAGTTTGAGGCCGACAACGTCAAGTACCTGAGGATGAACATCCTAAACGAGGAGCCTCACATATCAGGATTTGACGTAGTGATCTCAGATCTGGCACCAAACGTCTCGGGCGTTTGGGAGCATGACCAATACATGCAGATAACGCTGGCAAACAGGGCGCTTGAGATAGCTGAAAAGGTGCTCAAGAGGGGTGGGACATTCGTCTGTAAGCTGTTCGACGGTGAGGGCGTGAATGATATAGTCAGAAGGGCCAGGAGCGAATTCTCCTTCGTCAAGCTGACAAAGCCAAATGCTAGCAGGAAGGAAAGCAGCGAGCTATACCTTATCTGTAAAAATTATTTAAAGGGGCCCGAATAAATATCTGGCTATATGGACGACTTGGAGTTCGCGAAAGAGAGCTACAATAGGATATTTAGGCTGCTTGAGGATCATCACAGATGGTTCTCTGAGGCGTTGCCGCTCATAGCATCTGAAAACGTGGTGAGCGAGGCCGTAAAGGAGGCCATAATTTCTGATTTTATGTCAAGATACGCTGAAGGATGGCCTGGCGACAGGGTCTATGCTGGCTGCAGGTACATTGATCAGGTTGAGCTCGCTGCCATTGAGCTTGGAAAAAGGCTTTTTGATGCGGAACATGTTGATGTTAGGCCAATAGCCGGGGTAACTGCAAACCTGGCTGTTTACACCGCCTTTACAGAGCCTGGGGATACCGTGATATCGCTTGCAATACCAAACGGTGGCCACATAACGTATGGCAAAAAGGAGCTCGGAGGAACCGCTGGGGCCGTTAGAGGGCTTGTCGTTGAGAACTTTCCGTTTGATTCAGAGGAAATGAACATAGACGCGGATAAGACAAGGAGCCTAATCGAAAAGCTCAAGAAAGAGGGAAGAAAGCCAAGGATGGTGATCTTTGGAGGCTCCCTGTTTCTCTTCCCTCATCCATTAAAGGAGCTGGCCCCGTACCTGAAGGCGGAGGACATTTACATAATGTACGATGGCGCACACGTTCTTGGGCTGATCGCTGGAGGAGAGTTTCAGCAGCCTCTAAAGGAGGGTGCAGACGTAATGTCAGGAAGCACCCACAAAACCCTCCCTGGTCCACAGGGCGGCATAATAGTCAGCTATGAGAAATACGCCGAAAAGCTGAAGAGCGCCGTGTTCCCAAGCAACGTCTCAAACCATCACCTGCATCATGTTGCCGGAAAAGCTGTGGCGTTTGCAGAGATGCTTGCCTTCGGTAAACAGTACGCGAAGGACGTAATAAAAAACGCACAGAAGCTGGCTGAATCTCTGGCGGCGAAGGGCTTCAAGGTGCTTGGCGAAAAGAACGGCTTCACGAAGTCCCATCAGGTGGTCATAGACGTGTGGGATT
>JAGDXK010000007.1:4279-19444 GCA_023256405.1 Nitrososphaerales archaeon
GGATTATGGCGGGGGCGGAGTCGTGGAGAAGGAGCTTGAAGATGCAAACATTATAGTTAACAGGAACCTCATACCTGGAGACATAAAGGCGGGCAGGCACTTTAAGAATCCAGGAGGGATAAGAATGGGAGTTCAGGAAATAACCAGGCTCGGCATGGGACCCTCGGAGATGGAGGAGATAGCTGAAATACTTCATGATGCAATTATAAAGAAGCGGGACAAGGAGGAGATCAGAAGGAGGGTAAGGGATCTCAAGATGAGGTTCAGAAAGGTTCACTATGCCTTTGATAGTCAGAGAGACGCATACGAGTACGTAAAGATAAGGCTCAGCTAGACCCTGAGTTCTTAATGTCTCTCGCCAGATCCTTCAGCGTTTTTGCGTGTGAGCTCAGCTTTCTTTCATTTATTATCTCCTCGCATATATCCTTCTCTATTATCTCTTCAAACTGACCATATATCCTTCTGAGCGCCTCGGTGAACCTATCTGGCTCTTCTAGCATTCTTTCTGGATCGAGCCCGAAGCCCCGTGTAAGGTGGTACATGACCGCGTTCTTTACGGGCTCTCCTCCGTACCTCGATATTACATCCTCCAGTATCTGGGTAAGCGTTCTGCTCATCTACTTCATCTCCATCGTGTTGATCTGACCGCGGGCCAGATCAAGATCAAGATAATACAATGGCCCCCACGGCTTTATTGCCTTAACAAAAGTAAAGCCCTCCTTTACCGCAACCCTTCTTATAAGGTTCATGTACTTGCTCCTTATTTCTGTGGCCTTTCCGTTAGAATACCCGTAAACCACTGAAATTCTCCTCAGGGAAGTGTTGGCCCTGACAGCCTGCTTTACGAACATTTCATATTCAACTGGGCTCTTTACGGCGAAGTCCTCCTGGGCTAGGAGATCTATAATATCAATCGCATTTTCTGAAGCGTAAGTCTTCATGAGATGCTCCATAAACCTTTCAGCGCTGTAATCGAAGTCCCTCGGATCCACATACATTATCCTCAGGTTTCTGAAGTTTGACCCCGACAGGGTCCTGAGATCCTCGGCGGCCTCCTTCTCATCTTCCTGTGGGCCAAGCCAGTAGTTTACTCTGTATCCCTGAAGCAGATAATCCGCAGCCACAAGCCTCCTGAGGATTTTATGCAAAATGTAAGAAACGTCCGGCTCCACTTCAATAAGAACGTTGTATCCGAGATCCTCCACTGCCCTAACGGTAACCTCCTGAGCTCTTATAAAGCTCCTCAGCCTTGAAAGCCTTGGCCTGGAGTAGTAGAACTTCCTCTCAGTGAATGCCAGACCGTTGCCAACGGTAAAGTACTGCACAGGGTTGTCCACTGGATAGTCCCTGTCCTTCATTATCATAGCCATCCTGACCCTGGCACCCATGATTTTATCCCATGAAAGGCTTATTACGGAGTCGCATACGAACTTTACGTGTTCAGCCGCATGGCTGAGGCCCTCCGATATCAGAAGCAGGGAGCCCTGTTTTCTCTTTGACGTCCCATAGATTAGCTGGATGAACGACCTTATCGAGCCCTCGTCCTTGATTCCATAAAACATCGCGTCAAGGGAATCAACTGTTACAAGGTCTCCCTTCTCAAGCGCGTCGGAAATAAGCGAAAAAACAGGCGCTGGATCCCCGCTTAAGGCGCTAACGATGTTTACAGAAGGCGAGAACCCCGTGGCGACCATTTTAAGTTTGTTTAGCAACGAGCTCTCTGGCTCGGCGTATGTGATATAGGTGCATTTACCTCTTTTAGCACATGAGAGAAGCGCTATTGAGGTCTTGCCTATACCAGGTTCGCCCGTAAGAATAGTTACGTATCCTGAAGTGTTAATAATGTCAACAAGCCCCCTATGCATAATTATGTATAAAAATCGAAACGGGTAATAATAAACGTTGTGCGCTCGAAGATGGCTGATAAAATTAAATACGTGCCTCCGATTAATCTTAAGCAGGAACTAACACGAGTTCCGGCTCCTGCTCCACTATCAATTTAAAATAATAGAGCGGCCCCGGAGGCTTGAGGGTCCTCATGAATATCTGTCCCTCCACATCCGTGATCTTTCTCACTCGAGTTGAGTATTTCATGAAAATTTCGTGTGTTTTATAAAACTCGTATGTAAACGCTATCATTCCTATGCCCCTTTTTGAAAAATCGTAGACCATTTCGTTGAGAGCGCTCTCCGCGAGCTCGGGATGCTTGATGGCCTCCTTTTCCCATACCAGCGTGTCGAAAACAACTACAGCGTTATCATGGGCACTCGAGATAATAATCTTTGCATCACTAAGAGGCATTCCTGTTAGCTCAACGATGCTCGCCTCTTTTCCACCAGACATTTTGACGAACGTACTATTTAGATCCTCAGGACTTTCCTCTGGACGCGCGATTATCACAGGAGCCCTTCCGTGGTAAAGGTAATCTACTGCGAGCCACAGCCTGTAGAGCTTTTCAAAGGTGACGTTAACGCTGCTGTCGAGCACGTAGTGAAACATTTCATATTTCTTCATAACGCTCTTGTCCCCAAATGGCCTGTTCCACGGCTTAACCTTCTTAGTGAAGAGCTCGCTGTAATTGAAGATCGGGTTGGTTATCATTTCAAACCCGCCCCTTAAGGTATAATAGAACGGATATATGCTCGTGGGATAGTCCCTGTCCTTTACAACGTTTATCTTTCGTACGGGTAGACCAAGTATATATGTTGTGTCCAGCTTCAGATAGGCATCGGCAAGGAACTTTATGGATTCCCCTTCCTTGTTTATTCCCTCATATATTAATAGCAGCGTCCCTCTGTTTATCTTGGTGGCCTCATAAATGAGCTGCATAAGGGATCTTTCTGTCTTAAGCTCTGATGTGGCAAGGAAGGCATCAACTGAATCAAGAACCACTGCCATGCCATCTTTAAGCGCGTTAAGCATTTCAGAGTAGACGTTCTCTATTGAGCCGCTTAAGGCCCTGTAAACTGTTAGGTTTTTGTAGCAATCCCCGCATGCAAGCTGCGCCTTTTTAAGGAGAGAGTCCTGGGGCTCGTTATATGAGATATAAAGGGTTCTTCTTGATCTTAATGATGAGTAAAGGGCCAGCGTAGTCTTGCCGACGCCCGGTTCTCCTTCTATCAAAACTGTGTAGCTTTCAGTGCTAGCTATCTGGCAGGGCGTTCTAAAATCGAGCCGTCTCATAAGAATAAATTTTATATGCGAACTATAGTTTATAACCTTTGTACCACGAGCTGTCTCATCGCTAAAATTTTGCTGTTTGCCAACTTTTATAGCGCAGGATCACGCCCACTGGCCAATTATTTAAATAGCTTCCCATTTGATGGGTTTAACACGCGGATCTGCTTGAGCTTAGCTTTAAATGCAGAGCATTTCAGCCGCGAGCTATTTCGTCATCCCGTGGTCAGAGCTCAGCCCTAGCTCATCACGCTTACACTACTATTCCACACCATTGTATTTAAAAGGATCGGAACACATTTCAAATTGTTAATATAAATAATTGGAATATTATCATTTTGTAGGCAGTGGGGGCACGTCGCAGATGCTGAGGTTCGCATACGTAAGATTCACGTTAATATTCCCCAACGGGGCGATACTTCCAAGATGGATAGGCTCAGCCCTAAGAGGGGGTCTTGGCTACGCATTAAAAAACAACGTCTGCACCCCGCCATCCTGTCCATTCTGCAGAAACGCTCCATGTCTTTTCCGTGGAGTGTATACGACCCGCAAGGAAAAGCGTGGCTTCGCTGAGCCTCCAAAGCCGCTCTCCATAATAGCTCAACCGTACAGCAGCGAGATGAATCTCAAAAGCGAAGAAACCATCAGCTTTGACGCAATACTTCTCGGAGATTACGTTAGATCCTTTAGACAGCTCTTCGTAGGCCTAAAATATCTTGGCAAGTTTGGCGTTGGATCAGAAAGGGTGTACGGCGTTAACAGGTTTGAAATAGAAAGCGCCTACGACGCGCTAACGGGAAGGCCCCTTGATGACAGGTCAGAGCCGCCTTCATATGATATATCTGAGGTTAAACCCCTGGAAGAGAAACGCTACCTTATAAGCTCAAGGACTCCATTTACAGGACCTCTGCCCCCGCAGACAGCGGACTCCCTCTTGAAAGAAGTATGGAGAAGGCTGATTATACTGGTTAACGAATACGGAGACGGCAGCAGAATAGAGCTTCCAAGTTCAGCAATGAAGTACGTCCTCAGAAGAGCCGAGCGTATAACTCTTAAGAGAAGGTCAAGCAGGAGCCTGAAATCTGAATTTAAAGGCTGGATGTTTGATTCCGAGGTGGATCTGACAGGCACATCCGACTCCGAGAGGTGGCTTCTTGCAGTTGGAAGCTTTCTTGGCATGGGCTCAGATTTTACCTTTGGACTGGGCCACTACAAGATCCTAGAGCTCAGTTAAAGTCAACGGACGAGCTATCAGCGACCTTCAGGGTACATGATATTTAAACCGCGCGCTCAGCAAAATCAGAAGAAATAAATTTATCATAATTTGCTAAAATGGTGATATCTTGAGCGCGATTAATCCATGGGCCACATCCGGCATCAAGGACTATGAAAGGCTGATTAAGGAGTTCGGCATAACGCCCCTCCCTGAGAGCTACGAAGAGCTTATGGACAACAAGTACTATAGAAGGGGTTTGCTGGTAGGTCACAGGGACCTTGATAAGTTCATAGCGGAAGCAAAAGCCGGAAAGAGCGTTGCAATACTTTCAGGGATCAAGCCAAGCGGAATATTTCACATAGGAAGCATGATCACAGCTGAGCAGATGATATACTTTCAGAAGAAGTTCAAAAATGCTCACCTCTACTACGCGATTGCCGATCTTGAGGCATATGTTGACAATGGGCAGAGCCTTGAAAAGAGCCTTGAGATAGCGATCGAAAACGTCGCCGACATGATAGCGCTGGGCATGGAGCCCGACAGAGCGCTGGTCTACAGGCAGTCCGGCGCTCTGGTGGTCTCGGATCTTGCCTTTATTTTTTCAGATGACGTTACCTTGAGCATGCTGATGGACATATACGGCGAAAGGAAGATCTCCCTTTATTTTGCTGCCCTTGTACAGGCTGGAGATATATTCCTGCCCCAGACCAAGCCCTTTGGAGGTCCGAAGCCAGTACTTGTCCCTGTTGGGGCCGATCAGGATCCTCATATAAGGCTAGCCAGGGATCTGGCAGACAAGCACAGACTGGATCTGGGCCTGATCCCCCCATCGTCAGTTTATCATAAGCTTGTTAGGTCCCTTTCCGGCGAGGAGAAGATGTCAAAACGCTCGCCTCAGACGATGATAACGCTTTCCGATTCCAAATCCGAGCTTAAGCAAAAGATAATGAACGCGTTCACAGGAGGAAGAGCAACGATCAAGGAGCAGAAGGAGCTCGGAGGGGAGCCAGAGAAATGCCCCGTTTTTGATCTGTTCATGTACTTCTCCAAGGATGACGCTATGATAAACAAGGTCTACTATGAGTGCAGGAGCGGCAGGAGGCTCTGTGGTCAGTGCAAGGAGGAGGCACTTGAGCTTGTGGAGGGTTTCATGGAGCAGCACAGGTCGAGAAGGGAGGCTGCAAAATCCGAAGCAAAAAGCCTTCTAATAAGAAGCGCAGGACAGGTCCTGAAGCCTCCCATTTAGCTATTCAAGAAGCGAATCAGCGTATTCCTTCACTTGTACAGAAACCCAGCATCTCACATGCTAAAGACGCTTTACAAGCTGCGTGTTTCAACCATCTGTCCGGGCTATTCTTTTAGTATTGCTCAAGAAAAGGATAACGCATTCAGTGCAAACACGCGGTCTTACCGCAAGCTGATGAATATCATCGAACTGAAGGCGCGGAAGCACGGGATCAGAGTTTATGAGGTGATTGAATACAGAACTTCAAGGCTATGTGCTTATCACGAAGTCGAGGTGATCTGAAGCCCAAGAGGGATTGTGAAGCGTCCTCTCGGTCACAGGCTTCACCCAGATCTGAACGGAGCGCTTAACATAAGAAGACAGCGGGCCTGATGGTCAGGGGCATAGCAAAGACTCTTTCATACACAGTTATGCACAGCGGAGTAGCTCCGCTAAAGGGGAGTAACCCTCGAGACCTCGGGAACCTACGCTCTTCAGGGCGGGAGGAGGTCAGAACCTTTATATCGTGGATCCCTAAATTCTATAGAAATGTCGTATGCGTCTCTTCATCCGTTAGAGAAGAAGTTCCTTAGGGTTCTTCTTGATGTAAAACAGGGTAAGCTGGAGAATCTGGCGGAGGCTTCCGGGCTGAACATGGATCAGGCCAGAAGGGTTGTTGAGTGGTTAAGGGAGAAGGGATTAATTAGCGTCAATGTGGAGGAGGTGGAAGTGGTGGAGCTGGATTCAAAAGGAAAGGAAGCATTACAGATCGACACCCCTGAAGTCAGGCTGGCAAACGAGGCGCTCAAAAAAGGCAGCTTAGACCTCGAGGAGGCCAAGCGCCTTCTCGGGGATGACGCGGCCCCGGCTCTTGGGATCGCTCTTAAGCTGGGGCTGATAAGTCTCTCCAAAGGAAAGATAGTTCCAAGGATAAGCGGAAAGTTGAAAGCTACTGAGGTTTACCACGTTCTTGAGAAGCTTTCAGCCGGTCCAAGGCCAATTAGGGATCTCACCCAGGAGGATCTGAAGGAGCTGAACGAGCTCAGTAAGAGGCCCGGCTATATAAAGGTCTACAAAGTTAAGGGCATCTGGGTGAAGCTCTCTGAGGGCGTCGCGCTTAGAAAGGAGGATCTTGAAAAGGAGGAGGTGACTCTGCTTACATCGGAGCTGATATCGAGTGGCAGATGGAGGAGCGTGACGTTCTCCGATATAAACATGTCACAGCCTGTGCCAGCTGTGTACCCTGCGAGGGTCCATCCCCTTTCAGAGCTGATCAGGCTAATCAGGGAGATCATGGAGGGGCTCGGATTCATTGAAATAGAGGGTCCGGTGGTAAGATCATCATTCTGGAACTTTGACGTCCTGTTCACACCTCAGGATCATCCCGCACGGGACATGCATGACACGTTCTACCTCAGGAACCTGAGGATCGAGGAGGAGGACAGGGATCTGGTACAAAGAGTCAGAAGCACGCACGAGAACGGCTGGACCACGGGATCGACTGGATGGGGATACACTTGGAACAGTGAGCTCGCGTGGAAGGCGCTTCTGAGAACCCACACAACAACTGTTACGGCAGAGGCCATATACAGGGGCGCCCGCGGGAGGCTGTTCACTATAGGCAGGGTCTTCAGAAACGAGAAACCTGACTTCAAGCACCTGGTTGAGCTTCATCAGATGGACGCCATAGTCATAGAGGAAGGAGCAACCATACGAAAGCTGATGGGCTACCTTACTGCCTTTTACAAGAAGCTTGGATTTGAAAAGGTGAAGTTCTGGCCAACCTTCTTCCCCTACACAGAGCCCTCCATGCAGTCTATGATATACTCCGAAAAGCTGAAAGACTGGATAGAGCTCTGCGGCATGGGGATTTTCAGGCCCGAGGTGACCAAGCCCCTGGGCTACGATGGCCCTGTTCTGGCATGGGGCATGGGCTTGGAGAGGCTTGCGATGCTGATCTATGACGTGGATGACATAAGAGAGCTGTACGAGAACAGGCTCAGCTTTCTCCGTGGGTACAGGAGCATAAGCTCCATGACCAAGCACGCGCTGATTTAGGTAAAGTCAGAGTGCATCCTCTTTATGTCGTTCTCAGTGATCTTCTCCTTTTCAGCAACATAGTGCACAAAGCTCTCGAGGAAAAATAGGCTTCTAAGCTCAAAGGCAGAGTATCTTGGATCCTGGGGAAAATAGCTCGATCTGAGCCCCTTCAGCTTGAAGATCCTCCTGCCGGGGATTTCGATCGTCAGATCTGATGCCTTTCCAAGGTCGGCGTCAGGGAATGATGTAAGGCTGACTATCTTTGTTCCCTTTCTCTTCGCCCTCTTTGCAAGCTCCGCAAAGAGCTGCGATGCTGAGCCCGAAATTATCATTACGAGATCGCCCTCCTTCACAGCGACGCTTCCCTTGTCCAGCCAGTAGTAAACGAGCCTCTCCTGCCCCTCCTTTGATAAATGCCTCAGCCTTGTCGAGAAAAACCTTCCTACAATGCCGCTGAGTCCCTCTCCCAGAACTACTGTTTTGTTGCGGGGGTATTCTGATGCAGCAGGCAGGAAGCCGTACAGTTTTTCATAGTACTCCTCTGGTGGCGTGAAGTCCTTGATGATCTTTATAAGGCTTCTGTATGAATCAAGCAGCTCCTCGCCCCTCAGGTAGAGGATCAGAGAGAGCGACAGGAGCATGGTCCTTAGCTCAAAAAGGGTTCCAAGAGGCGTCAGGGGCGTGCTAGTAACTCCGAGCAGCTTGCTCATATAGTAGTCCTCCTCTTTCCACCTATGGGCTCCAGGCACCAATATAACCTTGTCCGATATTGATGCCAGCTGGCTTTCGGGGTTGCTCGTTATTGAAGTTACAAAGGATCCACCTTCCTTTGCTACCTTTGCGACTTCAAGCGTATACTGGGTAACGCCGCTGCCAGAAATGGCTATAAGCAGATCGCAGGGGCCAAATACGTAGGGCACATCGTTTGGTCCAAAGGAATGATCAACTCCTATGTTTCTAAGAAACTTGACGAAAGCGTCCGCGACGTCCCCCGATCTTCCGGCGCCAAACACAACAACCCTCTTAGACCCGTATATTCTTCCGATTATCCAGTCCAGATCCTCTTTCGGCTCGTATTCGGCTACTTCGTCAACAAGTCTGGTATAGCTCACATGATACCTCTGGGCTTCGATCTTTTAAGCGCATCCCTTGGCTGGCGCGTCAGCCCAATTGATCAGGTAAAAGGAGCAACGCGTGAGCTTAAGCTGTACAAGCCAATACTCAGCGGTTGCTCAGACCACGTTGTAGAGCTTTCTCCACAGAAACACATCCACGTGCATCTGATCTATTCCGGAAAGGTCAGAGACCAGCTTCCAAGCCCTCAGATAGCAATCGCGATCTGAGCTCTCGCCAACTATGCCTAGCTTCTGCGTTATCCTCCTAACTCTGCTGTCAAGAGGTATCGGAATGTCCATGGGCACCTTTCCGTGTCTCCCGTCGACGATCATCGCATAGTGAAACATCTTGCAGGCGAACGAAACTGTCTTCTGGTACCTGTTTCCAAAAATTCCCATGAGATCTCTGTAAAGGAGACTGAGATCCTCAAAATATCCATTTATTCTTTTCAGAAGCATCGCACGCTTTTCCCTCAGCATCCTTATCCTCCTGATTTTAGCATTGCGTGCAAGCTCCCTCTCCCTAATTATGTAGCTCTCCACACTGAAGTACGGGTCCTCGCAGGAGTGCTCAAACTGAGAAAAAGCAGCCCAGAAGTCCTCGCCGCTTCTCCTCAGCCTGTACGCTATGATGCTGGCGCCTATAACGAGCTCATAGAACGCCTTTCCCATACACTTTGTCCTGAGGTTTTTCAGAGAGATGAGCTGCGGATCCTGGAGCTCAAGCTCATAGAAGTACTGAGGTCCGAGCGCCCTAATGAAATAGGAGACAATCCGTATCTTTTCCTCATCAATCGTGCAATCTCTGCTCAACTTAAGTCATGCTGGAGGGTAAACCTTCAGTAGCATCCCCTCTACCACTACCGGGTTACGTCTCTCAGCAACGTTAACTGCGTCGCTGAGCTTTGAGCTCCTTTCAGCGTATATTTCAAGAAGCGGATCGCCCTTGTTCACCTTGTACCCCTGCTTCTGATACAATAGCACCCCAGCCCCTCTGTCGGCCGGTGCGCCAGCGGCCCTTGCGATCTCAACTATTGCATCGTTGTCTATCAGAGTGACGTACCCATCGGTCTCCGATTTTATTACGTGTCTGTAAGTCCCTACGGGCAGGTCGTCAGGCTTTACGTTGGGGTTTCCCCCCTGAGCCTCTATTATCTCCTTCATTTTGAGATATGATTTGCCCTTCATCATAGAATCGATAGCTGCTTCATAGCCGAGCCCTTTCTGAACTATTCCAGAGGCCTCAAGCAGAAGCCCTGCAAGAGAAGCTGACTTGGATAGGAGGCTCATGCTTGCCTGAGACGGGTTTATCAAGGCCATAAGCGCCTCCCTGGCCTCAAGCGCAGGACCTACGGCCCTTCCTATGGGCTGTCCTCCGTAAGTTATGCCTGACCTAACGGTAACTCCGAGCGATCTCCCAAGCTCATAGAAGTCCTTCGCCAGCTTCTCAGCCTCAGAAAGATCGTTCAGCTTCGTCCCTCTTCCGACAGGAAGGTCGAGCACAACGACCTTGGCCCCTACGGCTAGCTTTTTAGCCATGACGCTTGCCATCATGAGGCCCCGTGGGTTTAACCTCAGGGGGTTTTCGATCTTGATGAGATAGTCATCCGCAGGAGCAAGGTTCAGAGTTCCTCCCCATACAATGCATCCATGGGTTTTCTCTACTATGGACTTTATTTCGGACAGGGAGAACTTAACATTAGCCAGCACGGACATCGTGTCCGCCGTGCCGCTCGGGCTCGTTATAGCGCTGCTGCTTGTCTTTGGAATGTACAGCTCTGTAAGGGCTACAGTAGGCACTATGAGGAGGGTTACCTTGTTTCCCGGAACTCCCCCTATAGAGTGCTTGTCAACGGTGAAACCCTGCAGCTGGAGCCTCTCACCGCTTTCAACCATGGCCTGCGTAAGGCTTCTTATTTCGTCCATGTCAAGGCCCATGAAGTTAACGGCGAATACGAACTCAGCTACCTCAAGGTCGCTTAGCTCGTTATTTACCAGATCCCTGACTATCTCCTTTATTTCCGAGTCGCTCAGCTTATCGCCCTTTACCTTTTTCCTTATCAGATCGACGGAAAGAGGCGTCTGCTCATACTGAACCGAAACGGTTTCCCCGTCCTTCACGCCTAGCTCCTCAGACAGGTCCCTGTAAATTCCTATAACCCCCTTTGGCACAAGGGTTCTTGTCGTCTCAACTATGCACGTATAAGACTTAGAGTCAGATGAGACCCTTACCCTGTCGTTCAGCCCCACGCCGATCCTCTGTGCGTCCTCCTCGTTTATTATAACTGATCGTTTGGTACCCTTTACATCGATTATCCTTGACCTAAGTTCCACGTAGGGTTTAAATTGACAAATCGGTATATAAGCATTCATAGAAAGCTTTAATGTGCGGGCGGTCATCCGTTAATCGATGCAGCTTGAGGCCGCTCTGAGGATCAGGAAGGAGGCCGGAGTTGATCCCGATCTAAATTTGGAGATAAGGGATGAGTTTTCCGGGCCCGGTCAGCTCTCTCTTAATAAAAAGGAGTTCTTGTCCTATGAGGAGCTTGGAGCGTTTCTCCTGCAGAACCTTCAAAGCATTACTGGAGGCAGCGGCTACTCGTTTTACCCTCCAGTGAAGGGTACTATGGTCAGCGCCATCTTTATGGATTACTTTGGGGATTATCAGCCCAAGGTCCTCAGGTTCCTTAGAAGGATAAGCGGTCTGAAGGTTGAAGTTCCGGGATCGACCGGATATATGTCAATATCCCTGACCAACAGGTTCATTCTTCGCTTTTCCGACATGGCCCAGGGGTTTGCGATTGCCAGCTCCGCCTTCGCCGATCTGATGGGGCTGAAGGTTAACTCCATCCCCATCTCAATAAAAGGAAAGACGTTAAGGGTCCTCTTCTCAAGAAGCCTGAAGGGTCCTCTCTTCTTTGACGGCACAAGGGCCTCCTATGAGGCAAACGGATGGATGATCAGCTTTGGGGAGCTCATTCTCCCCATAAGCTCCTGCCATGATCTTTTCGGTGTTGAATGTGGGGGAACCATAAAATTTGATGAAGCGCTTGAACTGGCAAGGACAAAGGGTAGCCTTGACCCATATTTCTCGTTTCCAAGGTCGGTGCTCAAGCTCAGGCTTGTAGATGATGAAACGATAGAGGGCAACGACAGAAGCGTGCGGGCTCTTATCGAATCGGCCGTTCCATTCGAAATCAGGAACAAAGAAATACGCCTTACGGACAAGAACGACGAAAGAACCAAGGCTCTTGTATCAATTCTGAGAGGTGAGCTCGGTGGCATCCCATTTTCTGAGCCCTACAGGGGCCGCATAAAGATCATGATAAGGCTTGACAGAGAGCTTAAGGAGCTCAACAGATATGACGGAGCGTTGCCAGCCCGCTCGAGAAGCATGAGACTCAGGTTAAGGTACTGCGCATCCTGCGGAAGGATAACGCCGTTCAGGCTCTGTGAAAGGTGCGGAGCAAAAACGAGGGAAGTATTCTACTGCAGAAGGTGCAACATATACGTTCAGGAGAAGGTGTGTCCAAAATGCGGCTCCATCACTCAGGAGGCATTCAGCGATTCACACGAATTCGCAGAAAGCCTCAGCCTTGTCTCCGAGAGGCTTGGCTACAGGGCCCAGAGGGAGCTCTCCCTTCCTGAGAGCGTTAAAGGAGAGCCCGAGCTTCCGGACAAGGCTATACTGAGGAACAGGCTTTCGGTTTTAACGAGCAGGCTTGGCTTTGTCGTCTTTCCCATCAAGCTCCATGCTGACAACATTCCGTCAGATGAGATACTTCTGCCATCAAAGCTCGAGTCCTCCATACGCGACGTTGTAGGATTTGTAAACGAAGAGCTTACATCTGTTTACAGAGTTCATGAGATCCCAGAACTTGGAGACAGCGTGGTCCTCTTTAACAAGCCAATGAACGCTGCCGTTGAGCTCAGGATAAAGGGCTTTAAGAGCGGCAGCGAGGCCTTGGTAAATCCGTCAGTGATTGAGTTTGCAAACGCAGGCTCGCTCGACAATCAGGCCTACATAGCGCTTTCAGAGGATTTTGCGTTGAACTGCATTCCAAGCTCAGATAAAAGTATGGTGATCTACAGGAAGCTCAGAAGCGGCTACCTTGCAGCTGAGAACATAGAGCAGAACAGGACGCCGATCTATCAACAGCCGGTTCCGGAAATCATAAGGGGAATAATAAGGTTCATCTCAAGGATCTACCCGGATGAGCTTAACGGAAGGGACGCAGCTGAGGTCGTTCGTAAGCTGGAAGCGCTATTCGTGAGGCAGCGATTCGTCTGTCAGAAATGCGGTCTCAGGCTGAGCCTTCCTACTATAAGCATGAAATGTCCAAGGTGCGGCTCCAACCTAGCTCCCCTGTTCAGCTCATCTGATCTCAACAGCATACTGCTTGAGCTGAACAATGTTGTCCAGAGCTTTGAGGGAACTAACTACAGGGAGCTCATAGAGCTCTACATAAACAACATAAGAAACATGTTCAGGACGTCCAGCCAGATGAGCCTCGGGGAATTCTGGTAGTCTAGAAATAGAATAAGCTCACGTAAACCTTCTGAGACTTGATGTAAGGCTTTCCGTTCCTGTTGACTATGGCCGCCTTTCCGTGGGCAGAGGCAGTCATGGCCTTTTTTCCCTGCACGACAATATCATAGTTAATTATAAAGTTGCCAGTCTTCGGATCAAGAACCTTGTTTCCCTGGAGCACCTTGTAGTCTTTTCCTGAAAGCTCCACGCTCAGCTCCTGAAGTATAGCGCTCTTCAACCTGTTCTCGAACGACGTGCTCTTCTTCGACTTGAAGAAGCCGTAAATTTCCTGCTTAAGCACAAACGTTCTAACATCTTTCGGCTGTTCCTGGGCCATGTAAAAAAAAATGCCTGGGGAGCTTATAAAGAATGCGTAAAGTGGTTCCATTTTCTGCTTTCTAGTCCGTTAAATGCAAAAGTTATAAAACTCCCTAAAGATAGCTTACCTATTGAGCGGGTCCTATTTCTTCGGAATATTTCCAAGATCTGAGAAGCTGATAGACATTACGAGAAGCAAGGAGGATTACTTTGAGGATCTCAGGAAGGAGGCTGAAACAATAGTCAATTATCAGATAGAGAAGGGCTTCAAGATAATAAGCGACCCTCAGATGACATGGGAGGACATTTTCAGGCCTATAGCCCTTTCATCGGAAGGCATCAAGGTCAACGGGCTAAACAGGTATTTTGAAACCAACACGTTCTACAAGGTACCAGTGATAAGCTCGAAGCCCCGAATAAACGAGGAGAGGCTCAAGCCATTCCTGATGAAAGGCACTAACCTGATCTCCTTGCCAGACCCTCTTACTTTTGCGTGCCTTTCTAGGGACGAAAGAGGCTCTGATAGGAAGGCTCTGATACAGGAGCTCGGGGATCTGCTGGCTGAGGCATCGGGCGTCCTGAGGGATGCAGGCTACAGGTACCTTGTTCTGAGGGGTCCGTCTTATGGGACGTGCGAGCATCTGCAGGTCTCCGATGAAATAAAGGGAGCAATTCGATCAATAAAGGACGAGTTCATGGGGAAAGTCGTGTTTCATTTCTACTTCTTCAAATCCATAGACTCGGTTGATTTGATTGTAAGCTCTGGCGTTGACGGGATAGGGTTTGATATGTACGTCTATGGGGAAGACGAAATAAGAAAAATATCCACAAAGATGAAGGGTAAGCTCCTGGTTCTTGGAGCTGTGGATGGGACCAACACGAAGATGGAGAGAAAGAATGACATAACTAGGCTTTTAAGCGTCTTCAGAGACTTAAACCCCATGGTCTCGAACAACGTGGACCTTGAATTCCTTCCGCAGAAGTTCGCCCTTAAAAAGGTCGACCTTTTAGCTGAGCTCTCAGGTGAGATGCCATGAGCGTCTTCAAAACTCAGGAAATAGGCAGCCTGAAGAAGCCCTCGTGGCTTCTAGAGTTCCTGAGAACCAGCACCGACGAGGAGGAAAAGAAGCAGGCGCTGGACGAAGCGGCCTTCCTGAACATAAAGATGCTGGAGCACATTGGACTGGACTACGTGTACGATGGGGAAGTTAGAAGGGTTGAGATGTACGAGCTGCCTGTTAAGAACATACATGGTTTTGAATTCGTCGGAAGAGTTAGATCATGGGACAACAAGTACTACAGAAAGGCGAGGGTCATTGACAGGGTGGAGTACGTCAGGAACTATCACATGGAGGAGTTCCTTTTCGTAAAACAGAACGCCGTTAAGATACCCAAGATCCCAGTTACAGGCGCATACACGCTGATGGACTGGTCGTACAACGAGGTTTATAACTCAAGAGAAGATCTTGCGATGGATCTGGCCAGGAAGATCATAAACAGGTTGCTGAGGGAGCTTCAGGACGCAGGAATGACGGTTGTGCAG
>JAGDXK010000007.1:19454-37342 GCA_023256405.1 Nitrososphaerales archaeon
AACTCACCCATCAGAGATGGAGATGTTCGTCAGGGTCTTCAATGAGCAGGTAAAGGGTCTGAGCGCCAAGATAAACACCCACATCTGTTACAGCGGCGATGAATACGCCAGCCTCATGCCACGTATTCCAGATCTTAAAGCGGTTCACTTCGCTTTAGAGTTCGCCAACAGGGACAGGCTCGAGCTTGGAACCGACGACAGCTCAAGGCCGGGCTACAGAGCCCTCAAGCAGTTCAGGGAGTACGCTGGGAATAAGGAGATTGGGCTGGGCGTCCTTGACGTTCACTCGGACTTCATTGAGCCCCCAGAGCTGGTACGCGACAGGATCCTTTATGCTGTAAAGGTTATAGGAGACCCTTCGAGGATATACGTGAACCCTGACTGCGGGCTCAGGACCAGAAAGAGAAGCGTCGCCTTTGCAAAGCTCAGGAACATGATAGAAGGGGTCAGGCTGGCAGAAAGAGCGCTCAGGTAAAGTTGATTACCTTCGTACTGGCGGAATCAGCGCTTGAGCTCATCCCCGAGTCCCTGAGAAAGGATCCGCGGGTGATAAAGTCATGCAGGAAGTTTGGCAAGAGGCCTGAGGAATGCCTTCTTGACAAGTCCCTACATTACTGGGCAATGAACGGGCTGAAGGACAGCGAAAAGCGGGGCAGACCTGACATCGTGTACCACGTTCTCCTTGACGTTACTTCATCGCAGCTCTACAGGAAAGGCCTGCTTGACTTCTACATTCACACGTACGACGACAACATAATTAAGATTGGAAAGGGCGTGAGACCTCCAAAGGCCTATTTCAGGTTTGAAGGTCTAATGGTTGATCTCTTCAGGAAGAAGGTTATAGAGGATGGGCAGGGGAACGTGCTTCTAGAGCTCAGAAAAGGGAAGGTGAAGGACGTGCTTAAGGAGGCGGGCCATGAAAGCGCTGTTGGGTTCGAAGTGGGCGGCGAGCTGGTCACCTTTGAGGCCGCAGCTAGGAGGGTCTATGATGCCGGCGCATTTATAATAGGCGGATTCCCCGCAGGAAGCTTCTCTGATGAGACCACCTCTTTAATGTCCTCAAAGATATCAGTGGCAAGGGAGGTTCTGGATGCAGACGCAGTTGTCTGCAGGGTCATATACGAGCTCGAAAGGCTTCTTCTTGCATAAGCACGCCCGTTTTCGGCAAAGATTTGGTAAAGTTTTTAAATTGCATGCCTATATAAGCTAAAGGAAGGTGATTTAGTATGGCTCAGGTTCCTTACGGTCCAATTCTGGTATTAAAGGAGGGGACAACGGAAACAAAGGGGTACGAGGCCATCAGGAACAACATCCAGGCAGCGCTCGTAATAACTGAAATCATAAAGACCTCCCTCGGACCAAGAGGCATGGACAAGATGCTTGTTGACACTCTGGGGGACGTCACGATAACGAACGACGGTGCTACTATGCTGAAGCAGCTCGATGTCCAGCACCCAGCAGCAAAGATCCTGGTTGAGATAGCAAAGGCCACAGATGCTGAAGTAGGGGACGGCACAACTTCAGCAGTCATACTTGCTGGCAAGCTTCTTGATGAGGCCAGGAAACTCCTGGACAAGGACATTCATCCAACCAACATAGTTGAGGGCTATCAGTACGCTTCAAAGAAGGCCATCGAAAGGCTCTACCAGATAGCAATCAAGATCTCTCCAGAGGACAGGGAGTGGCTTCTGAAGCTCGCAAAGACGAGCATGAGATCCAAGATCATAGCTGAGGAGGCTGACTATATAGCCAACCTCGTGATAGACGCAGTATTCCAGGTGGCTGAGAAGAGGGAGGACGGAACCTATAAAGTGGATGTGGACAACATCTCAGTTCTCAAGAAGCAGGGAGGATCTCTGGCGGACTCCGTGCTCGTGAAGGGAATTATAGTTGACAAGGAAGTGGTTCACAGCGGAATGCCAAAGGTCGTCAAGAACGCAAAAATAGCACTTTTGAATGCTCCGCTGGAGATCGAGAAGACTGAGTACAGCGCCGAGATAAGGATAAGCGATCCATCCAAGATGAAGGCGTTCCTGGACCAGGAGGCAACGATGCTGAAGCAGATGGTGGACAAGATAAAGTCGGTTGGAGCTAACGTGGTGTTCTGCCAGAAGGGCATAGACGACCTTGCCCAGCACTACCTGGCAAAGGCCGGAATACTCGCAGTAAGAAGAGTAAAGGAGAGCGACATGGGAAGGCTTGCAAAGGCTACTGGAGGCAGGATCGTAACCAACATAGAGGACCTTACCCCCAACGACCTAGGATATGCTGAGATCGTAGAGGAGAGAAAGGTTGAGGAGGACAAGTGGGTGTTCGTTGAGGGCTGCAAGAACCCCAAGGCGGTCAGCATACTGATAAGGGGAGGAAGCCAGAGGGTTGTCGACGAGGCTGAGAGGTCAATACACGATGCCATAATGGTTGTAAAGGACGTTCTTGAGAAGCCAATGATAGTAGCTGGAGGAGGAGCCCCTGAGGAGGAGATGGCCCAGTACATCAGGGAGGAGGCCAAGAAGCTGTCAGGAAGGGAGCAGCTCGCTGCACTGGCCTTCGCAGATGCGCTCGAGGCTGCAATTCCTCTGACGCTGGCTGAGAACGCGGGAATGGATCCGCTGGACGTTCAGGTTCAGCTCAGAGCTGCACATTCAAAGGGCAACATATGGCACGGAGTCGACGCGTACTCAAACAAGGTTGAGGACATGTCAAAGCTGGGAGTCTTCGAGCCAGTGAGCGTTAAGGAACAGGTAGTCAAGGCAGCCACTGAAGCAGCCACAATGATACTGAGGATAGACGACGTGATAGCTGCAAAGCTGACGAAGCCTCCAAGCGGAGGAAAGGAAGGAGAGAAGAAAGGCGAGGAAGGCGAGGAAAGCAAGACCCCAAGCCTTCCTGAGTGAAGCTAGCTCTCCCTCACTCTATTTTTTGAATAATTAATTAACAGATTTATTTCCTCAAACGCCTTAGAGGCATCTGTATCCTTGACCACTATTAGGGTGTCTGTGTACGTGCTGGACGTGTCCTCTATGTTTATTCCGGCCGAGCTTATGGCCCTATATATCATCTCAACACAGCCTGGCGTCCTGAGTATCTCCTCGGGGCTGTGAATTATTATAAGCGTCAGACCGTCCTTCAGCTCAAGCACCTCGTTTCTATATTTTGAAAAGATGCTCAGCACCTCCTGCTTGCTCATGTTGTTGACGACAAGCGTCAGCGCGTTCGAGGTCTTGGAAATATGTATGAGCTTCTCCGAGATCAGCATCCCCTTTTCCAGTATTTCATCGGCCTTTTCGCTCCTAAAGACGGCCTTTATGACATCGGTCATAACCGTCACGCTGCTCCTTGACAGGACCCTGTAGGCCCCGAGCTCCTCAACCCTCTTCATCGATCTGTACCTCTTCAAAGCTGAGTGTATGGCCTCTACGGATGCATGTTGTCCCGCGCTTCTCAGCCTCTGCTGTATAATCCTTGCAAGCGCGCTGAGGTTTGCATAGCCCATTACAATTGCGTGCTCATATGCTGCGTTTGAGGCCACGACATCATGGACCAGTTTTGTAATCGATTGACTATTTTTGGTCATCTTTTTGCCCATATTTACAAAATATAACCAAAAAATATAAAAACTTTGCCATTTTGGTAGTTTGATATGGGAAAAACGGTTTTAGCCTATTCGGGCGGACTGGACACCACAACATGCATAGCATGGATAAAGGAAAAGTACGGAAACGAAGTTATCACAGTAACCGTTGACGTCGGCCAGCAGGAGGACTTTAAGGAGATCGAGGAGAGAGCATACATGGCTGGCTCTTCGAAGCACTACTTTGTTGATGCCAAGGACGAATTCGCCAACGATTACATAGCTATGGCAATAAAGGCCAACGCCATGTACGAGGGCAAATACCCCCTGAGCACGTCCCTCGCGAGACCTCTAATAGCGAAAAAGGTCGTAGAGATAGCCCTCAGGGAGAATGCAGACTCAGTGGCTCATGGAAGCACAGGAAAGGGCAACGATCAGGTTAGATTTGACGTGACCATAAGGGCGCTCTATCCACAGGTAAAGGTAATAGCACCTGTGAGGGAGTGGAACATGAGCAGGGATGAGGAGCTCAAGTACCTGATCAGCAAGGGAATCCCCTACAAGCCCTCAAGGGGGGAGTTCAGCATCGATGAGAACCTCTGGGGAAGGTCAATAGAGAGCGGAAGGCTTGAAGATCCCTGGGTTGAGCCACCGGAAGAGGCTTTTGCATGGACTGTCAGCCCGGAGAAGGCCCCGGACAGGCCCGAGTACGTCGAGATATACTTTGAAAACGGAATTCCCGTGAGCTTAAACGGAGATAGAATGAACCTAGTGGATCTGATAAAACATCTCAACATCGTGGGCGGTAGGAACGGCGTAGGAAGGGTAGACCACATTGAGGACAGAGTGGTTGGGATCAAGTCCAGGGAGGTCTATGAAGTCCCTGCAGCAACGATCCTCATAGAGGCCCACAGGGACATTGAAAAGCTAACCCTCCCAAAGAGCATACTGAGGTTCAAGGGCCTCATAGAGGAGCAGTGGTCCTACATGATATATGATGGGCTGTGGGCTGATCCTCTCAGGGAGGCACTCGAGGCGTTCATCAATGAGACCCAGAAGCACGTGGAGGGCTCCGTGAGGCTAAAGCTTTACAAGGGAGGATTGAGGGTGGTCGGAAGGAAGTCAAGCAGATCTCTTTACAAGAACGAGCTTTCAACTTACGCTTCAACTTCCACGTTCGACCAGAAACAGGCAATTGGCTTTATAAACCTGTTTGCCCTGCAGACGCTGGTCTACAGGGAGGTGAACTCAAACGCCTGACATACTAAGGGGAAGGAGATTGGATCCGATGGACGACCTAGCCCTCAGGATCACATCATCAGCTGAGGCAGACAGGAGAATTCAGAACGCAGTTGTGTACGTCAACATGGCTCACGTAGTTGGGCTTTACAACGCCGGCGCTATTTCGCATGAAGTTATGAGCAAGCTCATGCAGGGGCTCAGCAACGAGCTGTCAGGATATCCAATAAGCTATCAGGATGAGGATGTGCACATGAGCCTTGAAAAGGACCTAGCGCTTAAGGTGGGGTTGGAGGCCGGTTTCATCGGGCTGGCCAAGAGCAGAAACGATCAGGTAGCAACAGCAATCAGGCTGCAGCTCAGGCAGGAGCTTCTAGGCGTAATGGAGAACGTGCTGAGCCTCATTGAAGCAATAACCGGAAAGGCATCTGAGTCCATAAGGACCTTCTTCCTAACATTCACGCATCTGCAGCCGGCGCAGGCAAGCACCGGAGCGCACTGGCTTCTCTCTTATGCTTGGAGCTTTCTGAGAGATCTTGAGCGCCTTAAGCTGGCGTATCAGATGACCGATATAAGCCCATTGGGCTCAGCAGCCAGCGCCGGGTCCATAGTGCAGGTTGACAGATACTTTGAGGCTGAGGCCCTTGGATTTTCCGGAATTGTGGAGAACACGATAGACGCGGTCTCAGCGAGGGACTTTATATTTGACTCTATTTATGCCATGTCCTCTGCAGCCGTGAACCTTTCGAGGCTCAGCGCGGACATCGTTGCCTACATGGCTCTCGGTCTCATAGACCTAGATGACAGGTACGTTTCAACAAGCAGCCTCATGCCTCAGAAGAGAAATCCCGTAGTTGCGGAGATAGTGAGGGCTAAAAGCGCGAACATAATGTCAAACCTGCTGTCCGCAATGGAGATCGCGAGAGGCCTGAACCTTTCATACAACCTCGACCTTCAGGAAATAACTCCGAAGGTCTGGGCGTCTGTGGACGAGATCAATGACATGTTAAGGGTCACGGCCCTCATGATAAGGGGTCTGAAGTTCAACGAGGACAGGGCCAAGGAGATAGCAATCAAAGGCCTCGTTACGGCAAGCGATGTTGCGGAGTACATATCCATAAAATACGGAATCGCGTTCAGGGAGGCTCATCACATGGTAGGTGAAGCTGTAAGGACATGCGGCGAATCGTACATAAACTGTCTCATTGAGTCTCTGAAATCGATGGGAATAAACGCGGATGCCGAGGAGCTGTCCAAGATGGCCGACCCGATCTCATCTGTTGAAAGGAGGTCAACCACCGGAGGGCCGCATCCGCGGGAGAGCCTGAGACAGATCAGCGCTATAGAGCTTAAGGTGAAGGAATTCGAAGACTTCCTGGAGCTCAATTCTAGAAAGATTGAAAAGACTTATCAGTCTTTGATAAATAGGGGGTGGTACTAGAATGCCGCTCAAAGCAAAATGCAAGGAGTGTGGAGCTGACATAGAGATACCAGAGGATGCGCTTCCCGGGGAGATAGTGAGCTGTCCGGACTGCGGCCTTGAGTACGAGATAGTCTCCATATCGGGCAACAAGGTAGAGCTGAAGCTGGCTGAGGAGATCGGAGAGGACTGGGGAGAATAGCTGCCAAATGGCTGATGTAACAATACTCTTCGACAGGCTCAGGTGGGAGGAAAAGGAGCTTTACGAGAAGGGCAGGGAGCTGGGACTTGACATCCAGCTTCTCGACGTAAAGCAGCAGCCTCTTGAGCTGACCAACGTCAAAAGGAACACCGAAATAGCTGAAACAGTGCTTCAGAGAACCATAAGCCACTACAGAGGCCTCTATTATTCCGCAGTACTTGAGAACTACGGACACCTGGTAATAAATTCTTTTGCAGCATCATTGATCTGTGGCAACAAGCTGCTTACGACTCTGCTTCTCGCAAAGAACGGCATACCAACGCCAAGAACATACGCGGCCTTCTCAATGGAGTCGGCGCTTAAGGTGATAGATAAGCTGGGTTATCCAGCTGTGCTCAAGCCGATAGTGGGTAGCTGGGGAAGGATGATAGCGAAGATAAACGACAGGGAGCAGGCGGAATCGATTTTAGAAACGAGGGAAATGCTCACCGATCCTCAGCAGCAAATTTATTATATACAGGAGTACGTGAAAAGGCCGCCGAGGGACATAAGGGGGATCGTGGTGAACGGCAGGGTAGTAGCTGCGATTTACAGATATCAGCCAGAGGACGACTGGAGAACCAACATAGCAAGGGGAGGCAAGGCCGAGCAGATAAAGGTTGATGGTGAGCTTGAGGACCTTATGATAAAGGCCGCAAACGTGGTTAACGCAAAGGTTGTAGGAGTTGACGCAATGGAGACAGAGGGCGGCTACGTTATTCACGAGCTTAACAACAACTTAGAGTTTCACGGCGCATATGAGGCAACTAAGGTAGACATAGCCGGTGAGATAATGAAATATGTTAAGGAGCTGGTGAGAAGGTGATGGTGAAGGTCTCAGTCGTAGGGGCTTCAGGTTACGTTGGAGGGGAGCTCCTGCGCATACTTTCAAGACATCCCGATGTAGAGCTTGCTTCGCTTACATCCAGGCAGTACGCGGGAGAGTACGTTCATAAGGTTCATCCTAACCTTAAAGGAGTGCTCAACGCAAGGTTCACAGGGGAGGACGCTTTGACCGCCGCATCAAAGGCCGATGTAGTCTTCCTCGCCCTTCCCCACAAGGCATCCGTTTCGGTTGTGCCTGAGATAATAAAACTCGGGGTTAAGATAGTTGACATGAGCGCAGACTTCAGACTCAAGGATCCTGAGCAGTACAAGATCTGGTACGGATACGAGCACCCCTATCCCGAGCTGCTGAAGAAGTTCGTGTACGGGCTTCCCGAGCTACACAGAGATGAGCTGAGGAGCGCCAGCTACGTTGCGGTTCCCGGCTGCATGGCCGCTTCAGCGATAATAAGCTCAGCGCCTCTGTACAGGTATATGAGCGATCAGATCGTGGTGGATGCTAAGATAGGCTCATCGGGAGCTGGCGGCAAACCTTCACTCTCCACCCATTACTCCGAAAGGTATGGAGTTATCAGGCCATACAAGCCAGCAGGACACAGGCATGCGGCGGAGATAGAGCAGGAGCTGAGCAGGCTTGCAGGAAAGGGTGTAGTGGTAGGCATGAGCGCTCATGCGGTTAACATAGTCAGGGGAATACTCACTACAACACACATCTTCGTGGGCTCGGAAGTGACGCTTCAGGACCTCTGGAAGGCATACAGGGAGTTCTACAGGGATGAGCCGTTTGTGAGGTTCATGATGGACAGAACTGGTCTATACAGATATCCCGATCCAAAGGTTGTTGTAGGATCAAACTTTGCGGACGTGGGTTTCGCTTACGATTCGCACTCGCGGAGGATAGTAGCGCTCGGCGCAATCGACAATCTAATGAAAGGAGCCGCCGGAACAGCCGTTCAGTCAATGAACCTGATGCTTGGGCTTGACGAAAAGAAGGGACTGGACTTCCCGGCCATACATCCGGTGTAACGGCATGAGCGATTATATAGTTATAAAGATCGGCGGAAGCATCGTCTCCGACGGAACGTACACCAAGGTGCTGGACGACATAAAGAGGCTCGGGCTGAAGAGCTTCGTCCTAGTCCACGGCGGAGGATACGAAGTCAGCAGGGTCCAGAGCGCGATGGGAAAGGAGCCGGTCTTCGTGACGAGTCCCGAAGGAATCAGGAGCAGGTACACTGACCTTGAAACGCTTGAGATCTATACGATGGTCATGAGAAAGATAGGAACAAAGATAGCATCGTATCTTAACTCGCTGGGCTACAGAGCTGTAAACTTGTCAGGGGTTGACGCATCATTTATCAGGGCCGAGAGAAAGAAGAAGCTGATAATCATAGACGAAAGGGGAAGAAAGAGGGTCATTGATGGAGGATTTACGGGCAGGGTTAGGGAGGTTGATCCATCCCTACTGATTCTGATGCTAGAGAAAGGATACGTTCCTGTAGTATCCCCCATAGCCTCTGGATACGAGGGAGAAATGCTGAACATAGATGGGGATAGAGGAGCCTCGGCCGTTGCTTCTGCCCTGGCAGCCTCCAAGCTCATCATCTTCACAAACGTGGATGGCGTTATACTGGACGGAAAGGTTATTGAAAAGCTCAGCCTTCAAGAAGCAAAGGAGACCCTGAAGAAGGTAGGTCCTGGAATGGACAAGAAGCTTATAGCCTGCATTGAAGCGGTAGAGAAGGGAGTCCAGGAGGGCATAATAAGCAATGGAAGGGCAAACGCTCCCGTTGAAAGGGCCCTCTCTGGAATAGGGACGCGGGTGACAAGAGAATGAGCTCCATAGAGGACCAGAGGATGCTCAGCACCTATCAGAGATACGGAGTTAAGGTCGTGAAAGGTGAAGGGGCGTACGTCTGGGATGACAGGGGAAAGCGCTACCTTGACTTCATGCAGGGGTTCGGGGTTGGCATTCTGGGACACAAGAACAGAAGCGTGCACAGAGCGATAATTGAGCAGCTGGAGGCCCTTGACATATGTCACGGCTCCCTTTATAATGACGCGCGAGAGAGGTTCCTTGAGGAGTTCTTCAGGGTGGCCCCAAGATCGCTCAGCAGGGTCTTTATGTCAAACAGCGGAGCCGAGGCGGTGGAGCTCGCTCTTAAGCTTGCGAGGAAGTACACGGGGAAAAAGGGCTTTATCTCCTTCACGGGGGCCTATCACGGGAAGACCTACGGAGCTTTATCGGTGACCTATTCCGAAAAGTACAGGGAGGGCTTCGGACCACTGCTTGAGCCGGTGATGTTTCTTAAGTACGGCGATGCCGAGGCGTTCAAGTCCGCCGATCTATCTGAGGTAGCAGGAGTCATAGTGGAGCCTATCCAGGGTGAAGCAGGGATAGTGATCCCACCTGACGATTTTCTTCCAACGCTGAGGGACATAACCGAGAAAAAGGGCGTTCCGTTGATAGTAGATGAGATCCAGGCTGGCATGGGCAGGACAGGCAAGTGGTGGGCACATCAGCACTGGAACATAGAGCCGGACATAATGACGGTTGGAAAGGGCGTAGGCGGCGGAATACCCATGGGCGTTACGGCGGTAAGGGAGGACATAGCCTCAGTGCTCAAGGTTGGGGAGCACAGCAGCACGATGGGCGGAAACCCTTTGGCATCTGCTGCGGGAGCCGCAACCATTAGGGAGGTCAACAGGCTGCTGGACAACGTGAACAGGAGGGGAGAGGAGCTAATGAGCGGGATCAAGAAGATAAACAGCAGGCTTGTGAAGGAAGTCAGAGGAAAGGGGCTGATGATAGCGCTGGACCTGAGAATAAGGTTCAAGGACGTGCTCTTCAAACAGCTTGAGAACGGCCTTATATCTCTCTACTCGGGTCTGACAACTCTCAGATATCTTCCGCCATATATAATAACAGAAGCAGAGGTAAATGAAGCTCTGTCTATTATCGAAAAAAGCATTATGGAAATCGAGAACAGCAGGTTTGTTTAGAAACTTTTTTAAGCTAAAGGACGCGAGATAATGATATGGATGAAATAGACTTAAAGCTCCTTGAACTTCTCAAGGAGAACGGAAGGGCCTCGTACATAGAGCTCGGAAAGCAGCTGAACCTTTCGGAGGCAGCTGTAAGAAGGAGGGTCAAGAAGCTAGTTGATGAGGGCGTCATAAAGAAGTTCACAATTGAGATAAAGGAAAGGGAGAGAGCCATGGCCCTTACGCTACTTTCCACCTCGCCAAACGTCCCAACATATGAGGTTGCATCTGCAATTTCGAAGATCAAGGGAGTTGAGAAGGTCTACGAGATAACAGGACAGTACGACATAGCCGTGCTCATATCAGCTCCGAGTATAGCAGAGGTAAACAAGGTTATCGACGATATTAGAAAATCAAATGGCGTTGTTAATACTAATACCGTCATAATTCTCAGAGAACTTTAAATTTTTTTTACGAAAATCGTTATAAATACACAAAATAAATCCCTCCTATGCAGGAGGATCTCAATTTAGAGGAGAGCTTAGGCTTCGCGGAGATATACAACGGAGGCTTCTTCAACAGAAAGGTAAAGCTCCTGGATTCTACGCTCAGGGAGGGTGAGCAGGCTCCTGGAATACACTTTACAAAAAGGCAGAGGCTTCAGATCGGATGGATGCTTGATTACTTTGGGATTGACGCTATAGAGATCTCCCCGATAGTTTCCGAGTCTCACTTAGCGTCATGCAAAGAGCTCGTAAAGGCAGGGCTACAGGCAACCATTGTAGCGCACGGAAGGGCTCTCCCCGAGGACATAGACATGGCTCTCAGGTGCGATGCGTCCTTCTATGCGATGTATCACTCTGTATCGGATCTCCATCTGAAATACAAGCTCAAGGTGAGCAGGGAGGAAGCGCTCAGGAGGACCCTCACTGCTGTGGACTACGCAAAGTCACATGGCCTGAAGATAAGGGTAACCATGGAAGACGCTAGCAGGGCCGATCCGGTGTACCTGAGAGACTTTGCAAAGGCGCTCTATGAGGCGAACGTCGACAGGATAAGCGTGCCTGACACGGTTGGAGCAATGAGGCCAAGCGGAATGTACAGGTTGGTGAGAAGCGTAAAGGAGGTGGCACCAGTTCCTATAGATGTTCACTGCCATAATGACATGGGGCTTTCACTTGCCAATGCCCTTGCAGGCTATGAGGCTGGAGCGGACCAGGTTCACGTAACAATCGGCGGCATTGGGGAAAGAACAGGCATAACCGACCTAGCGCAGTTCGTCCTTGCACTATACGTTCTCTATGGCGTAAAGCTGGACGTGAGGTATGAAATGCTCAGCGACCTTTACAGGCTACTTGAAGAGTACGCCGGCTACAGGATACCCGATAACCAGCCGATTATGGGGGCAAACGCATATAAGCACAAGGCAGGAACTCACATCGCAGCAATCCTTAACAATCCAGCAGCATACGAGCTGATAAATCCGGAGTTCGTAGGAAGGAAGAGGAAGGTCGTCTTCGGCGAGCTCATTGGCAAGAACGGAGCACTGCTGTTGCTCAGGATGCTCGGCGTTGACGGAGATGACTCGACGGCAAAAGAGCTTGCTAAGGGTATCAAGAACCTCCAGTTCGGTGACCTGTTTGAAATAGAGCTCAACGATGATCTGAAGAGGAAGATAGAGGCTCTCGGTGAGTCACAGTGAAGATAACCATCTTACACGATCTTATAAGATGGGAGGAGAAGGCCCTTTACGAGGCAGCCAAGAAGAGAGGCGTTGAGGTCTCCCTGCTTGACGTAAAGGATGAGGCGTTTGACGTAACTCGTGAGTATGATGGAAAGTTCGGAGACGTTGCGCTGCAGAGGAGCACCAGCTACTACAGGGGCCTTCATACATCTGCTATAGTTGAGAGCTTGGGAATTCCCGTGATTAACGGCTTTACGATCCTATCTATAACAGGCAACAAGCTATTTACAACGCTTTATCTGAGAAGGAACAACGTTCCTACGCCAAGAACCCTTGTGGCATTTTCACCCGAGAAAGCGCTTGAGGCATTCAGAATGTTAGGGGGCAAGGCGGTGATAAAGCCGGTTGTTGGATCCTGGGGGAGAATGGTTGCACTTCTGGATAGCTATTACTCAGCTAAGGCGGTAATAGAGGAAAGGGAGTACATGGATCCTCTATATCAGGTCTACTACTTACAGGAGTTCGTCAACAGGCCTCCGCGGGACATAAGAGCTTTCGTCGTTGGCGATCGGGTTATAGCCGCCATATACAGAAACCAGCCTGAGGGTGACTTCAGAACAAACACGGCCCTTGGAGGGAAGGCCGAGAACTGCCCCGTAACTAGGGAAATTGAGGACCTAGCTCTCAGGGCTGCCAAAGCTATAGGCGATGGCGTATATGGGGTCGACATGATGGAGACCGAGAACGGTGTTGTGGTTCATGAGGTTAACGGAACCGTTGAGTTCAAGAACTCGGTTTCTGTCACGGGAGTAGATATACCCGGAAAGATAATAGAGTACGCCGTCAATAGAGTAAAGAGATGAAAGTGGATCCAGTAGACTTTCTGATGGGCCTCCTCAGGATATATTCTCCATCTACGAAGGAATCGGAGGCCTCTAACTACATATATAAGTATATTAGGTCTGTTGGTCTCGGTTCAGTTGAGCAGGACAGGGCCAACAACGTGGTTTTTAGGGTGAAAGAAGGTCAGCCCATGATTTATCTCATAGGGCACATGGACACCGTGCCAGGCGAGCTCCCGGTTCTCTTCGACGGCAGAACGATTTACGGAAGGGGTGCTGTGGACGCCAAGTCCGCCCTCTCGGCCCTTCTTCATGCATCCATAAACCTCAGGGATATACCTTGCGGGCTTAAGTTCATAGCTGTAACTGATGAGGAAAGGCTAAGCGAGGGCATGAAGGAGGTTCTGAAGCACGAGGAGAGGCCCGACTATGCCGTGTTCGGAGAGCCTACGGGCTACAGCAACGTTGCCGTGAGCTATAAGGGCAGGCTTCTGGCCCGACTGATCTTCAGGGCTAAGCCATATCACTCATCTTCGCCAGTTCCTGAAAAGACAGCTTTTGAGATGATGATCGACAGCATAATGGAGCTTCAGAACAAGGTAAGGGAGGTCAATGAAAACGTAAACACGTTCTTTGATTCAGTCACGGCTCAGGTAGTTAAGTGCTCATGCGGCGATTCTACTAACAGAACCCCTGCTGAAGCTCTCGCGTACGTCGACATAAGAGTGCCTCCCCGTCTTAGCACTTACGAAGTAGAAAAACTGTTGCTAAAGGGAGAGTACAGCATAGAGGACAGGCTGGAGCCCTTCAGCACACCACCCTCAAACAAACTGCCGCGGGCGTTCTTCAGAGGCATATACAGGCTAACAAAATCTAAGGCAAACTTTGTTAAAAAGCTTGGAACCTGTGATGGAAACGTTCTGAGAACCTACTACGATGTTCCCATAGTAGCCTATGGTCCAGGCGACTCCAAGCTCTCACACACAGACGAGGAAAGGATAACCCTGGACGAGTACATGACGTCCATAAACATCATAGAGCAGTCGATAAGGGAGCTGTGCAAGCAGGATTAGAGAAACTTTTTTAGCATAATCAAGGCTAATTTCTAAGGGTTGGAAGTCAGAGCTGCCTTCTTTGACATGGACGGCACCCTTATCAGTGAGAACTCGTGGGATCTTGTATACAGGGCATTAGATCTGAAAGCATCCCCCTATCTTAAGGACTATCTTGAGGGAAGAATTAGCTACAGAAGGCTAGTGGAGCTTGATGTGGGGCTCTGGAAAAGCACGGGAAAGAAGATCGACAGGGCGTTGATTCAGTCTCTAGCTCAGAAGGTCACAGTTAGAAACGAAGCAAGGGTCCTTGCAGAGGAGCTAAAGAGAAGGGGATCAGTGCTGATCATGGTTACAGCCGGCCTGAGCGAGTTTGCTGAAAGGGTGGGGAAGGAGCTGGGCTTCGATATAATCCTATCCAACAGGTTCGTTTATGATGAAAAAGATAACATAACTGAGGCGGAGGTTTTGGTTGAGCCGCTGAAGAAGGGGGATGTGGTGGAGAGCGTCCTGAAAAGACTGGGGGTCAGCAGAGAGTATTCGATATCGGTAGGGGATACCGAATACGATTACAGCATGTTCAGGTCAACGAGGCTTGGCTTTCTGCTTAACAGCGAGGTAAGCATAAACGATGGGAGCGTGATCAGAATAAAGACGCTTCTTGACGTCCTAAAGTTTATTTGAGCTCAACCCCAGAAATCCTCTCGTAGAGCTTTATAAGTGCCTGTATTCCCTTTTCTCCGTATCCCAGGTTCTCTGATGAAAGGAAGAGCTCGAATGCCATCGAGGTGGCCGGAAGTGGAACGCCCTCACTTTTAGCCTCCTCCAGGGCATACCAGAGATCCTTTCGAAGGTGCGATATTCTGAATCCAGGCTCCAGGTCCCCCTTCAGAAGCCTCGGCATATAGTTTTCAATAGAGAATGATCTAGCTCCTCCTGTGCTGAGCACCTGATAGACCTTCTCCATGTCAAGTCCAAGCTTTTCAGCCATCATCATCGCCTCCACCATTGCTATATCAGAAAGGGCAACGGCCACCTGATTCACGAGCTTCATCCTCTGTCCATAGCCGACGGGCCCTGCATATACAATCAGCTTTCCCATGGCCTCAAACACTGGTCTAACCCTTTCAAATACTTCCTTCTTTCCCCCGACCATTATGGTGAGTGTTCCTTGCCTGGCTCCCACATCCCCGCCTGTGACTGGTGCGTCGAGAAAATCCATTCCGAGCTTCTCAAGCCTCTCAGCAAAGCTTCTGGCAAAAGCTGGGGAGTTTGTTCCCATGTCTATTACCGTCAGTCCTTTCTTTGCGCTCTCGGATACGCCGTTTTTCCCAAAGAGGACCTGCTCCGTGTCTGGCCCATCGGTTACCATAGTTATAACAACATCGCTCAGCTCAGCCAGCTCCTTTGGATTCTCGGCTACCTTTACGTTCAGAGATTCAAAGGGCGCAGCCTTGGATCTCGTGCGATTGTAAACCGCATAAAGGAACCCCCGCTTGTAAAGGTTCATTGCCATGGCGGAGCCCATTATCCCGAGCCCGATGAATCCGACCCTCATACGGGTTATTTCGGCTCTTTGCTATTTAGCTTTTAGTGCACTGAATTTTCATTGTAAGTGTGCTTAAGTGAATCATGTTATTAAAAGCTTATAAACTACATTTGTAATTGATCTATACATAAAATGACAGTGATGGTGTTTGGAGCTGATGGGTACATCGGATGGGCTCTTTCAGTGAAGCTTGCGAAGGAGCTTGATGAGGAAATAATCGGCGTAGACAACCTTGTAACCAGAAGGCTCGTTGAGGAAGTTGGCGGGACCAGCGCCCTGCCAATCGGAATGCCGGAGGAAAGGGTCAGGGCTTATGAGGAAACTTACGGCAGGAAGAACCTGAAAATAATAGTGGGAGATCTAACAGATCCGGACCTAGTTGACAGGCTTATAGAGAAGTACAAACCTCATACTGTCTATCACCTCGCGCAGCAGAGAAGCGCCCCGTACTCCATGATAGACCGTGATCATGCGATCTATACCCAGGTCAACAACGTTCTAACGAATCTGAATCTTATCTTTGCTGTTAAGAAGCACTCCCCGAAGACCCATATAATAAAGATGGGTACCATGGGAGAGTATGGAACTCCTCCTTACACAATAGAAGAGGGGTGGATGACGGTCAAGTACAGAGGCAAGAGGTACAGGATAATGGTTCCACGTGATCCTGGCTCCTGGTACCACATCAGCAAGGTGTTTGACACCTACAACATAATGTTCGCCAACAAGATATGGGGCATTAGGGCAACCGACGTTCAGCAGGGCGTAGTATATGGCAGCAGGACTGACGATCTTATAAACGATGGCCTTAACACAAGGCTTGACTTCGACGGCGTCTGGGGAACAGTTATCAACAAGTACTTCGCTCAGGTAATAGCTTTCAACAAGCTCCTGATCTATGGGACGGGGCTGATGAAGAGAAGCTTCCTGTCGCTTCAGGACAGCATAGACTGCCTGTTCCTTCTCGGACAGAAGCCAGCAGACGAAGGCGAATACAGGGTTGTGAATCAGATGGAGGAGGTCTACTCCACGCTCGAGCTGGCCAAGAAGGTCAGGAGGCTTGTTTCAAAGTATGGCTTTGATCCAGAGTTCGTCAGGATTCCTGACCCGAGAATTGAAAAGCAGAGACACAAATACCGCGTGGTTCACAGAAAGCTGAGAAAGCTTGGCTTCAGGCCAAAGTACACAATGGACAAGGTAATGGAGACCATATTCAGCGACATGCTGGCTCACGAGGACGTGATAAAGGCTCACGCTGATGCGATATGGCCTCGGGTGTACTGGGACAGACTGAACGAGGAGGGCAAGACAACTTATCTTAAGGCCCTTAACGCAAGAATGATAAACAACTCGAAGGCCTATACGGAGGGGCTTTGAAAACCTCAGAAACCGTTTTTAGTATGCTGAAACCAGCTCAACTTAAAGGATGGTAAACGTAGAGGAAAAGGTGCGGCAGCATTTCACGGTTTTTGACGTTTTTTATCTTGAAGACGGCTACGAATTTGAGGTTTATTCCAACAACATTAAAAGAAGCTTTCTTGAGCTTTACAGGGAGCTTGAGCTGGAGGGCTACAGGCCATCTATCAACTCCGTTGGATCGAAGTATGTGCTGAAAGTTATGAAGGAGGAGGAGAGAAAGGACAGCGGGATGTACCAGCTGCTTCTTATTTTCGCGTCGATTGCGTCAGTTCTGCTTGATGGCTACTATAAGATCGGCGCTTACAGCTCATATATGCTTGCATATGAAGCTCCTCTGCTCGCGATAATTGCATTGCACGAATCGGTGAGGAGGCTCGTCAGCTACTTTAAGAAGATCAGGCCGATGAAATCATACGCCATACCCGGTTTTCCGGGCATAATACCGTTTATGGGCTTTATAACGACGAACACAAACAGGCCTGTTAACAGGGATGAGCTTTTCGATGAGACGTTTTATCCGCTGCTTGCATCTTTGGCTGGAGTTGCACTTTTCATATACCTCGGGTACAGGTTTGATATCCTAACGGCGGCGCAGCAACAGTTTTCCATGCTGACGTCTTTAATAGGTATTAGGATTGGTGGAAGCGTTTTCGTGGCTGGCAGCGCCGTGGCTGCTACCACCCTGTTCGTGAACATGCTTCCTGGTTCAAGCTTGGATGGGGGGCTTCTAATCTCAAGCATGAAAAAGTACTCGCTTCTGTACGATCTTCTGAGCGTCATAATCATGAGCTTCCTTGGATACTTTGTTCTTGCGCTGATTGTGATATTCATGCAAAGAGCTGCATATGGAACCGACGTGCTTGACAGGGTGTCTCCGCTTTCAACCAACAGAAAAGTGGCATACTTCGTTCTGCTGATCATTTCGTTTGCGCTTTTCATTACATTCGGAGCTGTTTAACGGGCCCGGCGGGATTCGAACCCGCGACCTCCGGCTCCGGAGGCCGGCGCTCTATCCTGGCTGAGCTACGGGCCCTTTATAA
>JAGDXK010000029.1:0-2683 GCA_023256405.1 Nitrososphaerales archaeon
ACGAGTATCTTGACGATAATGAAATATTTGACTCTCTCCTAAATAATATATTACATATTAACAGAATAAAAGGCAGACAGATAATTTTTACCGACGATTCAAATGGCGAGTTCAGACCTCTGGAAGGTTGGGGAATATCAAGCACAATAAACACCACCGAGATAGATGTAACTAGAGGCAGTAGAAGAAATCTGATATCGGTTGACTCAAGCTCGAGCTCGATAGCCGAGACCGAGGAAGGCGGGATATATGCGGTTAAGGGTGCTGGCTATATGATAGTTGATGGGAACGCCAAGTACAAAAAGCTCGGGCCGCTGGCTGTCTACATTGGCCTGAGCAACATTAAGGAGCTCGAAAGCATACTTGGAGCAAGACTTGGCTATGCCATAGTAATAGATAAGCAGATGGCGCTGAAATTCGTGAGACATGTGGTTGAAAGCATGCTCATTGAAATGCTTGCCGAGGAGATCAAGGAGGGCATAGCCCTTGTGGATGGATCCCTAAAGGAGCCTCCCTTTTCGCTCGGAAGACTCAGCCTTCAGTACATTATGGAGAAGCACAAGGAAAAGATAGCTTTCGTGGGTATAAGTAAGGGCACTAGCCTTAAGGTGCTCAGGGCTTTTTACTCAGCCTTCATGGATACATCAAGAAAATATGCAGATATAACTGACATAATTTATGGCGTAACTAGAAATGAATTTGGAAGAAAGTATCTGGTCAAGTTAGATGAAACATCTGTTGTATTAAGGGCAGACATATACTCTGGAGATCCACAGGAGGTTTTTTCAAGCATTATAAAATCGGACAACCTTGTCAAGGGATATCCAGAGAGCCTGCTTGGTGCTCACCTGCTATCTCTCTTTATGACGAGCGATGTTCATGTCATGAGGACCTTGGTCGCCCAGAACGCTTCAAAGATACTCCTCGAGGAAAACATGAGGAAGTTCGTTCTTGGGCACGTCAGGTGATGCAGCGTGAGGGTTTTAACAAAATCTGGGGATGAAATTGAAATAATAGCTATGCCAAACGAAAAGATAGATCGTGGGGAGTACCTGATCATAGAGGATGAAATAAGCAAGGAAAAGCTGTTGATACAGGTTTATGAGGTAGGCTACTTAGATCCTAGCGGTATAGATGAGGAGCTCCTTCGAGATGAGGTTTTCTCGGCTGATAAGATCACTCACATCGATCCGGAAAAGGTCAGCTCCCTCCTGACCCTGATAAAGGACGCGAGATTGGTTAAGGGAAAGATAAGGGGCAGCATAGTTAATGATACATACTCAAACGAAATAATCTGGCCACCAAGCAGGGTTTTCAGCACGGTGAAGAAGGTGGGGCCCTCTGAGCTTGAGAAGTACGTTAGAAGACCAATAAAATATCCCATCGAGATAGGTAAGACGCTTAACGGCGAAAAGCTGTACATCGATGCGGCCGACCTTGACGGGTCACTTACCATAATAACTGGCAAAAAGGAGTCAGGAAAGTCGCACCTTGCAAAGCTCCTTTTAACTGAGCTGGTCAAATATGGAGCTTACGTATTTGTTTTTGATCTCAACAATGAGTACAGTGGCATCGCATATGATGAGAACGGAAACTTCTCAGACATCTACGACAGGATCGTCGTTCTAGAGCCGGGCAACAACCTGGTTTTTACGCTTAAGTATCTGGGAAAGAGGGTTTTCACTGAGATTCTGACCCACGTCCTCGATACGCCCGCAATAACCGTCAGGGAGTTTTTAAAGATATGGGACTCGATGAGTGAGCAATCCAGCCTCACCTTTGGAAATCTGTACTCAAAGATCCTTGAATACAGAAACAACGAAATGGTGAAAGAAGCGCTGATGTCAAGGTATTACTCACTGATTTCTACGAGGCTGTTCGCCAACTCCGACTATGTCAACTTTGACATCAAGAACAACATACTTTCCAGACAAAAAGGCGCGGCGTTCATCATTCAGATGGCCAAGCTTACTCCATTATCAAGGAGGATGCTCGTGCAGATAATGCTTTCTAAGCTGATAAGTCTCCTGGAGGAGAACGAGATTCCTCCAGTTTTTGTATTTGCGGAGGAGGCTCATCTGTACTTTGAGGAAACATACTGGGAGGATGCGATTACCAGGATGAGGCACTTTGGTATCTACATCACGTTCATAACGAACCAGCCGGACTCGCTTGATCCGATGGTCTACAGACAGGCTGATAACATCTTTCTTTTTAACTTCATAAACGAGAAGGACCTTGAAATGATCTCGCAGGCCTCAACTGTGGACTCCGACACGGTTAAAAACATAGTGAGGGGCCTGCCTGCAAGGAGATGCCTCGTAATAGGGAAAGTGGTAAACAATCTTCCACAGCTTGTAACGGTCAGACCGATAACATACAAAGCCCTCGGCAACACAAAGAAGTTCTTTACCTGATCAAACGATCAGAAGATCGGTGGGACTTCTGAAGATCTTGACCGGCGTGTCCTCTATTATAAGTGTGTCCTCGATCCGTATTCCATATTTCCCTGCATAGTAAAGGCCTGGCTCTATCGTCAATGCCTGATCCTCGGATATCACGTCCTCGCTTCTGTACGATATGTATGGCTTTTCATGAACCTCCAGCCCAACCCCATGTCCCAGAGAGTGATTAAAGCGGTCCCTCTCAGCTCCAAAGTGCTCCCTGACAGCAAGATCTATTT
>JAGDXK010000029.1:2693-4027 GCA_023256405.1 Nitrososphaerales archaeon
CCACATAACCATTGAATCTCAAGGTCAAGTCAAGCAGGATAGGATCACCTTCCCTGAGCCGTCTATCTGATGGAGGTGAATAGTGAGGGTATGAAGTGTTCTCTCCAAAGGCAACTATTTCGGTGCCGATGGTGTCCTCGTAAGCTATGACGTCTCCGCCGTTCTCGATGATCTCCTTAACTATAATCGCATAAAGCTCTCTCTCCCTCATCCCTTCCCTTACGCTTTCAAGCGCCCTTTCATATACTGCGTCCATAATCCTGCCGCCGCCCTTTATTGCCTCCAGCTCGTCCGCGAACTTTACTTCTCTTGCTCTTTCAAGCACATCGCTTGTTTCCACGTTGACCTTCTGCTTTATTGAGCTGTACAGGCTGGCCTCAGCCCTGTCTATGACAACCCTAGCGCTGCCGAAGAAAGAGGCTATAAGATCTGTAAGCTCTGATGGCTGGTATGCCTGTACTTCGACATCCGATGATGCATAAGCTCGATCGTACTCGAGCTTGCTTACAAGCAGCTCAGCTTTATCCTGTTTCATCAGGAAGATCCCTGCTCCCCAGAAGCCAGTTAAATAGTATATGTTAAATGCGCGCGTCGCTATAAGCCCCTCGAATCCAAGTGATAAGGATATATCCAGAGCCTTTTTGCGCCGACGCTCTGTGTTCAAAGGCTTTCAGAGAACGTTATCAAGCTGCTCTTATAAACCAAGCGTCAATATCTCATCAGACACTTCCTCGCTCTTCGGATTAGGGCTACTGAGCTCTCGGGGTAGCCCCCTTTAACGGGAGCTGTTCACTGATCTCCTCCCCACTCTGAAAGAGCGAGGCTTTCACTAAATGAAATGAGCGGCCATCTTCGAAAAATGCATCCATAAAAAGCTTTATACCGTTTTATTAAAGTTAATTAAGCAGTGGCATCATGTGCAGAATATTTGCAGCCGTGCTGAAAGAGGGTAAAGTCAGCCCTATATTAAAGATCGGGCTCAAGAGGCTTGAATATGGCGGCTATGACTCCTCAGGAATGGCCACGATAAGTGATACACAGCTTCAGATTAAAAAAGGTGTAGGCAAGCTTGAGGAGGTCGATAGACAGGTAAACTTCGAGTCGCTCGAAGGGACTGTAGGAATAGCGCACAACAGATGGGCCACACACGGATATCCCACGGTAACCAACGCCCATCCACAGACAGACTGCAAGAATCAGATCGCAGTAGTACATAATGGCGTTATTGAAAACTTCATGGAGCTTAAGGCGATGCTGATCGACAGAGGACACGAGTTCAGATCCAGGACCGACACCGAGGTGGTTGCGCATCTTGTTGAGGATGAAATTGACAA
>JAGDXK010000029.1:4037-18603 GCA_023256405.1 Nitrososphaerales archaeon
CCTGTGCCGAGGCCGTAAAAAGGCTGAGCGGCTCATACGCTCTTGCAATCCTGTACTCTAAGGAGCCCGACAAAGTGGTTCTGATTAAGAAGGAGAGCCCGCTGTATGTTGGCGTGGGGGTGGATGGCAACTACGCTGCATCGGATCCGGTAGCCTTCGTTGATAAAACCAACAAAGTGATACCCCTTGAGGACAATGAAATGGCTGTTATAACTGCAGTAGATTATAAGTTATTTTCGCTTCCGGATATGAGGCCGGTCAGTAGAGAACCGATCGTAGTTGACATAAGGCCTCAGATGGTTGAGAAGGGCGGATATCCACACTACATGCTGAAGGAGATATACGAGCAGCCCACCTCCCTCTACTACACGCTTAACGTTCAGAAGCCGTACCTTGAAGCGGTTGCAGAACTTATGAACCGTGCCAGGGTTAACTTTCTGGTAGGTGCTGGAACATCGTACCATTCGTGTCTAGCAGGAAGCTACATGTACTCAAAGCTTGCAGGGCTCCCAACAATTCCCGTCGTAGCAAGCGAGTTCATACAGCAGTACGGTAGCACGCTTGATCCCGATGTTGCCCTCCTTCTCGTGTCACAGTCGGGCGAGACGGCCGACGTTCTCAGGGTCGCGAGCTATGCGAGGATGAAGGCAAGCACCGTGATGGCCATAACAAACGTGGTCAGCTCAACGATAACAAGGCTGGTAAGGCTATATATAGTTCAACAGGCTGGACCCGAGATAGGCGTGGCTGCAACCAAAACATACACTTCCCAGCTTCTTGTACATATGCTGCTGGCTCTGGAAATATCAAGAAAAAGGAACAAGATTGATGATGAGACATATCAGAAAAAGCTGGAGCTTCTAAGACAGATACCGAGGCTTGCTGAAATGGTTCTCAAGAATTCCGACGAAAAGGCAAAGGAGGTGGCAGAGATGCTGAAGGATTCGCATCACATATTCTACTTAGGCAGAGGAATAAACACGGCGACCGCGTTCGAGGGCAGGCTGAAGATGCTGGAGATAGCATACATACCTTCCAGCGCCTTTTCAGCAGGCGAGAGCAAGCATGGTCCGATAGCTCTGATAGAGAAGAACACGCCTGTAATATTTATTGCTCCCAACGATTCCTCAAGAAAGCAGATCCTCGGTAACGTTATGGAGATAAAGTCTAGAGGAGCAAAGATAATAACGCTCGGAACTGAGAACGACAGGGAGCTCAGAGAGGTTTCTGATTATTTCATAGGAATCCCAGAAGTGGATGAGCTGCTGAGCCCAATACTCTACGTCCTGCCGCTTCAGCTTCTCGCATACTACTCAGCGGCGCTCAAGGGGCTTGATCCCGACAAGCCGAGGAATCTTGCCAAGTCGGTAACCGTGGAATAAGTCCATCAAATTTCCCTTACCTGTCCTTCTCCGTATATGATATACTTCGTTGTAGTCAGCTCCTTGATGCCCATTGGCCCCCTCGCATGAAGCTTTTGGGTGCTTATGCCGACCTCGGCGCCAAAGCCAAACTGCTCGCCGTCTGTGAATCTGGTGGAGGCGTTAACGTACGTGCACGCTGCGTCCACGTTCCACGTAAAGTACTGGGCATCTTTCAGATCGTTCGTGATGATCGCCTCTGAGTGTTTTGTGCCGTGTCTGTTTATGTGCTCAACAGCCTCTTCAACGGAGCTCACTATTTTTACTGCCAGAGTCAGATCCATGTACTCTGTGTTCCAGTCCTCATCGGTAACGGCCTCCAGGTCAGGGACTATCGCGCGGGCCCTTTCATCGCCCTTTATTCTGACGTTGTACTTTCTCAGCTCCTGAACTAGAACTGGCAGATATCTCTCGGCTATCTTTTCATGTATCAGAACCTTTCTTACAGCGTTGCAAACTGCCGGCCTCTGTACCTTGGCGTTTATTATGATCCTCGTTGCCATGTCCAGATCTGCATCGTAGTTTACGAATATGTGGTTGTTTCCTGCCCCTGTCTCTATTACTGGCACCGTGGCGTTCTTTCTTACGTACTCTATAAAAGCGGCGCTGCCTCTGGGAACTATAAGGTCGAGATAGCCGTTTAGCCTCAGCATCCTGTCCACTACGGACCTGTCAGTATTCTCTATGAGCTGAATGGCATCTTTATCAATTATGCCCTCGAGGCTTTCCCGCATAACGTTTACTATTGCCCTGTTGGAGTTAATAGCCTCGGATCCGCCTCTAAGAAGAACGGCGTTGCCTGACTTTATTGCCAGGCCTGCTATGTCAATGGTTACGTTTGGCCTTGACTCATACACCACTCCAATTACTCCGAGTGGAACGCGCACCTTGTAGATTCTGAGACCATGCACGGTTGTCCATCCTTCGACCACCTCGCCTATCGGATCAGGAAGGTTTGCAACCTTTCTCAGGCCATCCGCTGCTGATCTTAGCCTCTTTTCGTTAAGAACAAGCCTGTCCAGGAGAGTATCCTCTCCTCTAGCTTTCCTGTAGTTCTCAACGTCCAGTCTGTTCGCCTCAAGAATGAAGTCCTGTCTTTCGATTATTGCGCTGGCCATAGCTTCAAGTGCCCTTCTTCTTACAGGATCCGTTGTCCTCGAGAGCTGATACCAGGCCTTTCTAGCAAGCGACGCCTTTTCTAACAGCTCATCCATTTGAAAAAATATTTCCAGGGGTAGCTTTTTTAAGCTTTTATAGCCGGACGCTTATAAGAAGGCAGAATTACAAAAGTTAGTAAGGCGAACAGCAGATGAAGCTAGCAGTATATGTGCCGGATTCGATACTGAGCGAGCGTGCAGGCCTTCTCAGCAAAACAGAGAAGGTGGGACTCGTAGCAAGAGCTGCGGCCATATTCGGGGTGGACGAGCTTAACATATACCACGATGATATGCATGGAAAGCACGAGGATCTGGAGCTCTTTGCATCGATCTTAAACTATCTTCTTATACCTCCTTACCTAAGAAAGGCAGCCGTTCCGATAAAAGATGAGTTCAAGTACGTGGGGTTTCTCCCACCTCTCAACATACCAAGTCACGTAATCTCCAAGGAAGACGAAATCAGGTTTGGGTATGTTATAGAAAAAAACGGAAAGTTCTACGTGGAGACAGGGCTAGAAAGACCTGTTGAGCTAAGATCGAGGGAGAAGATCGAAAAGGGCATGATCGTTTCGATAAAGCTCATTAGGGAAAGAGGAGAGCTTTACGCAATCAAACATCCATATAACGATTATTCAGGGTTCAAGGTGGGAAAGCTATACAACATTAAGCAGGCTCTGGATAAGGCTTCTTCACAGAATGGTATTATAATATTCACTTCCCGCGAAGGCAATCCCATCTCCAGGGAATGGGAATGGCTGAAGGGGTCGCTAAAGAATATCAGAAGAGTTGACGTTTTCTTTGGATCGCCAAAAAGAGGGCTTGAGGAGATGCTTAACGATGAGCAAAAGAGGCTGGGGGTCTGGCTTAACATGATAGAAGGTCAGAAGGTCAAGACGGTCAGGACTGAGGAGGCCATGTACATCTGCCTGGGACAGATTAACACTCTAATCCGGCAGGCTGGCCCTGAAAATCTCCAAGGTAAATGACTTGATGGATCCTGAAGCAGCTAGGTAGTTCAGTGGCCTCTTATCCCTGGAGGAGCTTTTGATGCCAAGGACGCTGTAGAGGTTAATGCCGCTTTCCATCCTGCCAGTAAAGCAACACCCTTCAGCAAATCGATCCTTCAAAAGCTCAAGCCTTCTTTTCCATGTTTTTCCGCTATCCTGACCAATAAAGGTCAGCTCGCCTGTCCGCTCGAACGATCTGACCAATTCCCTGGTGCAGCCGTCTGACGTCTCAACACAGAGGCTGACGTCCAGAGTGAACGGTCTGTGCAGGGAGAGAGGCGCCGAAACTGAGTAGACGCTGAGTATCCTGATTCCGCTGACGGGCTCTTCGTCTATTATAAGTGGCGCCGTCCTCCTTTTCTTTATGGACGAAAAAATGACGTACACCGGATATCCTACCCCTGACGACGTGAGCTCTGGCATGTCCTTTAGCGGCCAGATTATCTTTGGCACTGAGGAGGATAACCTCTCGGGCAGCTCAAAAAGAAGATAAGACTCAAGGGAATCATCCCTGCTCTTTCCAGTCCAGCGACAGAGCTCGCACCCCCTTCCCCCGCAGCTGCTGCAGGGAGAGGCCTGAAGTCTTGAACCTCTGCTCTTGGCCACATTTAGCCTGTAAATTGCCCTTCTTTCGAAGACGATTACGTTTTTTGAGGAGCCATCGAACTCAATAACAACGTTTATTTCAGGCGATCTGCTCACCCTCACATTCATCTTTCTTGATATGTATCTTCTGAAGTAGTCCGAGGCTGCCGATCTTACTGGAAGGTAATCAACAAGTCCGAGCTCTATGCTTATGCTCCTGTCAGCTTCCTCACAGGCCTCGGGCAGCCTTATGCCAACATTAAAGGTCCTGAAATCGTATTCGCTTAGCCTTCTGATCAGCAGGTTCTTGAGGTCCCTGCTGTAGAATATTCCTCTGCACGTTTCACACTGAGCTCTGTTCCTTCTGGCTTCAATGAGATCCGCCCGAGCTACATCCTTTATGTACCGCCTGAGGCATCTGTCGCATATTCTGTGTTTTTTGAGAAGCTCCGCCGCCTTTATTCTATCCATTGTTTAAATAGTTAAATACAAAGGCGCTTAAAAACCAATCGAATGAGCTCGCTGCTTTCCTATATCACGATCTTTGTAATTACCGCTAGCCTGATCTTCATTGGATTCTTTGGAGAGATATTCTTCAGGAGAACCGGCTTCTCGGAATACATCTTTCTGATTATGATCGGAATTCTTCTAGGGCCTGTTCTGAACGTCTTTAAGCTATCCCTGATACTGCCAATTCTGCCTTACGTCTCCCAGCTAACGCTCGCGATGATCATGCTCGAGCTGGGAATGAGCTTCAAATTTGAAGATCTTATTTCGCAGGGCAGGAGCGCCGGACTCAGAACAATCATCTACGTGGGGTTCTCAATACTCCTCGTATTCGTCATATTCAAGTACTTATTTGGTTGGAGCAGCTACTCTTCGTTCTTTCTGGCCACGGTAGTTGGAGGCGAAACAACCACAGCGATAGTTCCGTATCTGGCAAAATCCTTGAAGAACGATGAATTTTTCGCCAACGTTACGCTGGAAGCGAGTCTGAACAGCGTGCTGCTCATTGTGCTCTTCACTTTCGGGCTGAACTCCTATCTTCAGCATGTTCCATTTAACGTGAGCGGTCTTGAGGGCATCATAAGCTCGGTTATTGCGCAGATAAGCATTGGCATAGTGATAGGGTTCGTTGCAGCAATCGTCTGGATAGATTTCACAAGAATGTTCTGGGCAGAGGAGTACTTCTACATAGCCACAATAGGTTACACGCTTGCCATCTATGCCTTTGTCTCGCTGATAAACGGAAGCGCAATATTGAGCGTGCTTACTTTCGGAGCCGTGTTGATGAACAACAAGACCTTTCTCAAGGTGCTCGGAGGAAAGACCGATGAGCAGATCATAGACATGCAGGTTAACTACATAAAGACATTTCAGAAGGAGATAACATTCTTCCTCAGGACCTACTTCTTTTTCTTCATAGGCCTTGTGTTTTTCATAGACAAGCTTCTGGACCTTCTGACCTACCTTTATCTAGCGGCGCTTCTCGGGATCCTTTTACTGTCCAGGTTTATTGCGGTGATGATATCCATCAATAATGCAGAGCTCAGGCCTGCCTACTACGTTATGCTCTCACAGGGACTTACGCCTGCGGTCCTTGCATCACTTGCCCTTTACTACTCCCTTCCGATGTCACACTATATAATGACGCTTACGTCTCTTATAATTCTGCTTACAAATATTATAACGACCACAAGCTGGGCAAAGCTGTCCGCGAAATACCTAACTTACACATCTCAGCAGAGCTGACCTTATCCCCGCCCTGAAAGTCGAGGCTTTCACTGATTGTAAGAGCCCAATAGAACGAAAAGCTTTATTAACTTTCATCAGCAGATGAAAAAACATGGGAGGTAACAAAAAGAAGACTTTGGCAGCGATGGAGAAGGAACAGATGAGAGAAGAGCTAAAGAAGATGGGCGCTCTGGAGAAGAAGAAGGAGAAGAAGCCAGCTGAAGAGAAGACCAAGTCGAAATCCGAGTTCATAATGACGCTCACAGATGCAGAGGTAATGAACGTCATAAGGACAATGCCATACGTCACTCCTTATCAGATTTCCAAAACCCTCGGAGTTAAGGTCAGCGTGGCCAAGGACTTCCTCGAGCAGCTCAGGGCTAAGGGATATCTGAAGATCGTTGGAGGAGTGAGCGGAAGGTACATATACGTTCCCGTGACTGCAGCAGGTTAGAAAACGGCATTTTAATTTTTGTTTACTTATTTTAACAAACTAACCTTGATCAGGTCAAAAGGTTGAAATTATTTAGAGTTAAATTTAAAAAGAGAGCTTAGAAAGGATATAACAAATCACAAAAATGGAAAAAGGAAGTCTGCTATTCAAAGAAGAGAAAACCGCGTTTTCACAACCTACTTATGATGAACAGGTCCTGAACTACCTTGCGGAAAAGGTTGGAACACCGTATTACCTCACGGACGAAAGAACAATAGCAAGAAACTACGAACGGCTTAAGAGCGCGTACTCGGTGTATAAGGGGAACGTGATCGTCGCCTATTCGGTTAAGGCGAACTTTAACCCGTTTATTCTGAACTTCCTGAGCAGAGTGGGAAGCCATTTTGACGTTACCTCCGTGGAGGAGCTCTACTTTCTGTTAAAATCCGGAGGCAGTCCAGAAAACGTCATTTACACAAGTGTGACTGAGACCGAGAGCGAATACAGGGAGGTAATGTCCAAGGGAGTCAGGAGGATCGTTGTAAGCTCTATAAGAGGAATGTACAACGCGATTGAGGCAGGAAGGCTGCTCAATGTGGTTCCGGAGATCAGCGTGAGAGTTAACCCAGAGGTTCAGGTAAGAGCTGAGGTAAGGTCGGCTATGAAGGTAAGCAAGTTTGGCGTTCCGCTTAATGGATCCAACCCGGAGTCAGCATACAAGATGGTGAAGATTCTTCTGGATGAGCCGGGTGTTAAGTTTGGAGGATTTCATTTCCATCTGGGATCCCAACTCGAGGATCCCAACGCTTATCTGCAGGCACTGGAAAAGATAAAGCAGCTGATTCTGAAGATAAAGAAGGAAAGGGAGTTCAAGATCAGCTTTCTGGACCTTGGCGGGGGAACGCCAGTTAATTACGGGGTTAAGGTCCCAACGCCAGAGGAGATAGCGAGCACGATTATTGGTAAAATCAACGAGCTGGTTGAGGTTAATGGGGACTTCTTCACGCTGGCTGTTGAGTCTGGCAGATACATAGTTGCAGAGTCAACGGTCATGGTTTCAAGGATAGTTAACACCAAGTACTATGGAACAAAGAAGATAATCTACCTCGATGCCGGATATCACTACCTGCTTGATATAGCTCTCCTTCAGCAGGTCTATCCTTTGGAGGTGGTGGGCGGAAAGGAGAGCAACGAAGAGAAGCCAATAGTCGCCGGAAGGCTCTGTGATTCGATGGATGTCTTCCAGGTTGGTCCAGAATCGAAGCTGGATGGCGCTGAGCCGGGAAAGCTGGTCCTTATCAAGAACGTTGGAGCTTACTCGCTAGTTTTCAACATGCCATTCCACAGCCAAGTGAAGCCTGCAGTGGTCTACAGAGCCTCTGATGGAAAGTACTATCTCGCAAGGAAGAAGCAGGAGCTTGAGGACCTTTACGAGGAGGAGGGCGGATCCCTTCTTAGGGACAGAGTAAGGGTCATTTAATAAGGCCCACCAGATCCATTATAATTTCCTTTAGCTGGGTCATTTTTTTAGACTCAACCTCTCCGAACATGAGCTCCCTGCCAGCCCGCTGAATCCTCTCTGCCCCAAGTTTCGCATACTCATGGAAGAAGAATATGCTGGCCTCCAGACCCTTGCTGTTTGATATTAACCCCGATGCTTTCTTCAGTGTGATCTCCGATCTTCCTCTCTCCTGATAGGAGGCAAGAACGTCAAGCCTGTGGGCCAGAATTTCCCCTATGTTAGCATCGGGCTCAAGGATCGCCAGCAGCCTGTTTGCAATTTCAGAGTTCGCAAAGTTTATCTGGGTGAAGAAGTGCGAGGGGCTTATCGTAGATCCCCCTATGGCAGCAACCGCATCAAGAAGACTCGCAGCCGAAGCATAAAAGAAGGCGCCTGAGCTCGAATAGCTCAGATAGCTAAGCGATCTCAGTACGGCCGACCTTGCCTTTTCTCTCAGAAAGCCTTTCCTGTCACCGGCAACTGCAAGACCGTACCTCAGCTGTGGGTCGTAAATGGGTCTGCTGTCGTAGTCGAGCGTTCCAGGCTCCTTTATCCCAAAGACGATTATCCTTTTTTTCTCATCGAATATCATTGGCTGCAGATCCGATGGGAAAATGGCCACATCTCTGAAACAGAAGTCATAGCTGATCCTCTTTACGTGGCAGCCTACCTCTATTAGAGATTGATCTGGGAAGCTTTTTATGAGCTCCTGAATTTCCTCAAGGCTCAGCATGCTTCCACCCGCCGAGTTTTTTTATGATTATATTAATTTAGATGCTGCTATTAAGAATTTAACATGGCACTGATCGAGATAGAGGGAAAGAAGCCGTTCGTGCATCCCTCCAGCTACGTTGCTCCAAACGCTCTAATAATAGGCGACGTGAGAATAAAGGAAGGCGGAAGCGTGTGGTTCTATGCCGTGCTACGTGGGGACACCAGCTCGATCGAGGTCGGTGAATACAGCACGATTCTAGAGGGCGCCCTGATCAAGCCGGATGAATCCTCGTGCGTTATAGGAAGAAAGGTTACTGTTGGAAAGGGAGCTATAATAGAGGGAGCTGTTGTCGAGGATGAAAGCGTGGTAGGAGCCGGCACGATAATACTTGAGAACGCACGAATAGGAAGGGGCAGCTTCATTGCAGCTGGAAGCCTGGTGCCTCAGGGCATGATAGTTCCGGAGAACAGCCTGGTCATGGGCAATCCAGCTAAGATAGTGGGCGAGGTCAGACCCCATCACAGAAAGTACGCGGAGGAAAGTTGGAGAAAATCCTTAATACTTACGGACTCTTATAGAAAGCTAACGATATAAAAATTGGACAGGGAGAGCGAGTCGGGGAACATAGAATATAAGCTTTTACTTGACAGGCTCAACGAGGAAAAGGCGGAGAGACTTGCGGCCCAGATGCTCTACAGACTTAATGAAGGTCACGGGGAGGCCTTCTACATTTTGGGGCTCTCAGATGATGGCGAGCCAGTTGGACTGAGCGACGAGGAGCTTATGAAGTCGATAGAAAACCTGAAAATAATCGCCCAGAAGGCCGGAGCAAGCATGCAGATAATCAGGACTGTCCTTGGTGAGAAGGGGGCTGTCGCGGAAGTCTACCTGAGGCGAAGCAGAAACTATCCGCCAGTTGAAGTTTCAGTTGCCCTGCTGGGCAACGTCGACGCTGGAAAGTCAACGCTCAAAGGCGTTCTTGCGTTCTCCACCCTGGATAACGGTAATGGCTACGCCATGTCGCTTGTAGCGAGGTACCTTCATGAGATCAAGATGAGAAGAACGTCATCGGTATCGGTACACATACTTGGATATGACTCAGAAGGAAGGCTTGTTAACGACATGCTTCAGAGCTATAACGAGGCTGAAATCTACCTGAGAAGCAACAAGATCATACATCTGATAGACCTTGCTGGCCACGAGAAATACCTCAAGACCACGCTTAAGGGAATAATGGGAAACCTTCCCGATTATAACATGCTAGTCGTCTCCCTGAGCAGCGGGCCAATAGGCACGTTCAGGGAGCATCTTGGAATTTCTGTGGCCCTTAAGATACCGATAATCATCGTGTTTACCAAGATAGACATGGCCCCCAAGCCTGTTGCGGAAATGGCGGTTAACGAGGTGGTGAAGCTGCTGAAGATGCCCGGCGTAGACAAAATACCATTCTTCGTGAAGGATGACTCGGATCTGATAGTGGCCTCAAAGAACGTGGCCAACGGAAGGATCACCCCTATATTCTTCGTGTCAAATAAGACAGGAGAGGGATTGGACCTCCTCAAGAAGTTCCTGAACTTTCTCCCAAGGAGGATGAGCTGGGAGGATAAGATCTCAAAGGGATTTCTGCTTTACATTGACGACATATTCAGGGTTACCGGGGTTGGACCTGTAGTGAGCGGGCTCATAAGCTCAGGAAGCGTCAAGGAGGGAGAGGAGATGTTCCTGGGCCCCATGAAGGATGGAACATTCAGAAAAGTGATGATAACTTCAATATACAAGAGCAGAGTTCCGGTTGAAACGGCATACGCCGGAGATTACGTCACGATAGCGCTCAGCAGGGTCGAGCCAGAAGAAATCAGAAGCGGCATGGTTCTGACCGATCTCAAGAGCGCCAGACCTACCTGGAGGTTCAGGGCCGACATTAGGGTTCTCCATCACCCAACCCTGATAAAGGCTGGCTACGAGCCCGTCGTGCAGGTCAACACTGTCAAGGAGACTGCGAAGATCATAAGCTCGGAGCCACCATACCTCAAAACCGGAGAGTTCGGAAGCGCTGTCTTTCAGTTCAAATACAGGCCAGTGGTAGTCAGGGAGGGAGATACTTTTATATTCAGGGAGGGTAAGGCCAGAGGAATAGGGAGGATAACGGAGATCTTAAACTAGCTGTTTTTCTGAGCCCTCAAAGCTCATTAGCTCGTTAAAGGCGAGATAATAGCTCTCCTCCGGCGATCTTCTGTATGAGTTGATCATCTCAGTTACCTGGTTGATGTGTCTTATCCCCTTTGCTGCCATCCATCTGAGGTAGGTTTCCCTTCTCTGAAGCTCCCTTTCAAACTCCTCGCGGGAAATCCCATATCTCTCCTCAAGCAGCTGGGCTACCCTGCTCTCCTCTGTGTACTTGATTTCATCCGTCTTGGGATCCCACTTGAAAGAGTCCTTGAATATTATCATGTCGTTCTTGCTGTCATAGCCAACTATTTCTGAAAGCTGTATCAGCTTCCTCGTGATCTTCTTTCCGTAGCTAACCCTCAGCTGCATTCCTATCATGTTCAGAGTTGTTGCGATGAAGTCCTTTGGAATGTTCATAGGCTTTGTTGATAGCCTTTCTATGACGCCCTCAACGGTCTCAGCGTGAATTGTTGACAGTCCTCCATGCCCAGTTGCAATTGCCTGGAGCAACGTAAAAGCCTCCTCGCCCCTGACCTCCCCCACTATTATGAAGTCCGGCCTCTGCCTAAGCGCTTCCTTGAGGAGGTCAAACAGGGTTATATTCTGCGCGTAGGAGGTCTGGACCTCTCTGGTGACGCTTGAGATCCAATTTTCCCTGTAAAGGTTGAGCTCCCTGGTATCCTCTATTGTGACAACCTTGTAGTTGATTGGAATGAAGACTGTCAGTGCATTGAGCGTGGTTGTCTTTCCGCTAGCAGTTCCGCCCGCAAGCAACAGCGACAGCTTGTGCTCTATAGCTATCCAGAGGTATGCAGCGAGCTTCGGGGAGATCGTGCCGAAGTTGATCAGGTCGATTATCGTAATTGGGTCGGTCTTGAATTTTCTTATAGTGAAGTTTGTGCCCCTTCCTGAAACCTCACCTCCGAGCGTTATCTGTATCCTGTGCCCTTCAGGCAGGGAGGCGTCAAGCATTGGGGTTGAGAAGCTGATGGCCTTGCCGCTCCTGTAAGCAAGCTTCATCACGAACGAATCCAGCTCCTCCTTGCTGGTGAACATAACGTTGCTTGGTATGCTCTCGTAAAACCTGTGCCAGACATAAATCGGAATGTTAGGGCCGTTGCAGGAGATGTCCTCGATTTCCTCGTCTCTCAGCATGACATCTATCTTTCCATATCCTAAAAGATCTCTTCTTATGTAGTAGTAGACCTTCTGCCTCTTCTCTGTGGCCCTGAGCTCCTTGAGCCTTGCGTCTATCAGCTCCTTCATTCTTTCCCATGTCCTCTCCGGAGGCTCATCTGGCAGGTATGTCATCTTCTCGAAGAGGTAGCTCTTCACGTCCTCGATGAGCTTGATCTCGAAGGCGTTCAGGGAAGGCTCAACTACGTAATACACGTAGTTTCCCTGCTGATCGACAGCTATTCCAACGTAGACGTTTTCTAGACCCTGGATCTTCTTTATGTCCACAAACTGAACGTTTATGGACTGAACTTCATCCTCTTCGCTCTGGGGTTTGCTCTGCTGTTTCTTTCTCCAGAAGAGCATTTATTTTCTTATAGTTTCCTTTTATTTCTAGCTTATAAATTTATAGCTTAATAATTTTTGATGACAGCTCTCCTAGAGCAAAAGCTATCGGTACTGAGAACCTCTCCTCGGGACGTAACATTCGTAGGGCCTTCCGCTGTTTATGTTTCTCATGGCGTTTTCAATTTCTTCGTTTGCCTTGTTCAGCCATTTCTCGTCCCACTTTATTTCCTCAATTTCCAAGGTGGTTACCCCTGAAGCGACGTCCTTAATGACCTTCCAGATAGCTGTTCCATGAAAAGGCTTAACAAGCTTGCTGTCGTTCAGCTCGCACCTTGCAACGGCGCCTCCTTTATCAACAAAGTAAATGCAGTTCCTGCAGTACGAGCTCATCCAGATTACATCTCTCTGAGGCCTGAAGTACTTTAGGAGCTCCTCGATGAACTTTTTCTCCCTCCTCTTGTGCTCCTCTATTAGCTGAGCCCTTCCCTCCTCGGTTCCGGTATAGTAGTCTAGGTTCTCCGTTATCTCATCGTAGATGTTCTCCTCGTCCTCGTCACGTCCCATTATAGCCTTTCTTGAAAATTCACATATAAAACCGTTTACGGAAACTCCAACGCGGATCCATCTTCAGGGTGAAAATCGCGTCATGCTGAAAGCTAGGGAAAGTAGCTTCCCGCTAGCTTGGCATCAAGACTTCTGAAGAGATCCTCCTTTTTTATAAGCGACATTCCGCAGTCCTCTCCAAGAATTTCAACTACCAGAAGATACATTGGCTTCTTCAGATCCACCTTTGCCTTTGCAGAGCTAGCGATCGCGCTTATTATCTCTCCCCACCTTAGCCTTGTGAGCCTGAGCTCAGCCTCGATCTTGTAAGTTTCATCGCTGCCAAGAGCAGAGAGAAGCTCTGATGCTCTTTTAGCCATTTCACGCACATCCGCTCTGCAGTTGATCTGTACAGGTATAAACCTCAGAACTCTCCTTACTGACCATGGGTCCGAGTACGCCGCCCTGTAGAGCCTTCTGGAGGCCTCTACGGGGTCTCCGTTCAGCCTTCCAGCTACCACGCTGTTGAGGCTGAGGCTTATAAACTCGATCGGCTCAAAATCACTGAGGAGCCTATGAAGCTCGTCCTCCAGCTCCTTTTTCAGGTTCCTGTATGTCGTTGCAACAAAGTTAAACTCCAATTGCCGCGAATATGTTGTTCATGCCCTCTATTATAGTGTCTCTTGAAGTTGCGTAGGAGATCCTGATGTACGTCCTGTATCCATCTCCAAAGCCGGAACCGCTGGTAACGCTCACCCTTGCCTTCTCAAGGAGATACTCTGCTGGATCAACCCCCTTTATGTACTTTGACATGTCGATGAAGAAATAGAAGGCCCCCCGTGGCCTTGAGTACTCTATCCCCTTCCTGTCCAGCATTTCTATGATAATCTTTCTTCTTTCAGAGAACTCCGAGACCATTTTCCTTACGTCCTCCTCACATTCCCTGAGCGCAGTAACAGCTGCGATCTGAACGAAGGTGGAAGGCGACGTGGCCGTGTGGCCCTGGATCTTTGCCATTTCCTTTACTATTTTCTCATCGGCTATCACGTATCCAAGCCTCCATCCCGTCATCGCATAGGCTTTGCTGAACCCGTTCACAAGTATCAGACCGTCCTCATACTTCATGTGTTTCCTGAAGGAAATGTAATCCCCTTCGTAGACTAGCCTGTCGTAAATTTCATCGCTTATAATGAACAGGTTGTTCTCCCTTGCAAGATCCGACAGCTCCTTAACCGTCTTCTCGTCATACACAGCTCCTGTGGGATTGTTGGGGGAGTTAACTATCAGCGCCTTGGTTTTCCTTCCTATCCTCTTCCTCAGCTCTGATGAATCAGGCAGAAATCCACTTCCTGTATCAATCTCAACTGGAACCCCTCCTGCAAGCTTGACGATCTGTTTGTAGCTTGGCCATGCTGGGTTGAGTATCAAAACCTCCTCTCCCGGGTTAAGAATGGAGTAGAGCGCATAGAAGAGGGCCTGCTTTGAGCCGGGGCTTATCAGAACGTTTGACATCCTGACGCCGTACTTCTCTGCTATAGCAGAGCGCAGCTGAGGCATTCCAGCTGATGGCGCGTAGTGAGTGTAGCCATCAAGCATGGCGCGGTAGGCTGCGTCTATTATCCTCCTTGGCGTGAGAAAGTCCGGCTCTCCCACGTCAAGCTTGTAGACCTTCAATCCGCTAGCTATCATCTGGTTTGCTTTCTCAGAAGCCTTAAGCGTAGCTGACTCCTCCAGCTCAGCCAGCCTTGAAGGCGGAACGTAATTCATCGCCTAGATT
>JAGDXK010000029.1:18613-22887 GCA_023256405.1 Nitrososphaerales archaeon
AGGTGAGCTATATTTAAATGCTCACCTGTACCTAAATTAAAGCGATGGATTATGAAGAAATTCGTATATGAAAGACCCGGCGGGGTGGATGTAATCCGTAGAGTGGAGGATAGCCCGCCAAGGCCAGAGCCTGGTTATACGATAGTCAAAGCCCAGTTTGGATCCGTTAATCACGTGGACATATGGGGACGCATGGACCTTCCAGGCCAGCCGTTTCCAAGGGTATTTGGCTCGGATCTTGCTGGAGTAGTTGAAGATCCTGGCGATGGGCCCTTTAATAAGGGGGACCGCGTGCTGCTCTATCCTATGAAGTTCTGCGGCACCTGCGAAAGATGTCTTCAGGGAAGGGAGAACAGCTGCTTTTATCGTGCGCTGTATGGCGTGCACACCGATGGCTTCTTCTCTGAGCTTGTCAAAGTTCCACATGCCAACGTCCTGAGGATTCCTGACAGCGTGTCTCTTGAGTACGCCGCCGCGCTTCCAGTGGCTTACACAACTGCCTATCATGGGTTGATAACAAGGGCAGGGCTTAGAAGCGGAGAGACCCTTCTGGTGCTTGGCGGCAGTGGAGGGGCAGGCCTGGCAGCTCTGCAGATAGCTAAGGCCGTAAATTCATATGTAATAACGACCACTTCGTTCGATTGGAAGAAGGAGCTGCTGAAGAGGGCAGGAGCTGATGAGGTCCTGTCGCCAGATGAGTCGCTTTATGAAAGGGTCATGAAACTGACTGACGGAAAAGGCGTGGACGTTGTCTTTGATGCACTTGGCGGGAAGTTCGTTGAGCTTGCGCTGAGGGTAGTAAAGAGAGGGGGGAGGATCGTAAACATGGCCATGACCGCTGGCTCGGAGGTCAGCTTCAGCATCAGGACCCTCTATGCAAACAACGTGGATCTCATAGGCGTTTATCTGGGCACCAGGAGCGATCTGTACAGCCTTCTGACCCTAGTTTCACGGGGCAGGCTGAAGCCTATAATAGACAGCGTCTTCCCTGCAGACGACGTCGATAAAGCGCAGATTAGGATGGAGAAGAGACAGCACGTTGGCAAAATACTGCTCAGATTTTAACTATCTTCCCGTATCTGCCCAGGCTCAGCCTCTTTTCCTTTCTGTAGCTGCCAACGTAACCGTTTACGACCATTATCCTGTCACCGACGTTCACCATTCCTATCTGATCGTCCCAGAGGCTCATCGTTATGCTGCCGCTTTCATCTTTAAGCTCAACATCGGCCACTCTCGCCGTCCTGCCATCCCAAAGCTTTACGCTCCTGGGCTCAGACTTTTCGGTTACTAACCCCTCTATCTTAACCCTTGCTACACCTACGGAGAGATCTCTTATTTTCAACGGGATAGCTTAAGGAGTTCGCGTGTTAAAAAACGTGATGTTAAATTTGTGTGACGAGGACAATAAATATTATAAACCGCCTGCAAGCACGAACTCGATGCGCTTGTTGTGCGCGCCCTTGTTTTCGAACTTGACCATCCTTATGGCTCCAATTTCCCTTGTGTTCCTAACATGTGTTCCGCCATCCATCTGAGCATCAAGGCCGACTATTTCAACCACCCTCACTACGTCCAGCTTCATAAGAAGCTCCTGGCCCGGCTTCGTTCGGGCTATTTCTGGTATATTCATTGCTTCGTCCCTGCTGAGAAACTTAACTATAACCTCCCTTCCAGTGGATATTTCCTGATTGACCCTCGTTTCAAGCTCTGGAAGCATCTCCCTCTTTAACTCAGGAAAGTCAACGTCTATCCTGGCCTTATCCTCATAGATCTGACCGCCTGTAAGGAACGCCTTGCCGTAGTAGTTTCTAAGCACAGCATCTATTAGATGAATTGCCGTGTGGTACTTCATAAAGGTATATCTTCTGGGCCAGTTTATCACGCCTTTTACCTTAACGTTTAGCAGCGATTCCTCGTGCTTAACGTGGTGCAGCACCTTATTCTCAGCTTTCTCCACGCTCAACACTTCAAGCCTTTCGCCATCAACTTCAAGATATCCTGTGTCGTTAGGCTGTCCCCCGCCTCCCGGGTAAAAAGCGGTCCTGTCCAGCACCACTGACTCCCCAAGATCCTCAACTACCGTGGCCTCAAACTCTTTTAGGTATGAATCGGTCAGATAGAGCAGCTCCGTCATTTCAGCTCGATCCACTCTCCCGGCTTCGGTATAATTACCTCCGTGAGCGGCCTGAGCCTCTTAACGCGCTCGGCAAAATATGAAGGATCCTGCTTTATGACGTCAAAGGTGTTATAATGCATCGGCGCTGCATATCTGGGGCCTATCAGCTGGACCGCAATAGCCGCCTGATCCGCGTTCATGGTAAAGAATCCGCCAATTGGAAGAAGGGCGAGATCTGGCGAGTAAACCTCGCCTATCAGCTTCATGTCTCCAAACAGGCCCGTGTCTCCAGCATGATAGATCTTGAACCCTCCTAGGTCAACCACCGCCCCTGTGGGGGATCCATGTGTTGAGCTGTGAAATGCGGGGGTCAGATATACCTTGACGCCGTTCTTCAGGACCGCCGGGCCCCCTATGTTCATCCCAATGGCGTTTCCCCCGTTCTCCTGTATAAAGTTGGCCAGCTCATATACAGCTATCACCGGTGCACCGGTTCTTTTTGATATTTCGATAGCCTCCCCAAGGTGATCCCCGTGATCGTGAGTGACCACGATGTAGTCGGGCCTCATCTCCTCGGGCTTAGCTGGCGACAGGGGATTCGTAAGCCATGGATCTATCAGGATCTCCGTGGATCCTTGCTTGAGCTGAAAGGCCGCATGGCCAAGCCAGCGTATGCTTACTGGGCTCATAACATTACTACCAGCCTCATTTTTAAAAATATATTCTCTAAAACTGCCCGAAGCGCGGATCTGATTTTATGTTTCTGCTCTTTATGTTTGGGTACGGAGTGTCCAGCCTTACAATTCTTACGCTAAGACCTCTTTTCCTTGACTCCTCTTCAAGCCACCTCTCGTCATGAACCTGATCGTAGCCGAGCGCTATTATGTCTGGCCTTACCCTTTCTACGGTTTTCATAAGGTCAGATTCATCGCCGAGGATCGCAGCATCAACGTATCTGATTGCGCTCACAAGCTCTCTTCTAAGGCTCTCGTTATGTATGGGCTGAACCCCCTTAAACCTCAGAACGTTGATGTCCCTAGCGACCACAACAACTAAAACGTCCCCAAGCTCCTTGGCCTTCCTCAGGAAGTATACGTGGCCTGGGTGGATTATATCAAAGACCCCGCCGGCCATCACCACTGTTATGTTGCTTCTGCCACTGTCGGTTAACCTGTTTCTGCTGTCTATGTAGCCCTTTGAACTTAGGAGCTTGACGGCATCAGCATCAAGCGGTTCACCAATAAGCTCTGAAATATACGCCTTTGCTAAAGCTTCCTTCTCCGCTTTATCTGCTGTCAATTTTTACTAACTGAGGATCGATGAACACCGCCTCGTACCACACGTACTTGCCATCCTCTCCTAGGTAGTATATTCCAAGAGGCCTTAGGTTCACGAATACCTTCCTAGCCCTTTCAAGAGCTATCTGTTCCTTTGACTTCTGACCTGAAATTAACTTGGAGCCAAGATGCTTCTGCCTTCTTCCCGATCTGGGCCTCTGTAGCTTCATGCCTCCCTTACTGACCCTTATCCTTACAACCACGTACCCGGGCTTCTCCTTGTAGCCCAGGGCCCTTGCCCTGTCGAGCCTGGTCGGCTTCTCCACCCTTACGATCCTTGGCTCACTTCTCCACTTTACAAGGTATGCCTTGTACTCCTCTGGCTTCTCCTTGTAGTACTTCTGCCACGTCTCATTTATGTAATCATACATGTTCTTCATTGCCTGAGCGCCTCTATCAATCTCGAAACAGTCAGGGTGGCGGCCAGCCTCTGCGCTTCGGCCGTTTCGCCTCCTATGTGCGGAGTAAGAATTACGTTATCAAGGCTAAGAAGCTCCTTGTTTGTAGGTGGCTCCACTTCGAACACATCGAGAGCAGCTCCAGCTATCATTTTGTTCTTTAACGCATATACTAAATCATCCTCTTTTATAACGTTGCCTCTAGAAGTGTTGATGATGAAAGCTGTAGGCTTCATGATCTTCAGCTTATTAATGTCTATTAGGTGATAGGTCTGCGGTCCGCCTGGAACATGGAGCGTGACGAAGTCCGAGCTCCTCAGCAGCTCCTCCAGCGATACCTGTCTTGCGTTGAACTCCTTCAGCGTCTTTTCATCAACGGCTATGACATCATAGACGAGCACTTTCATGCCCAGCGCGTTGGCC
>JAGDXK010000029.1:22897-29086 GCA_023256405.1 Nitrososphaerales archaeon
GAGGGTCTTGCCGTACAGCTCGTGGCCGAGGAACTCCGTTTTCAGCCACTTTCCTTCCTTCATCGTCTTATCGGCCCTGCACATGAACCTGCTGAGCGCGACCATGAACCCTGTGACGAGCTCCACAACTGACTGTGTCAGAGATTCCGGCGCGTTAACTACCTTGATGCCTCTTTCCTTTGCCGCCTCAAGGTCTATGTTATCGAGGCCCACTCCTGCCCTGCCTATTGCCTTCAGGTTCCTGCCCGCCTCTATTATCTCTCTTGTAACCTTGGTTCTGCTCCTCACGAGCAGCGCATCGTAGTCCTTTACGACAGACTTCAGCTCCTGATACGTTATGGTGGGCCTGTAATCAACTTCAAACCCGCTATCCTTGAGCATCTTTATGCCCTCTTCATCAATCGGGTCACATACCAGCACCTTCAAGCGCCATCACTGCAAACCATGTTTTTGAGGGAATATAAGCGTATCTTTTTAACTGACTGATTATTTGGGACATAAGCAGCAGGACAAGCGCGCAGGGAATAACAGCTATATGTTCGAAATCCTGTACAGCGCATCAAGCAATCCTTTTTTGCATGAAATGCCAAGGTCCTGAAGCTCCAGACACCACTCGTTTAGAAGCAGTTTGGATGCGGAACCATAAATCTCCTCTATTGCGTTTAAGAGCTTTTCAGGATTGTTAAGGTAGTTCTCCTCCGTTATGCCGAAGAAGTGCTCAAGATGCCACAGCACCACCTGAAGAATGGTGTCGCTGCCGTACCTCCTTATTACGTTGAGGAGGAGCTCCCAGGCCTCAGCTTTTAAATCCATTTATGTACTAATACTTGACCCCCTATTTAAGATAAGCTGTCGAGAGCTTTAAAGCTCTAGCCTTTCTGAGGCTCCTTGAGCTTTCTCAGCATATCCTCAAGCGTTCTCTCCGGCGGCATTCCATAGGTTCTGGCAATAACATCAATTATATGCCTTTCTATCATGGGCTCAAAGCTTCCGTAAACATCCTTCAGGAAGCTAACGAACTCATCCGGCCTGTTTATTATGTCCTCGAGCGTCATGTTTCTGGTATGCTCCAGGTGCCATATAATTGCCTTAACTACCGTCTCTCCGCCGAAATCTGCTAGCGCGTTCCTTATGACCTTAGCCAGTCCGCTTCTCTTCATCTTACCTCACCGGGGTAAAAGAGAGCTCGCCCCTGCCCATGTCTATATTAATACCGTAAAGCTCCCCGGGTGGCTTAAGGCTCTTCCAGAAAAGGTAGCCGTTCTTCAGAATTAGAGCCCTCTTGGCACCTATGTATTTGGATCCAACTTTAATAGATCTGTAGGAGCTGTACCCATAGTAGAAGCTTATCCTCCTCTGCCCTATGTTCAGCTTCAGAAGCTTTCTCATGAGGTTCTCAAATCCAACTGGATCCCGCAGCGCGAGCTCCTCCAGAGACGATAGATTCAGAATAAGGACAGCTGATTCGGACTGCAAGGCGTTCTGTATATAGCTGTAGACGGCGTTCAGATCATATCTCATGCTTTCCAGGTTTATCGTAAGAACGCTTATATAATCCGACGCGGTCCCAAGCAGCATTCTGAGCTCGTTTCCTATGATCTGAGGATCCTCTTCAGGGCCCAGAAAGAATTTAACCCTGTACCCAGAAAGCACAAAATCTGAGGCGACGAGCTCAAGAAAATACCTTGTGAAGATCTGGGGCACGGAATCATCGATTTCATACAGCACGTTAAAGCCATAAGTCCTTTCGGAGACGAGCTCGGCCTCAGGAGGCCTCCTTACGAGCTGGGCCCGTCCTATCTTTTCCGCCTCGGTTCCTCTGATCTTAGGGAAAAAAGATATTCCGTTATGGATTGTGAAGTAAAGCACAGGCTCCTCTATCGGGTAATCCCTGTCCTTTATGATGGACGCCCTTCTGACTCGGCTATCGAGCACCTCATCGTAGGACAGATCTACTATCGCATCGGCAACAAATGATATATCTATAGGAGGAGGGAGCGATTCGCCCTCCGTTATAAGTATGAGCGTCCCGTTCTTCCCCTTTGCCGCGGTGTAGAGAAGCTGGAGAAAGGGCCTCAATGAGCCTGTGTCGTTTATCCCATAGAACATAGAGTTCATTGAGTCCACAACCACGCATTTCCCCTTTGTCAGTGAATCCGTGATTATGGTATAAGCATGTGACGGCTCCCCGCTCATCATGCTGAGGACCTCAACATCTCCTTTGAATTCATTCCCAATCAGCCTGAACTTCTTCATTATCGACATTTCGGGCTCAGTATATGTAAGATACGTGCACGCGCCCTTCCTTATGCATCCGAGAACGGCAAGAGTGGTTTTGCCCGTGCCTGGTCCTCCTCTTATTGCCACAACGTAACCGCTCTCGGTAAGAATATCCTCTATGCCCCTCTTACCGGCCATCAATAATTTTATTCACTGAAAACTATTTAAATTTTAAAAATTTAAAATTCTCCCTAATAGTACAATTAAAATCTGCTTTTATAAAGAGCACCTATGCAAAATTTTTGCATAAATTTTACAGAATTTCCACCTTGCGCCAAAAAGTTCCGTATGCAGTATCTATGAGCTTGATCTTTCTTTCGTTCAGCTTCCTCCTTATTTCGTCAGCTTCATTAAACTTCTTTTCAGCCCTGAGCTGGTTTCTTCTGTTAATGAGGCTTTCGATCTCAGAGATCTCCTCCTCTGAAACATCCGGAAGCCTGAAGCCTAAGACCTCAAAGAGCTCCCAGAATACCCTTAGCTCCCTGGAAGCGGATTCGTTTAGTCTGTAGGCGCTCCAGAGCGAGTTTATTCTCCTCGAGGCCCTTATGAGCCTGGTCAGGGCTGCTGGTGTATTTAGATCGTTCCTCAGGTCCTCAAAGGCCTGCTCGACATCTTTCCGTATGTCGCTTACGTCAATCGACGTGGAGACGGGGAAGGTCTGCCTCAGGCTGTAAGCTGCGTCCTCTACTATCTTCCAGCTTTCAACAGCCTCCCGCAGCTTTTCCTCGCTGAACTCAAGCTGTGATCTGTAGTGCGAGCTCAGGACGAGAACCCTCAGGGTGTTCGGGCCGTACTGCCTCACGAAGTCCCTTATGTATATAACGTTGTGCAGGCTCTTGCTCATCTTCTCCTTGCCGAACTTTACAAGGCCCACATGCGCCCATATTTTAGCAAGGGGCTTACCTGTAAGGGACTCGCTCTGAGCTATTTCGTTCTCATGATGAGGAAATATAAGATCCTCACCTCCGCCATGTATATCAATGGTGTCCCCGAGGTTCTTCCTTATCATGGTGGAGCACTCTATGTGCCAGCCTGGTCTTCCTCTGCCAAGATCAGTTTCAAAATATGGCTCATCTTCGTGGAACTTCCAGAGCGCGAAGTCTAGAGGGTTCCTCTTGTTCTCATTTACCTCAACCCTTGCTCCGGCAATAAGGTCCTCCTTCCTTATCTTTGAGAGCTTGCCGTACTCCTTAAAGGACGAAACGTCAAAGTAGACGCCGTCTGAAGTCACGTACGCGTGTCCCTTCTTTATAAGGCCCTTTATGAACTCGACCATTTCAGGCACATGCTCGGTTGCCCTCGGATAGAAATCAGCGGGGAGCAGGTTGAGGCTTTTTGAGTCCTCGAGGTAGGCATTAATGAACTTCTCAGAGACATCTCTGAAGCTAACCCCAAGCTCCCTGGCCCTGTTTATTATCTTATCATCTATGTCGGTGAAGTTCTGCACGTACCTGACTCTGAAGCCCTCCCTCATAAGGAGCCGCCTCAGCACATCGAAAACTATGAAGACCCTGGCGTGGCCGATGTGGCTGTAATCGTAAACGGTCACGCCACACACGTAGATCTTAACCTCTGGGGTTTCCCTCACGTTGAGCTCCACAAGCTGCTTCGAAAGGGTATCGGTTAGCTTAACGCTCATTTACCTTGCACAACATGAAGAGGAAAAAGCACATTAAAACGCTTTCTATGGGCCGGATGCGCTCCTTCCTAACAGCAGAAAGCCCTCAAGCGCTGACCATACAGCCACAAGGGACAGGGCCGTAGCGAAAGCAAAGAGCCAGATGTATCGGGCCCCCAGAATTGAAAACAGCCCCCCTAGAAGGGGAGCTATAGTGTATCCAGCGCCTATGCTCGACTCAAAGATCCCTGTCCTGAGCCCCAGGCCTTCGATTTCAGTTAACGTGATCCTGTAGAGAACAAAATAGTATATGAGACCTATTCCGAAGAAGATGAGGGAAAGGGCTAACATATGAACTAAGGGGGATCGGGACAGAAAGATCAGAAAGTAGAAAAGTTGAAGCGCAATTCCTGCGGTGATGCTGATCCTCGGCTCATGCCTTAAGAGAGGGGATATAAAGAACGCAAGAATCACGAACAGGCTTGAAACTGAAAGTATCAGCCCAGCCCACCTAAGCGATAAGATTCTAGCTGCATATGCAGGGTAGAAGGCGTATATTATTGAAGCGCTGAATCCGTACACGAAAATAGGAAGCGCGATCTCCTTCCCGGCGCTTATTCTTATGCTTTTCCCAGCTTCCTCATTAACCTCGAACTGCATGGAGAACAGCGCTGCAAAAAATGAAAACGCCAAGGAAGCCATGAAAGGAACTGAGATGTAGAGCATCAGATACGAGGCCGCTGCAGGCGCAAGAGAGGATGCAATGGCCCACCCAACGGTGTAAACCGCTGTGGAGCTCCTAGTGTCTTTGAAGAACTTCAGAAGGGCCTCGATGGATGGCCATACCAGAGCCATGGCCAGAGCCTCCGCAGCCCTGATTGCGATAAAAGCTGCGGGGAGCCTTATAAAAATGTAAAGGCTGACCACCAAGCCGTAGAGAAACATGCCAGCCGCTATGGATCTGCTGTAGCCCATCCTCTCTGAAAGCTTTCCGAAGTACACTGCGGCAAAAACGTAGGCCAGACCGTAAGAGAACCCTATCAGTCCCAGAACAAAATCCGAGGCGCCAAGCCTCTGGGCGTATATTGGCACCACAAACCTAACAATGGACAGTGGAAGCTGAGCAAAGAATGACATGATGAACAGAAGCGCTGTCCTTCTGATCTCATTCAAAAGGTTACACCATCAGGAAGTTCCTTAATGATGATTTAGCAAAATCAGCCTCAATTGCGTAGGCGTTCCCTGGAGGCTTCAGAGAGGCCCAGATCAACGTTCCGTTATAATCCGTGAGAGCCTTTACGGCATCAGCGTATTTTTCATGAACCTGCGTGGAGGCAAAGCTCTCATAGCTGAAGATCAGCCTTGTGTAGTTGTGCCTGAGCAGCAGCTCGATCTTCTGCTGGGCAAACAGGTTGTACTGAGCTGGCTCAAGAAGCACGAAGGACTCGTCCGGCAGAGTATCCACTATCAGAACCCCGTTGCTGCCTAGTTCATCGAGAGCTGATTCAAGAGATCTGAGATACTGGATCCCGTCATCGTAGGTCTTCAGGTAGGGCTTTCTTGTAATAGCTGACGAGGTCATCCCGCCAGTCAGCCTATTGTAAAGCCTTTTTATCTCTTCAGGATCCTCATCTGGCGAGGCCTCCAGTATTACCTTTTTACCCAGCATTGAGTAGTAAGCGGCGAAGAAAACCTTCATCAGTTTAACCAGCTGCCTGTGAACCGTTCTGGACACAACCACTAGGATGTTTGACTCGCTCAGATACGGGTAGGGCGAGACAGGAAAGACAACCCTTCTTATGGGCTTTGGATCCTCGGTTTTCCCTTTTAACGATCCATTAAAAACCAAGATGCGTCCGTTGCTGAAGGTGTAAAGATATGGATGCCCTGCAGTCGGGTAGTTCCGGTCTTTAATGACGCTTACCTTTCTGATCCTCCTCCCGTAGATATCTTCGTATCCAAGCTCCAGGATGGCATCCGACATGTAATCGGCTTCGGTCTCCGATCTTCCCTCGTGAATCAGCACCAGAACACCCTTCTTCCCCTTCGATGCTCCATAGAGAAGCTGCTGTATCGATCTCCTGCTGTCAGTTACATCCAGAAGCGCGTTTATCGAATCTATAACTACCATCCACCCGGACTCGAGACCTGACAGCACGCTTGATATTGCCAGGTCCCCGCTCGATAAAATGGCGCTGAATTCGAGCTGAGCCCTCATGCCTCCCATCTTCACGAACTTTGATCTTATGAACTCCTCAGGTTCCGAGAACGAGATGTACTTTAACCTGCCA
>JAGDXK010000029.1:29096-31983 GCA_023256405.1 Nitrososphaerales archaeon
TGCCATAGCGCGCGCCCGCTGCCAGTGCGAACGATGTCTTCCCCGTTCCGGGTTCGCCCTTAAGCAGCACCACGTAGCCCTTGGTCTGCATTATGCTGATCGGATCCCTGAATTTCACGTAACTGTATTTGAAGATTTTTTATTTAAATTTAAAGCGCCCCAGATCTTTTTACTTAACCTTAAAAGCCCACTTTAACTTCTTACTTATCATGGAGGACAGAAATATCCTGGCGCTTTACGCGGTTATACTTGCGCTGGGCATAGTTCTGAGCATCATATATCTGCTCACGTACGTCGTGCCCATTCTGCCGGTGAAGCTTCACAACATAATCACCGCAATCGCAATAGTTCTCGGTATGCTTATTGCCCTGAGGGTTTTTCTTGCAGTATTCAACAGGGGCATAGTAATACCAGACCCGCACCTCAGATCAACAATAAACTTCGTAATTGAGATCGTATGGTACGCAATAACAGGCCTTGCCGTTGCGGCTTCATTTGGGGTTGATGTTAGCTCCGTCATCCTCGGCTCCGCCTTTGCCTCAGTAATACTGGGCCTTGCTGCCCAGACCGTGCTCTCTAACGTTATTGCGGGACTGGCTATACTGCTTGCTAGACCGTTCAAGATAGGGGATAGAATAACTCTTGCCAGCTGGCAGTTCGGGGTGGTATTTCCCACCTATCCCCCAAAGTTCTTTTCCCAGGACTTTCTGATAAACGGGTTCACGGGCACTGTTAAGGAAATAAGGATGATGTACACGGTATGTTACGATGACGAGGGGGCCACCGTGGTCATACCTAACAGCATCCTTGTGAACAGCCTCGTAAGGCACTACGGCGACACGATTATTACCACCGTCAGGTTTCAGGTCCAGAACATGGACGTGGACGATGCGGTCAGAAGGGCTGAGGCCGCGCTGAAGGAATGCGAGATGGTCATAAGCAGCAGGGTGCTGGTCGATGAAGCGTACAGCAACGGGTTTGTGCTAAAGATCATAGCTACCTGCAGAGGCAACAGGCAGGACCTGTGCAGGAGCGAAATGCTGAGAAAACTTCTCAGGGAGCTGGGAGCATCTAACAGGTAGGCACTGCACAGTTCCTCATCAGGCCTCGGGGGCTGTAGCGGCTTATGATAAAAAGAACGACAAGCCCCGCCCCTATGGTGGCGGTGAGGAGGTCAGAGATGCGGACATTTTAAATTAAAGAGAGCCTTCCCTTCTCAACGACGCTTGCTGCTTCAGCGTAATTGCTGCCGTACAGCTTCAGGAGGACCGTCGATGAAGCCACCAGCGATAGATCGTCATTTTTTAGAAGATAGAGCCTGTTGTACTCCAGATCCTCGCCATAATCTGAAAAGTAAAGGCCCGTTATTCTGTTTCCAGAGATTACCATAAAGAGCATGTTTGCAAGGCCAGAGTACATACTTGGGTTCAATGCGCTGACAGCTTTTGCGATGGAATCCTGTGAGCTTCCTCTCATCGACCTTATGACCTCTGCAAATAGCTGAGTGTCGGTCAGGTTTGAGTCGTCAATGCCCTTTATCTGTGGAAAGGCCTCCTTAAGCGCATCCTTTCTGAAGAAGCCGTTGTGCGCCATGTATATTTCCCCATCCTCCTTGATGATTCTTAATGGGTGCTGAAAGTCTATCCTTCCTGTCATTCCTAAAGAGGCCCTTCTTACGTGAAAGATGACGTATACATAATCCCTGAAAACCGAGATTATATCATTAATAGTGCTTTCGTTTTCATCCCAGATTGGGCGGAGCGATCTGAGATACACGAGCTCGTCCCCATCGGTTGCCACTAGTCCCCAACCGTCTGGATGCGCATTGAACCCTCTAGGAAGGGCGAACTCGTCAAACCTTGCAGCCTCAGCCACAGCTCTGTAAACGTCAAGGAAGAAGTCCTTCTTTCCCCTCAGCAGGGCCATTCTGCACATACATAGCGTTTATTCTCTCTCCTGGTTATTTTGTTTGCTATCCTTGAGCTCCCTGAGGATGACCTCCCGGAGCCTCTCCATCTTGCTTCTCGTTCTTCTCAGCTTTTCATTTGCGTCCTCAACGAGCTGTCCCAGATAATCCTTAGTTATAAGGATCCTGCCATCCCGGGACACCAGCGCCTCGACCCTTTCAATGCTCTGCATCTCAATCGTCACCCTGTCTGGCGAAATGTTAAGTATTCCCGAGTGCTTAACACCAGACCTCTGGGCTATGGACAGAAGCCTTATGGCGCTCTCAACAGATGAGGCCGATATATGCAGTATAAACGGCTCCTGCTTGAAGTAAACGCTGTGTCCGTACTTCGGCGCTCCCTCCTGAAGCGCCTCCCAGACCTCCTCCAGATCGACCTCATAATGGGACTTGAAGAAGATCCTGGACTGGTTCTTTTTCCACGAGGGAGGAACCGATATAAGAACTATCCTGCCAGCACATGAAGACGTGCTGAAGTAGTCATCCAGAGAGTTTATCAGCTCAAGCAGGGGAATCAGAGGCTCGTCAACGAGCCCCCTGCGCTCAGCCTCTCTCAGCCTGGAGACGAACCTTTGCTTGAGCTCGCTGAATCCCATTGCAGATATATAAAAGCCATGACGCCGTTAATAAATCGTTTACGTCATCTAACTATGATGACAGTTAGGGGAGAGTTCGCCACAACTGCAAGAGCAACGGACCCGAGAATGAGATCGGGGTTCGTGGTTTTTCCCCTTGCGCCCATTATCACGGCGTCGTAGTCGCCCTCTGTTATCTCCTTCAAAATTTCATTTGCAACGCTTGAATCCCCCTCGAGCCTCCTTGTCCTGAACTCAAAGTTGATCTTTCTTCCTATTCTTCTGTTAACCGCTGATCTGATTAACGATTCGTCGTCCTGTAGACCCCTGACGTAAAGGACCGTTA
>JAGDXK010000029.1:32094-36434 GCA_023256405.1 Nitrososphaerales archaeon
CTCATCGGCTCTCATAAGACCGAGCATAGCCCTGACCGCGTCTATGTTCTCCGGCACGACGATGGACTCCTGGTGCACAGCATAGCTGAGGAGCAGCTCGTTTCCCCCTGCGTAAACGGAGTCCTCAAAGAGCACGACCTCAGGCACGTCGTTTCTCTTCCTTCCAAGATCCCTGAAGGCCTCCATTATCTCCGCAGTAGATGAGATTCCCGAGGCTCCGCTCACTCCCACTATCCGCGGCGACGACTCGAGCGCCTCTATGACGTCCTTTGCCTCAGCTCTACCCTCGATCTCAAGCATCATGGAATGCACGTGCATGAGCGTTGTCGGCACCACGTAGGCGCTCGTAAGAATGTCAACGTCTCCAAGCACCGTTTTAACGTCATCCGCATGATGGCTGGGCAGCTTCACAGGATTCAGCATGACCGCGTTTATCGGCCCCTTTTTCACCTCACGCGGGTCAGCAGCCCTTCTAATCAGGGTTACCCTTGCCTTTTTAATCCTCAGGACCTTTCTTAACGCGCACAGCACACGAAGCATTCCAGTTGTGTTGCACGACACAACCCTGACGTATCTCTTCCCCTGAACATCATCGTAGTTGCAGAGCGCCGAGAACGATGCCTCGGCGACGTAAGGCTCCTCCCCTCCCTGAAATATGGCGGGCCTGCCCAGCTTTACGTAGAGCTCCTTATTCCTCTCGCCTACCCCATCGGGAGTGGCGTCTATGACAACATCCGACGCTCCAATCATGTCCTCTCTGGTTCCAGAAACTTCAATCCCTGCCCTTCTGAAGCTGTCGACTGCCTCTTTTTCAACGAAAATCTTAATCCCTCTAGACACGGCTATCCTTGCCTCGTAGTCCGGGGCTCTCTTGGACACGCCTACGAGCTCCATGTCCGGCTGCATCAGCACGGCATCGGCAACCCTTTTGCCTATGGTTCCGTAGCCGTTCACGCTCACCTTTATTCTCATTTGCCCACCACCTTCATCGATATGCTAAGCGCTTCAAGCGCGGGCAGCTTTTCGCCAGACAGGTAGAGAAGCAGAGCACCCCCACCGGTGGACACGTGAACCCTCTCACTTGGAGCCAGGCCAGACATCTGCAGCATGCCAGTAAGGTGGCCACCGCCTATGAGCACAAAGGACCCTGATCCGAATGCCGACCTGATTACCTCCTCAGTTCCCTTTCTGAACCTCTCGTCCTCTATCACTCCCATCGGCCCCCGGAGTATTATAGCCTTTGCCTCACTCATGAGGGTCGAGTACATGTTCACCGTCTCCGGGCCGATGTCCTTTATCACCCCGTTCACGTTGAAGGCGTGTGCGTGGCCTACCTCGCCTTCCCTCTCGACCACGTAGTCCACTGGCACTTCAACAGGTGCGCCAGCAAGCAGCGCTTTTCGTGCCCTGGGTATCAGAGGGAGCAGCCCGAGCTTCTCGAGGACCCTCTTGTTATCATCCCCTATGTTTATCCCCTTTGCGAGCGCAAAAACCTCAGCTACTAGCCCTCCAAGCAGTATCCTGTCGGCTATCCTCCTCTTTGACAGGTTCTCTATGATCCTTCTGCTGTCTAGGACCTTTCCACCCCCTAAAACAAAGACCTTGGGAGATTCATACACATCAAAGACCCTTGATAGGGCCGTCAGCTCCTTCTCCATCAGCCTGCCGGCAGCCGATGGTAGCTTCAACGGAAATCCCACAAGGCTGGGCTGGCTTCTGTGGGCTGTGGCAAAAGCGTCGTTGATGTAGGCGTTGAACAGAGGATAAAGCCTGTTTACGAGGATCGTCCTGCTCTGAACTTCGAATGGCGCCTCGATCAGCTCCTCCGAAGCCAGCCTCACGTTGTCGAGCATGAGGACCTCGCCGCCCCTGAGCCTCTTTATCTCATCAAGGGCGCATGGGCCGAATATATCGTTTATGAACTTCACTTCAACACCGAGCTCCCTCGAGAGCGCGTCCCTGTGCGGCTCAAGAGTTATGAAGTCGTCGTCTCCCGGCCTTCCCTGGTGGGTAATTATCACCGTTGAGCTTCCTTTCCTGATAAGCTCCCTGATGGTCTCAACGTGGGCTTTTATACGCGAGTCATCAAGCAGCCTTCCTGATGCCCTGTCAACAGGGGAGTTGAAATCAACCCGAAGAAGAACCCTCCTTCCCTCGAGCTCAAGATCCTCCATTGTGGGAAGCTCCATGTCGTTGACCCTGATCATCGTTTTTTAGATGGAAGCAGATTATATAAGTGTGACCTTCTGCGGCTGAAATCCAATATGCGTTTTTCCAAAACATGAACATTTAAAATTTTTAAGCGTAGTAGTATTCGCCCTTCTCCTTCTGCTCCCTGTCCAGCTTGCTGCCGGGCTTGTTGACCCTGGGCCTTCCTGTTTCCTCGTCTCTTCTGTAGGTCAGCCCCATGTTCTTAAGAAACTCGTTCATGGCCTCTCTCTTTCCTAGAGGGCCAACGGCCGTCCCGGACACGTTGGGGGTTCCCATGAATATTATTATGCTGTCCGATATGAGGTCCACTAGCATGAGATCGTGGTCTATGACGATCCCAGCTCTGCCCTTTCTCTTAATGTAAGCGGGTATTATCCTTGACAGGGCTATCCTGTCCTCCACGTCCAGAAAAGCTGAGGGCTCATCAAGAGCGTAAAGTGTTGCGTCCTGAAGCAGACACGTAGCTATTGCTACCTTCTGCAACTCACCCCCGCTGAGCTGCGACAGGCTCTTCTGCATCAGCTTCTCAAGCCTGAGGGGCGTTATCAGAAGGCTGAGGTTCTCCTGGCTGTTCCAGTCAAATCTGGAAAGAGCCTGCTCAACTGTTACATCCTCGACAACCTCAAGGTACTGGGGCTTGTAGGATATCTTAAGGTTCAGGCTCACCCTGTTTTCATCGTCCCTCTCCACTCCGGCCAGTACCTTCAGGAACGTAGTCTTGCCGATCCCGTTTGGCCCAAGCCCCCCTATTATATGCCCCTCCTTGACGTCCTTTCCCTCCACGGTGAGGGTGAATCCGGGATAGCTCTTTCTGAAAGATGGTATTGAAAAGAGAACCCTGCCTTCCTCGGCGGGGCTCAGGTCCGGCATTCTGAACTTTATGTTGTAGCTTCTTATCCTCACGTTCTCCTGCCTTATTTCGCCCTTTATCAGCTCGTTTATTCCCTCGCTCGCCGAAAGGGGCCTCGAAACTATGCCGTAAACTGCTGGCTCGCCATACAGTATATGGATGTAATCGCTGGCGTAGTCCAGAAACGTCAGATCGTGCTCAACAAGCAGCACGCCAGCCCTTTCGGCAACCCTTCTCACCACCCTGGCAACGGCATGCCTGTTGTACACGTCGAGATAAGAGCTGGGCTCATCCAGAAAGTAGTAGTCAGCCCTTCTGGTGAGGGCAACCGCCACTGCCACCTTCTGGAGCTCGCCTCCGCTCAGCTCCGATACTAGCCTGTCGTAGATCTTATTTATCTCAAGCTCCCTGATGATCTCGGGGTTCTCGCCCTCTGAGTACTTTTCAATAAGCTCCCTTACTGTGCCCCCGAACGCCTTCGGGATCTCGTATATTGCCTGCGGCTTTATTGAGACCCTTACTTCCTTGTCCCTCAGGGACCTGAAGTAATCTGCATAGGTCGTTCCCTTGAAGTGCTTTATGACGTCCTCGTAGTTTGGCTCCACGTCAAACCTTCCTAGGTTTGGAATCAGAGAGCCCGAGAGTATCTTGAGGGCGGTGCTCTTCCCTATTCCGTTCATCCCTACAACGCCCACTATGTTCCCTTTTCTGAGAACCGGCAGGCGGTACAGCCTGAAGGCGTTGGGACCGTACTGATGAACCCTCTCTTTGCCGTACTCCGTTGGCAAGTTAACTATCCTTATGGCCTCGTATGGGCACTTCTTCTCGCATATGCCGCACCCGATGCACAACACCTCATCTATGACCGGATAGCCGTCCTCTCCGAAAACAACCACCTTTTTGCCTGATATCTGAGGCGGGCAGAACCTCTGACATTCATGGTTGCACTTATCGAACCTGCACACGTCCCTGTCTATTACAGCTACCTTAAGCCCAGGCATTGTTACAGACCTCCCCGATAGCCAGCTGAATTATAAATAAAAGGGTCAGTTCGTCGCGAGCTCCTCATTGCCTTCTGCTCGGGCTGGAGCGGTGTAGCCTCATCCCCGCTGAATTTTATGGAATACAGCAATTTAACTTTATTCTGAAAAACTACTCCCAGATGCGGGCTATCAGGTCCCTGTACCATGATGAATCCTCCTGCTTTATCTCCGGTACGCTCAGGTCGAGCCTCATAGGAGTTATTGAAATTTCCTCGCGGTCAAACACGGCATGGGCA
>JAGDXK010000015.1:0-18282 GCA_023256405.1 Nitrososphaerales archaeon
GCCGGCCGTGGCGATTGCGAAGAGCGTGGACTCGGCGGCAAAGGATTCAGGCATAGACCTTGTTGGGGGCTTCAGCGCCCTTGCCTCAAAGGACCTGAGCGCTGGGGCCAGAGCGCTGCTCCGCTTCCTTCCGGCAGCGCTTAGGAGCACGGAGCATCTGTGCTCCTCTGTTGAAGTCGGAAGAACGAGCGCTGGCATAAACGTGGACGCAATAATCATGTCCGCCAAAGCGCTCAAGAGGGCATCCTATGAAACTAATGGAAGGGCCGGCGCCAGGTTTGTCGTGCTGGCTAACGCCCCCACCGATGTGCCATTTATGGCTGGAGGGTTTCACGGTCTAGGCGAGGGGGACTCCGCTGTAAACGTGGCTATAAGCGCCCCGGGCGTCTTTGAGGCGGTGGTCAAGAACAGCAGAGGAAGGAGCATGCATGAGCTGGCCGAGGAGATAAAGAAGGCATCCTTCAAGGTATCCAGGGCCGCACAGCTAGTAGGGAGCGAAATAGCGCAGAGGATAGGCAGCAGGATGGGCAGCGTGGACCTCTCTCTAGCTCCTGCGCCTAAGGAGGGCGAAAGCGTGGCTCAGGTACTCAAGGATATGGGGCTCGACGACGTGGGCTATCCTGGTTCAGTTGCTGCCCTGGCGCTGCTCGTGGACGCAATAAAGAAGGGCGGTCTCATGGGAGTAACATTCGCGGGCGGCTACAGCGGGGCCTTTGTGCCGGTGAGCGAGGATCTCGAGATGACAAGGGCCGTAATGCGTGGGCACGTAAACATTCATACGCTTCAGGCAATGTCCTCTGTGTGCTCTACGGGGCTAGACATGGTGGGGATTCCAGGCAAAACCAGATGGGAGACAATAGCCTCCATAATGCTGGACGAAATAGCCATAGGCGTCTTCACGAACAAGACCGTTGGTGTGAGGCTAATACCCGTCCCGGGGGCACGTCCGGGAGATCTGCTTGATCTTGGAGGACTCTACGGCAAAGTTTATGTTATGAAGATCCCGGAGCTCAACGATACTTCGTTCATAAGGAGAGGAGGAAGGATTCCTCCTCCAAGCTTTTCATACAGGAACTAGATTCTGAATATCTCGGCATAGCTGCTCATTACGTGTCTTTCAGCTTCAACTATATCGTCCGTCCTTCTGTATATTTCAAGGGCCCTTCTGTTCAGCTTCAGAAAGTTTGGTCCCCATTTAAACTTAGACAGCAGGGCCTCAGCAATCCTGGGTCTTCCCATAATGTATACTGCGGCCGCCAGCGCCTCTGCCGTTGAGAGAAGGTGAGGCCTTGCGTAATTGATTGGGTTTGCCGCGATGAGGAGAGGGAGCCGCCTCGCGTACTGGTTAAGGTACATTGGTCCCCACTCGGTCCTTCTCTTCCAGCTGGCGTCGATGGCGGTTACTCCCTTGAGAAGAAATATGGCCTCGTCCTCCGGGCCCTGCCGGAGAACTGCCGAAGCAAATGGCGTAAGCACTATTCCGATTGGCCTTTTTACGAACTTCACCATGCCAAAGCGCTTCAGCTTTTCCGCGGTGCATCTTCTTGGGTCATCCTGCTCAAATGGTATTACGTACAGCTTAATTTCCTCCTTCAACGCCTTCCCTTCTTAAGCCTGTTCTTAACGCTGCCCTATAAAAAGCTAATCCATGAGCGCTATCAGCTCTCCATTGCTTCTGAGCCTTCTTCTGCATCTTACATCGATGGATGCGCCTCTCCCTTCAACTCTGTAGACAAGGCTGTGGTACTCGCCACTCTCCCCTATTGGATCAAAGCCCAGCTTCTCCGAGAGCCTGAGAAGCTCCTGGACGTTTTTCCGCGAAACCCTCATGCACAGTAGATCCCTGAATTTCTCCTTGGCCCCCACTATTACAAAGGAGAGCGCCTGCGCCTCCTGCAGCAGCAGCTCAGCTGGATCCCTTCCCCACAACGGATCCCTGAGGGATGCCCCGGCCCTTCTGGCAACCTCATCAAAGTACTTAACATGATCCTCAACTGCCTGATCTCCAGCTATTATCTGGTCAGCGTTCATCTTTCTGAAGAAATCGGCCTGCTCGTTCATGGCGTTGTTTCTGTGAACCTTTAACACCACAAAGGGAACCGAAAGCGATCCTGCAAGCTTAACAGCGCTTCTAACGTTAACCAGATGAGGTGAAAGGGGGGAGAGAAAATCATAGTCAAACATCACGAACAGGTCAACCGGCCAGGAGATAAGAGCGGCGTAAACAGAATCCTTACCACCAGAGTACAGAGCTACCTTAAGGCCCACGCACGCAAATTCGCCGACGCCCTCTAATAATCTTTTTAAAGTTTTTATCCAAAGCTTGTAATTATTACAATATGGAGTACATTATAGGGGCTCACATGCCAATAACCGGCGGCCTTTGGAAGTCGGCGGAGAGGGCAAAGGAGCTCGGCTTCAGGGCTTTTCAGATTTTCACCAGAAACCCACGGGGGTGGAGCTATCCGGAGCTGAGCGAAAAGGAGGCAGAGGAGTTCGTATCGGCCACCGAGGGTTTCATTTCAGTAAACTCGCACATGCCGTACCTTCCAAACCTCGCGTCGCCTAACGAGGAGACCTTCGAGAAGTCTGTTGAATCCCTTATCGAGGAGATGAAAAGGGCCAAGAAGCTTAAGATAAAGTACATAGTGGCTCACGTAGGAAGCCACCTTGGGGCAGGGATCGAGGCTGGAAAGGAAAGGGTTAGAAAGGCCGTCTCCAGGGCGCTCGAGTCCGTTTCGTGCGACTGCCATGTGCTCCTCGAGAACATGGCTGGACAGAAGAACAGCGTGGGCTCTAGGTTTGAGGACCTAGGGGACATTATAAGGGGTATAAACGACGACAGGGTTGGCGTGTGTTTTGACACGTGTCACGCATTTGCAGCCGGCTACGACATAGCAACCAGGACAGGTCTCAAAAGGACCATGGATGAGCTGGATAAGCACGTGGGTCTCAGAAGGATCATGCTGATTCACCTTAACGACTCGAAGGGAGGCCTGGCCTCGGGGCTTGACCGGCACGAGAGGATAGGAAAGGGGTTCATAGGCAGAAAGGGGTTTGAGAACTTCCTCGGGGCCAGGGAGCTGATTGAGGGGAGGCCAATGATCCTGGAAACCCCAGTTAACGACTACCACGAGTACGCGGATGACTACAGAGTTCTGCAGGAGATAATCAGGAAGGCGAAGGCGTAACAATTTATTGGATAAACGGGGCTTTTGGAGCCAAAAAGATTGGCTATTTGGCATTAGATTAAAATTTTCTCAAAACAACGTTCACTTTATTTAATTTTTTTAAAATTATTTACAGAAAAGATTAATAAACCGTAAAAGGTAAGCAGATATCGATGATCACTGGCTGGGCCGGGGTCTATCTGGATGTCGCAGTTGTCCTCCTCATTGGAGTTCTGATATCGTTTGCTTCTTTTATAATAGGCTCGGCCCTGGCCAGAGAGGGCGGTAAGGATAAAACGAAGAGGTTCGAGAGCGGCAACGAGGAGATGGGGAGGGCAAGGGGGCTTTACGTAATGCAGTACTACCCATATCTTCTCATCTTCATGATAGGGGAGCCTATCTTCGTTGTTCTCTTCACCGTTCTCCTCTATCTTAGGTTTATCTCGTACGTCGTTTTTGTCATAGGGATCGTGGTGTTCACGCCCAGCCTGCTGTTTGCGCTTAGGGAGGCGAGGGTGCTCAGAAAATGGCTGATTCAGAGGGACTGATCTTCCTGGGTAACCTCGAGGAGGTAGCGAAGAAGGCGCTGGAGTTCCTTAACAAAAAGGACTTCGTAAAGGACATGATAAGCTGGGGCGTTGACTTCTCGCTCTGGCCAGTCCACCTCATGACCTCGTGCTGTGGAGCGGAGTTCGCCGCTGCTGCATCACCCAGGTTTGACCTGGAGAGGCTCGGATTCCTTCCGTTCGGAGGGCCGAGGCAGACGAACCTGATAGTGGTTGAAGGAACCACCACCATAAAGATGGCCAGGGTCGTCAGAAGGGTCTATGATCAGATGCCGAGCCCCAAGTGGGTGATAGCAATGGGGGCGTGCGCTATGGACGGCGGGATATTTTTCAACAGCTACAACACCATCGTTGCAAGGGAGTACCTGCCTGTCGACGTCTACGTGCCCGGATGTCCTCCCAGACCTGAGGCCCTGGCAAGGGCCGTTTTAATGCTGCAGGAGAAGATAAAGAAGGAGAAGGACGCGCTTATTGGTGTTAAGGAATGAACCTGAAGGAGGAGCTCTCCAGGATATCCCAGGCAGTCGAGATAGATGAAAAGAAGAGCCATTATAAGGTTTCAGTAGAAGACCCCAGCAAGCTCATCAAGGCGGCTCAGGACCTTAAATCGCTCGGGTTCGACCACGTGGTTTCAGTTACTGGAGTTGATTATCCGGATAAAATCGAGGTGATATGGCATGTTTCCAGCTACAGCGTGGAGGAGCTGAAGAGCATAAACCTCGCCCTTTCAGTGAGCGTAAAGAAGCCGGAGCCAAGGAAGGAGTACGACCCGAACAAGCGCGCGCTCGTGCTCAAGAGGCCCCCGGTTAGGGTTCCATCTCTTGTTTCGGTCTGGCCCAGCGGGGCGTTCAATGAAAGGGAGGCCTTTGAGATGTTCGGGATAATATTTGAGGGCCACCCGGATCTTAGATATCTCATGCTGCCCGAGGACTTCTACGAGGCATGGCCTCTTAGAAAGGACTTCCAGCATGAGAAGATGAAGGTGTTCCTGGAATGAGCGAGAAGGTTTACAATCTTGAGGAGGCGGCCACGCTCAGTCCGAGCGGGGAGAAGTACATAGTTCTTCAGATAGGCCCGTCTCACCCGGGATCGGGCCATATGAGGCTTGTTGTCTGGCTTGATGGGGATATAATAGTAAAGGTCGACCCAGACATAGGATTTGTCCACAGGACAAGCGAGTGGCTGAGCGAGAGGAGGGAGTGGATAAAGGCCGTTCCTATTGTTGAGAGGATAATGCTGCCCGACACGATTCACGCCAACCTGTCCTACGTCCTTGCTGTCGAGAAGCTCCTCGGCATAGAGCCACCTCCGAGGGCCCAGTACCTTAGAAGCCTTGCAGCTGAAATAAACAGGATAACCAGCCACCTGTACGGAATAGGAATATTCGGGATCTTTCTCGGATCCTCAACGGTGTACATGTGGGCCTTTGGGGACAGGGAGCCGTTCCTTGACCTCATGGAGATGCTTACAGGGGCGAGAATAACCTACTCCTACATAATTCCTGGAGGGGTGAGGTGGGACATGCCTAACGGGTTCAAGGAGAGGGCAGAGACGGTCCTGCAGTACATGGAGAGAAGGCTGAAGGACTACGAGGACATATGGGTTAAGAACCCGGTGGTTCAGGCAAGGACGATAAACGTGGGGGTTATGAAGAGGGAGGACGCCATATCGCTTGGGGTCGTAGGGCCTAACCTGAGGGCATCTGGCGTTTACTACGACACGAGGAAGCACAAGCCATACGCTGCCTACAAGGACCTGGACTTTGAGGTGCCGGTCATGAAGAACGGGGATGCCTATGACAGGCTTCTGATAAGGGTTGAGGAGATCAAGCAGAGCATAAGGATGATCAGGCAGATACTGAAAGATATACCGGAGGGGAAGATCATAGCGGATAACATTTACAATCAGCTGAACCCCGTGATGAAGAAGGTCTACGAGGAGAAGAGGAGGGTCATGTTTCCTGCCTACATGATACATCTGAGGCCCCCACCGGGCGAGGCAACCTCTATGGTTGAGGCAGGAAGGGGCGAAATATTCTTCTACATTAAAAGCACGGGAGACAAGTACCCGTACAGGTTCAGGTGGGTCACCCCGTCATTCAGAAATCTTCCTTTCTTCACCCACGTGGCAGTTGGGCACAGGCTTGCTGACCTCCCGGCGATTTATGGGAGCATAGACTACTTCCCGCCGGAGGCTGATAGATGATGGAGCTCATACCGCTTATAATATGGCTGATTCAGGACCTCCTTTACATTGTTGTGTTCCCAGGGCTGGTTACGATTCTGGTCCTGGCGATAGTTATCATATGGCTCGAAAGGAAGATAGCCGCAAAGGTTCAGATGAGGTTCGGACCTCTCTGGGTTTCCAAGAGAATAGGCGGCGCCCTGCAGAGCGTAGCAGACCTTCTCAGGTTCAGCTTTCAGGAGTTCATAGTGCCAGAGAAGAGCGACAGATGGGCGTTCATAGTTGCGCCAGGCCTTATGTTCGCCTTTTCCATGATATCTCTGATATTCATCCCGGTTGGCCCCTACTACTCGTATCTGTTCCCGAGCTACTACACGATACTCTTCTCTGTGGGCATGATAATAATTACCCCCATCTTCGCCATACTTGTCGGCTGGTCTAGCGACAACAAGTTCTCATTCATAGGAGCGCTGAGGGAGGCCTTCCTCCTGATTTCGTATGAGGTTCCATTCCTTCTTTCAGTGGCCTCCATGATAGTTCTTTACAGGACCTTTAACTACGTGGATGCGGTTGCCTATCAGTTCAGGGGGCTTCCAGGCCTCGTTCTGAACCCTCTGGCAGCGCTTACGCTGCTAATAGTAATGATCAGGACCACCGGAAGGTTCCCGTTTGATATAACCGAAGCGGATAGCGAGCTGGTCATGGGCCTCTTTACTGAGTACTCCGCGCTCTTCTTCGGAATAGGGATGGCCACCCCCTACGTCGAGCTCTATGCGTTCAGCCTGATATTCTCCCTCCTCTTCCTAGGAGGATGGTGGCCAGCCCCGCTGTATGCCCACGGCCCCATCATGGGGCTGATAATTCCCGGAATAGTCGTGGTTGTGAAGGCCTTCATAGTTATGGCGCTTCTTGTGTTCCTGAGGGCCGTTTATCCCAGGTACAGGCTGGATCAGGCTATAAGAAGCGGTTGGAGCTACGTCCTGCTACTTTCTGTGCTCTCCGTTCTTCTCTCATTTGGTGAGGTGATGCTGTTAAGATGAGCGAGGTAAGAAAGCCCAGGGATCCGGTCACGGGCCACATAAAGGCCCTTGCGAAGGGATTCAAGTACCTGATTGAGCCCAACAGGATGACTCTCGACTATCCGGCGGAAACGATGAAGCTGCCGCCGAACTACAGGGGGTTCTTTACTGTGGACGATGTTAAGTGCATAGGGTGCAGCATGTGCGAGATGGTCTGCCCGCCTGAGGCCATAACCATGGTCCCGAGGATAGTCGGTTCAGGAGGAAAGACTCTTCCTGCAGAATCAGCCCCGCAGGATCAGAAGGCCGCAAAGAGGACCAAGAGGCCCGTGGTTAACTGGGGCAAGTGCATATTCTGCTACTTCTGCGTGGACGTCTGCCCGGTCGACGCTTTCAGGCCAACTGGGGTTCACGACGTCGCGTTCTACACTGACAGGGAGTACAGGCCCACGTACGAGGAGTACCTCAATCCTCCGGAGGATCCTTACAAGAGCTCGAAGAAGGTGGTTTCCAAGGCGGATAAGAAGAGAGGTGTCAGCTATGAGCCCGCTCCTTGACCTCATTGTAATTACGGTGGGAAGCCCTCTCCTGGACCTCTCGCTGCTTATACTGGCAGCCGCATCCATGGCATTTGCGTACCTAACCGTAACCTACAGATCTCTTGTTTACTCGTCCATATTCCTGGCCTTCGTAGGCCTTGCGAACGCCGCGTTCTTCATGATATTCGGATATCCGCTTCTTGCCTTCATCCAGCTGATCATTTATGTGGGATCAGGAGTTCTGTTCATCATAATATCGATCAGCATGCTCAAGGAGCCAAAGCTGACCTTCAGGCCAAAGCTTTACTCCTGGCTGATAGCGGTGTTCGTGGCAGTCCTGCTGGCAGGGGTCATTCTAGGCGTTGGACCTGGGCCAGCGTATATGACGTATCTTGGTGTGATCCCGGCAATCCATTACATAATCGAGTACTGGTTCTCGCTGCTGCTGCTGGTCCTGGCCCTCTCAGTGGCCCTTGTTGTTTCCATAGCCATATCAAGAGGTGAGGAGGAGTGATCGTAGGGTTACTGTTCATTGCGCTGGCAGCAGTTGTTCTAATAGGGATCGGAGTGTGGGGGCTTGTCTACAACAGGAACCTGGTGAAGATGCTTCTGTCCCTGGAGGTCTCATTTAACGGGATTACGCTTCTTGTGCTTTACCTGGCCTCCACAGTAGGCCTGATCCCAGTGGTAAGGCTTGGGGCCTACATAGTTTTTCTCGGGATAGCTCTGGCTATAGGGGAGATCTCGATCATAGTGAGCGTGATACTCTATATGTTTAAGGAGAAAATGCTTGAGGAGATCTCTCAGGAGGAGGTGAGGACAGAGGAATGATGATCGGACCGCTTCTGACGTATTCGCTGGCCGTTCCATATATAGCTGGTTTTATACAGCTGCTGCTCAACAGGAGGGCATCGGGAAGGGCACACGCCGTTCTGAGCTCGCTTTCCCTTCTTGTGCCAGCGCTGGCATCCGTGATCGCTTTCGCACTCTATGGCCCATACTCATCTTATGAGCTTCCGGTTTACACGCTGGGATACTTTATGATCTTCGTCGATGGGCTTAACTGGCCCGTGGTCGCAGGAATAGCGCTGGTAACCGTGCTGATAGCTGTATACTCATATCCATACATGAAGGAGAGGTTCCAAGAGCTGGGCTCTGAGGACTGGGGAATATACTACTTCCTGTACGTCTACTTCTCAGCATCGCTGCTCGGAATCGTTCTGTCCAACAACTTCATACTGTTCTACCTTTTCCTCGAGGTATCCCTGATAACGTCCTTCCTGTTGATAGCGCTCTACGGCTACGGCAATCGGCAGAGGATATCCATAATATACCTCATATGGACCCACCTTGGAGGTTTCCTCTTCCTGGTTGGGGCATTCATCTATGGCCTGACCCTTGGCACCTTCAACTTCTATCCTCAGCCAATGCCTGAGACGTTCCTGCTTGCAAGGCTTGGCTCCCTAGCGGCAATAGTTGCCGCGCTGATAATGCTGGGAATGTTCGTAAAGATGGCGGTCTTTGGGGTTCACATGTGGCTCCCGTACGCTCACGCCGAGGCTCCCACGCCAATCTCAGCGCTGCTCTCTCCGGTGATGATCGGGATTGGAGGCTACGCGATAATAAGGATAACGTATCTGCTCTTCAGGCCCCTTATGTTCAGGGCTCAGCTTGTCCTTCTGGCCCTTAGCATAGTAACCATAATATACGGAGGCCTTATGGCTCTCAAGGAAAGCGACTTCAAGAGGCTTCTTGCCTACTCGAGCATAGCTCAGATGGGATACATGCTGATGGGCATAGCAACGCTGTCACCAATAGGAATCCTCGGGGCGCTCCTGCAGTTCTTTGCCCATGCCGTGGGGAAGTCGATACTTTTCACCTCTGCGGGAGTTCTTATAGCGAAGAACGGGAACCTGAGGGACATAAACAAAATGGGCGGGCTCGCTAGAAGCATGCCGTATACTTCATCTCTCGCCCTCCTCGGCTTCATGGACATATCTGGCCTGCCCCCAACCATAGGATTCTTCAGCAAGCTGCTGATACTTATAGCTGTTGGAGTGGAGCTGGTAAAGCTTGGCCTTCCGGGGCTGATCCTTCTGGCATTGGTGCTTCTCGGGTTCGGCCTTACGCCGGCATACGCGTTCCTGGCAATGAAGAGGATATTCTTTGGCCCACCAAGGATGAAGGCTGTAGAAGGGGACCTCGTAATGCTCCTGCCAATGGTGCTTATCGCGGTGGTCGGGATACTCACCTTTGCGTTTCCCGCATCAATAATAAACCCGGTGTCCGGGTTTCTTCATGCTATGACGCTTATTGGTGAGGTGGTCTAAGATGATCGAATACGTTCTGTTTTTGATCTGGGGTCTTCCAATGCTCGCAGCTGGCCTTGGCCTGCTGCTCAGGAGAGAGGCTCCATTTATATCCATAGCCACGATTGCGATCTCTTTCTTAATCTCCGCATCAGCCCCGTTCTTGGTTCACGTGCCCTATGTGGTATCATACCCGTGGTTCACGCTGCTTGGAAGGACCGTGAGGTTCGGGATGCTGATCGATGGCCTGTCGGTGGTAATGGGATCTGTGGTGGCGTTTGTGTCCCTGCTGATAGCCATATACAGCTACAGATACATGTACGGTGACTGGGGACATACCAGGTACTGGTACTTCTTCTCTTTCTTCGTGGGTTCGATGCTTCTGCTGGTCTACGCCAGCAACCTTATAGTGCTGCTTGTCGGGTGGGAGGGGACAACGCTAGCTTCATACGCGCTGATAGGCCACTGGTATACGGATGAGGATGAGGAGAGATGGGTAGGGGATAAGGGAAGGTACGCACTGGGAGTCCCTATGTGGTTCACCCCAAGCCAGTCAGGGGTAAGGGCAATGGTCGTCACGAGCTTTGGCGACATAGGCTTCATAACTGCGATAGGAATGCTGTACAAGGTATCAGGAACCATAAGCATACTTGGAATAGAGAGCAGAATATCCGAGATCATCATAGCGCTTAACAGGGACGGACTGCTGCTCCCATTCCTGATAGCTTTCACAATGGGCGCCTTTGCCAAGTCAGCCCAGTTCCCGTTCCACGAATGGCTCGTCACGGCGATGACTGGTCCATCAAGCATAAGCGCCCTGATACACGCTGCCACGATGGTCAACGCTGGAGTTTACTTCCTGCTGCGCTTTGCGCCCATGCTTCTGGAGGGCGCATCATCGGTAGGGCTCTACTATACGCTGAGCGCCTTCTTTACATACACGCTGGTAATAGGCGCCATAACTGCCTTCATGCTTGCGAGCATGGCCGTTGCGTCGAATGAGCTTAAGCTCATCCTAGCCTATTCAACTGCGTCCCAGATAGGATACATGTTCATGGGGATAGGCGCAGCGTACTTCCTTGCAACGCCAACAGTGGCGCTGTTTGCATCTCTGTCTCACTTCATAAGTCAGGCCCTGTTCAAGGCGGCGATGTTCATGGCTGCGGGGGCTCTGATAGAGGAGTTCTCTTCAAGATACATAAAGGACATGGCAAACGCCTACTCAAGGATGAAGCTTACAGCGATCGCGTTTCTGCTTGCATCGCTGTCCCTCGCCGGGATACCTCCATTTTCCGGGTTCTGGGACAAGGACCTCATACTTGAGAGCGCCCTGATGTCAGGCAACCTCATCGCGTACGTTCTGGGCGCCGCAGGCGCATTCCTAACCGCCTTCTACATTTTCAGGGCATTTACAATAGTTTTCATAAACAGGGGCGATGAAAAGCTAAGGGAGAAGGAGGTCAGGGAGGCGCATCCAGTTATGCTCTGGCCATACTTCACCCTCGGGCTGCTTTCGCTCCTGTTCGGCGTCTTCTGGTATTACCCCAGCGGGGGGCTGTCGCAGATGATCTACAGCTTCGTTTACACAAGGTCCACGGTTAAACTTCCAACGGCTCCAATAACCTTCAGTCCATCTGACGTTGCAATCTCGGTCACAGTATCACTGCTTGGCCTGCTGAGCGCATTTTACATATACAGGAGCAGAAGGGAAGTTAACCTCAGAAGCTCAGCGCTGAGGAAGCTGAGGGACTTCCTGTATGACAGATGGTATATAAACTCAGTATACTACAGGGCCTTCATATACTCGCTGAACGGCTTCGCCTCCTACCTGATGAAGCACGTTGAGTTTGGCTCTTTCGACAGGTTCTACCACGTAATAATCCCCAGGTTTGTGCTCGGGGCGGGAGAAAGGCTGAGAAGGTTCCAGCAGGGGGACATTGGAAAGTACCTGCTCGTTCTTCTTGCAGGCGCCCTTGTCCTTCTTGTTATAGGTTTTGTGATGGTGGTGTTGATGTATGGTTGAGCCGATTTTAATCATAATAGGCGCGCTTGTTGTCGTTTCATTAGGAGCACCGTTCCTCGGCAAAAGGGCCTCTGCATACTGCGCTCCGATGGCGTTTACGCTCATACTGGCATACACGTTGTACGCGCTGATAGCAATGCACGGCCTGGGCAGGATAAAGGGAATTGCTCCTAACGAGCTATCGTACGTGGTTCTTCTGGTGAGCCTTCTTGCAGGCGCCCTCATTTCCTTCAGCGTTAACAGGATCGGCAGGGGATCAGGAATAGCAGTTTCCCTGATAAGCTCTGGCACGCTTGCAAACTTTGTTCTGAGCTCGACGCTCAACCCATTCTACATAATCTCTGCGTGGGGCCTTCTTTCGGTTTCCAGCTACGGCATGGCAGCTATACCGAAGGACAGGGTCTCCCTCGGGAACTCCCTCAAGTACGCGTTCATGGGAGGCCTTTCGTTTCAGCTGCTTCTCCTGGGCTTCGTCCTGTACTACTCGTTCCTTGGCATAACCCCAGGGCTCCCGATGGTTATAGGCGCAGCGCTGCTTGTAGCAGCCGTTGGTTTCAAGATAGGGATAGTGCCGTTCCACATGTGGCTCCCTGATGTCTACGGGACCTCGGATCCTGTGGCGGTTTCGGTCCTATCGTCGATGATGAAGCTGGGACCAATAGTGCTTCTCGTTAACCTGTTCATGACGGGGGCTGAGCTGCTGGAGCCCGCACAGAGAAACGCGATTCTGGCGTTTCTGATGATCCTTTCGCTCATAACCATGACGTGGGGAAACGTAACAGCAGCGGTTCAGAGGGATGTCCAGAGGATGCTGGCGTACAGCAGCATTTCGCACGTAGGGTTCATGCTCATGGCCATAACGACGATCATCGCATCGTACATCTACTCAGTATCCCCGTACCTTGCCTACATGGCCCTCTTCGTGTACCTCTTCTCCTACTCAATATCCAAGGCTGGAGCATTCAGCTACATGAAGGCCTTCAGCGTAAGAACGTACGATGCGATAAAGGGAGCTGGCAGAGCCTATGGCGACGTATCCGGGATGTTCTCGGTCTCCCTGCTGAACCTGCTAGGCCTGCCGCCTCTTCTTGGGTTCTGGGCGAAGCTGTTCGTGTTCATGGCTGCCGCAAACCCAAAAATAACGCCGTTCTTCGTGGGGCAGGTGCCCTGGTACACGCTAGTGGGCATCATAAACAGCGTGATCTCGGCTTTCTACTACGTTAGGGTGCTGCAGAGCCTCTACTCAGCAAGCCAGCCTTCAGCTTCCTTCCAGGGACTCAGGACAACGATAATTGCGTCCTCCGCTATACTGATCCTTGGAGGAGTGCTTCTGCCGCTCATCTTTCTTTGAACTTTTCATAGTAGTTCTTTAGAAAGGCGGCCATCTGCCTGAAGGCCCCGGCCCTGTGAGATATTTTGCTCTTGAGGCTTAGATCCATCTCAGCGTAAGTGCTGGTATAGCCGTTCGGGATGAACACGGGGTCAAACCCGAAGCCAGAGCTCCCGCGAGGCTGAAGCGAGATTGTGCCGTCGACCCTGTGCGTGAAAAGGTATAGCCTTCCATCTATGTGAAGGGTTACAGCCGAGAGGAAGTAGGCGTCCCTCTCCTTAACGCCTTCAAGAAGCTTCAGGAGTCCGCCTATTCCTATGGTTTTGAGTGCATACGCGGTGTATGGACCCGGAAAGCCGTTGAGCAGTTTGACGAAAAGGCCATCGTCCTCCACGACGAACGGCTCCCTGAGCCTTCTGCTGGCGTGCCTCGCTGCATAGAGTGAGATGTTCTCAACCCTGTTATCCTGTATTTCCAGCTTTTCAACCCGCTGCCTGGGGGGAACGAGCGAGATCCCGGTCTCTTTAAGGGCCTCATTCGCCTCGGCCATTTTGTTCGCGTTTCCCGTCAGAAAGACGAGCTCCACGACCATAATAATCTGAATATAAATTTATTAAAATTAAAGCAGCTTAAGGCAAAAATAAAAAGTATCGGACTGGCTTAGAGCCTTCTTTTGATGAGAAACGCAGAGGCTCCGGCCGCAACCACTATGAAAACTACAGCAACATAAACTACAACGTAGGATGGATACGTGGAGGGGGCTCTGGAAACGATGAGCTGATTGCCCTGGGCAACGGCATAGCCCTGAACGCTTATCGTGTAAGTTGGGTCCGAAACTATCCTGAAGGAGTAGGTTCTGCCGTTAATCGTGAGGCTCTCAGAGTAAAGCGTCTGGGAGGAAAGGGTCTTGGTAAAGATGGTCGAGTTGGTTGCGGAGTTGTAGGTCCTGTTCCACTGGCTAAGAGGCTGATTGAACTCCGAGAAGTTTATTGTTGAAAGCTGAGGAACCTCAAACCCCCATTCCCCCAGGTCCAGCACGTCCATCAGGTCCTCGCCAAAGAAGTTGATGTCCTCCAGCTGCCCGTTTTCATCCACAAACAGGTGCTTCTCAATCTTGAAGTCCTTCCAGGAAAAGTTCCCTACTATCTGAGATCCGTTCCTTGTGAACACGCCGCTCAGCCAGAGGATCAGGGTTGACTTCTTTATGTAGATGGCTGCGGTCTCGTTGGCCTGGAAGCTCTTGCTAAGTATCACGCTTGCGTTTATGAGCGAAATGTTAGCGCTTGGATCGTTCTCGCCCTGCGAGTTCCCTCCCTGTGCCTGAATTGCCTCCTGAATGCTCTGGAAGATGTCGCTCCCCTTAGGTATGTTCATCACGCTGAAAGTATAGCTGAAGGACGTGCCGTTCAGAGCCCTTGAGATGAAGCTGCCGTTGGGATAGGTGAAAACGGCGTAGACCGAGTCGTTTATTATGAGCTCGGCCATGTTCTGTGTAGGGTACGCCATGACCGTGGCGCTTGCCGCGTTGGCCGGAATCGCAGGATAAACTAGGAAGCCCAGAAATAGGGGCATCAGAGCGAGCACCTTTAGATCTGTCATCGTTCTACGGATGATAGTTCTGAGGATATAAGGAACGCTGTGAAACTTCTGGAAACGGCATCCCCTGGGGCTTAGCGCGCGATGCGGTAAGCCAGTCGTGCTCTCAAATCGGACCCGGTGGCAATTTCTGTTCAAAATTTAGAAAGTTTTTTGCTGAAAACTTCACAATTTTAAGTCAAACTTTAATTATTTGAGATAAAAATATACAGTTAATGACGTCAATAGGCTTCAAAAGATATGAGCTGCCACCGCTTCCTTACAAGCTCGATGCCCTCGAGCCGTACATAAGCTCCTCGATAGTTGACGTCCACTACAACGGCCACCACAAGGGCTACGTGAACGGCTTCAACTCAACGCTTGATAAGCTGGAGAAGGTCCTCAAGGGCGAGGTTACAGGATACGACATCCAGGGGATCATAAGAAGCCTCACCTTCAACGCGAATGGACACAAGCTGCACACTATCTACTGGTACAACATGGCTCCGGCTGGAAAGGGCGGTGGAAAGCCGGGAGGAAGGCTGGGCGACCTAATAGACAGCCAGTTCGGCGGCTTCGATAAATTCAAGGCGCTGTTCAGCGAGGCGCAGAAGTCCCTTCCAGGAACCGGGTGGACCGCACTTTACTATGACACGGAGGCAAAGAACCTTCTCTTTATAACGATAGAGAATCACTTCATGAACCACTACGCTGAGCTGCCGATAATCCTGATAGTTGACGAGTTTGAGCACGCGTACTACCTGCAGTACAAGAACAACAGGAACGCATATCTTGACGCCTGGTGGAACTTGGTCAACTGGGACGACGCGGAGAAGAGGCTACAGAAGTATCTCTGAGCTCAACCCCTTTACTTTTGGCCCTATTTTTTAATTATAAATTTTGGCGTTTAGCTCAGGATAGAAAGGATTTTTATCACAATCCTCTATCAGATATCAGGATGTCTAGATTAAATTTTGCAGGCGTCGACCTGGGAACCTCCTTTCTAAAGGGCACGTTGCTTGATGAGGATGGCACCCCTATAGTTTCTCTTAGGACAAAGGCGCCACCAATCCTCTCCCCAAAGCCTGGCTGGATTGAGGTAGATCCGTTTGATTACTATTTTGTGTTCAGGAGGTTCATAAAGAAGCTCATCAGAAAGGCAACCTCGAAAAACATATACATTGGCTTCTCGTCGATGGCGCCGGTTTTTATACCGGTTGACAGCGACTGTTACCCGCTTTATCGGGGCATACTTTACAACGACATACGCGCTAAGCGCGAGATCGAGGAGCTCGAAAGATCCATAGGCGATGTAGTTTTTGAGGAGAACGGAAACCCAGTTAACAACCAGCAGTGGCTGCCCAAGATCCTATGGTACAGAAATAATTTACAGTCGCTTTACGATAAGACCTGGAAGTTCGTCGAGCTTACAACGTTCATCATATGCAAGCTCACTGGAAAGCCAGTCACCGATCTCACGCTCCTGCAGGAAGAGGGTCTATTAAACTATAGAAAAAAGACGATATCGGAGAAGGTTCTAGAGGAAATAAAACTCGATCGTGAAAAGATACCTGATCACATAGATCTTAACCGGATGCTTGAGCCGATAAAGCTTGATGATTACGAGCTGCATTTCAACGCTGGGACGGTAGATCTGATAGCCACATCAGTGGCCCTGAACATGCTGGATGAAAACAAGCTCGCATTCATACTGGGATCTACCGGCGTGGTCACGTACTCGACCAGTGCCCCAAGGCCTGACAGAAGGCTTTACCTAGATCTCAGTCCTCTGTCTGAGCTCTACTATGTTAACGGGTGCACGTCTGCAGCCGGAATATTCCTTGATTATGTAATGTCCCTTTTAGGAATGAAGGGGAAATACAAAAAGATGGACAGGTACTTTTCTGAAAACGAAGTTGACACGTACGGGCTCGTGATGCTTCCATACATACTGGGCGAAAGGACCCCCATATTCGATCCATACGCGAGAGGAGTAATTTTTGGGATGAACAACACATACAACAAAATGCATTACATAAAGGCCTCAATAGAGGCCATAGCGTTTTCAATGAGGCATCACTTTGAAATCCTGAACGAGCTAAAATACAGTATTAGTAAAGCTTTCCTTGCGGGAGGCCTCTCAAACCTCAAGATAGTGCAGAGGATCGTTCCCTCTGCGATTGGTATCCCAATGATAAAGCTCGAGGACGTTGAGGAAACAGCAGGAGATGCCAAGATAGCGATGGTAGGGTCAGGAAATTACAGATGGGATGAGATAAAGAGGATCAATGAAAGCTCCATGGCTGGTTACGAGCTTGCTTTCAATAAACCCGAATACCTAGAAGCTAACTATAAGGCGTACAGGGAGCTGTACATAAGGTTAAAGGATCTTTTCAGAACGTGCTATGGCTGAGCGAACCAGATCTCGCACCAGAGCTGAGTTTGCTTGAGTGAAAATGGAGCTAGAAATACATAAATACGAATTTTATTTGCAAATACTTCATGGCAGACGAAAAGGAAAAAACGATTAAAGAGCTCAGAAGCATGATACCCGATCCTGATAAGATCCTCAGGGCTGCCGATGAATGGGGCCTTGGACCTAAGAGCAAGGAGCTCATAAAGCGCGCGCTGAAGGTCGAAAGCCTCGGCGCCATGGCCTTCTCAGAGTTCGAAACTGTTCCAATTATTGACAGAAGCGGAGAGGGCGCCATCGTATATGATGTAGATGGCAAGAGCTATATCGACCTCATGGCGGGATTCTCGGTTAACAACGTAGGATACAAGAACAGGGAAATTCTGGAAGCTATAGTGAACCAGTACAACAAGCTGCCACAGTACGCAGAGATGTTCTCTGAGGAGAGGATAAAGCTGGGAGAGAAGATCTGTTCCTTAACTCCAGGCGGCTACGATAAAAAGGTGTTCTATTCGTTGACTGGGAGTGAGGCAAATGAAATAGCAATAAAACTGGTCAGGATCTATACGGGAAAGCCATACATAGTAACTCAGTACGGCGATTACCATGGAAGAACGATTGGAACGGTTCCGTTCACTCACAGCTTCTCAACGTGGTTCCAGCAGTATCCTATTCCACCCTTAGACATTGGGGTGGCGCGCATTCCTTTTCCTTACGGCTACAGATGCCCCTGCGGGAATTTTGACGACGAGGAGGACTGCGCAGACGAGTGTCTCCACTATGTAGATTACATGCTGAGCTCATCCTACTACGGTCTATGCGACTCTTCAAAGGGGCTCTGCAACATAGCGGCCTTCCTTGTGGAGCCATTTCAGAGCGCTGCTGGCTACTACATCCCTCCCAAGAACTGGCTTCCATCCCTTTACAAAATAGCCAAGGAGCATGGGGCGCTTTTCGTTATAGATGAAATACAGACCGGAATGGGAAGGACCGGCAAGTGGTGGGCTATACAGCATTACCCTGAAGTTGAACCCGATATAACGATAATAGGCAAGGCGCTTGGAGGGGGCCTGCCGTTCCAAGCTACCGTAGGAAGGAAGGAGATTATGGATTCCTGGGGGCCAGGAGCACACTCGTCAACGTTTGCTGGCTAC
>JAGDXK010000015.1:18292-20166 GCA_023256405.1 Nitrososphaerales archaeon
GGGAGACGTGCAGGGAAAGGGCCTCTACATAGGGGTGGAGTTTATCAAGGACAGAAGCAAAACGCCTGCCACAAAGGAAACAACGTGGCTAACCATGAGGTTGCTCCAGCTGGGTATAATGGTCAAGAAAGCCGGATACTTCAGGAACAGGTATGCGATCTCGCCACCCTTCACAATAAAGGAGCAGGAAATTGACAAGGTCATAGAGCTGTTCGATAGAGCCATAAAGGAAGCTGAAACGAACTTCAACATAAAGTTCTGAGCTTCTCTATCTTCTAAATTTTTGCTGGTTTATAAGGACCGGATTGCTCAGCAGCGGTGATTGTCGCAAGACAGCTTATCCATCCTGCCTAAATACAAAACTATAAATTGTACGTTATGTTATAATGTAAAAAAATTCGTAAATATTCAACGTTTAGCTGATACTTTCGATATTAAAAACGTAATTGCGTAAAGAAAAATTTATATTTAAGATTGAAATAATTATTTTTTCAATATGGTAGACACGGACGAGAATTCGCTGAAATCAGAAAAGGTTGGCCTAATCTCCATGGCCATGATGACCGTAGCAGCGATATATCCTATGGCCATGGCAGTTTCGAACGCTTCAGCAGCGGTGTCTTATGGTGGATTAGCGGCGCCGCTCATACCTATTATAGGTGCCCTGGTCATACTCTTTGTAACTATTCCGGTCCTTGAATACGCAAGAATAGCTGCCTTTGCAGGAGGCTATTATGGGCTTGCGGAGCTTGGTTTTGGGATTTCGGCCGGAAAGTTCGTGGGTCTGTACAGACTACTTTACGACTTGTTCTTTGACACCTTAACATCTACGGCATTCGCCTACATTATCTACACGACCTTCTACGTTCTTTACAGTTACAGCCTGCCTGGTTACCTTCTGGTAGTCCTGGCCATATTATTCATGTTTCTTCTGTACTTATTTACGGTGATAAAGCTTCAGCACGCTGCAGCAGTAAACAACGCGATTCAGGTCCTTCAGATAGCTATATTGCTTATCTTTTCATTTATAGTAATATTAAGGACGCCGTATAACAGCCTCAGCGCGTTCAATCCCGCCAGCGCCCCATCTGGCATAAGTGGCCTGTTTCTGGGAGTTATACTTGCCGGGTTCCTCTTCTATACTGGCTACGGAACACCGCTGTATCTGTCTGAAGAGGGAAAAGCCCCGTTCAGAAACGTGTGGAGGGCCATAGTGATAGGAGTTCTGATCAGCGCAGTGGTTGGTACCATAACCATATATGCCGAAGTCGTTGGAATCGGGCCTTCAAACCTTTCATTGGTAACATCCGTGCTTAATCCGGGCATTTCGGCCTATCTGCCATATGTGGGGCTTGCAGGAATAATCCTCTTCGTCGTAGCATCATGGCTGGGCCAGCTAATGGGCGGGGTCTCACCCGGGCTCGGCGCTGTCAGGGACCTTTACGCCCTTGGAAGAGATCGATTCTTTGGGGACAAGGGGTATGAATTTCTTACCAAGAAAAACAGGCACGAGGTCCCTGGAAACGCCGCCCTCGTGAACTTGGTCTTAGGTCTTGTGACAACGATAGTTGTGGAGACGATGATGATCCTGATATACGGTCTGCCAGAGGGAGCCTTCTATGCGTTGTTCCTATCTGGAAGCATGGTTGTGGCGTACTGGTTCATCCTGCACTTTATAAGCGACTTTTCTTTGTTAGCACTTTATGTCAGAAGGAGGGTGCTCTTCAAGAGCGCTAGAAACGTTATAGTAGCGCTGATATCACCCATAGGTGCCGCGGCGATCTTCGGCTATTCTTTCTACATGGGGTACAGCTCCCTTCCAGAGCCCTACTTTGGGGGGTTCATCTTCGTTCTGCTGAGCACTGTTGCGGCAG
>JAGDXK010000015.1:20176-31543 GCA_023256405.1 Nitrososphaerales archaeon
ATCAGGAAGACCGTGAAGATGGATTTCTGAGCCGCCTCAACGACGTTTATTTTTAGACTTTTTGAAGGATCCGAAGCTTTTGACTCTATGAAGCTTTTGCGTGATAGCCACGGCAAACTGCTTATAAAGCCCCTGCGAGGTCAAACATCAAAAAATTCATAACTTTTACAGTTCTTTCACAAATTTAATATAAATCGGCAAGAATAGTTTTTATTTTATTTATTTGTTTTTTGAATTATGAAATTTAATTAAGAAATGTATTTATAAAATTATGCAACTTTAAAACTTTGATGAAAGTAAAAGCCATCAGTAAAACTGCAATAGCTGCCATAATAATTGTAATTATAATAGCGGCAGTTGGTGGAGGCTACTACTATTATTACCAGATGCAGCAGGCTGCACAGAGGGTTGTCGTTATATACGCTGACTACAGCGCTAATGTGGCGCAGCCGTACTTCAATAACTTCACAGCCGACACGGGAATAAAGGTAGTCCCTGTATATGCGTCCATGGGCGAGCTGGTTGGAAAGCTGGTTGCAGAGAAGTCAAGCCCCGTTGCGGACGTGCTATTTGGAGGCGCTCCGTCGGCCTACATAGGAGCGGATCAGCAGGGAGTCCTTCAGCCATACATACCTCCAGAAGTCAAGAACGACAACGTATACCTGAGCGCTCACTCACTTTACTCGCCCGACTGGAGTTGGTACTCATTCACCTACAACATCCTTGGCATCATCGTAAACACCCAGCAGATGGCCAAATACAATCTACCATACCCGCACTCCTGGTGGGACCTTCTGAACCCGGTTTACAAGGGTCATATAATAATAGAGAATCCATCAACCTCAACTACAACGGGTCTTGGGTTCTTCTCGCTGATGTGGCAGATATATATTTCCAAGTATGGAATGCAGAACGGAACTATAGCTTTTGAGAACTACGTAAAGCAGTTCATGTCAAACGTCGTCGCACCCATAACCCCAGATGACATGCACGCAGAGACGGTTCTAGGCCAGGGAACAGATGGTGCTGCAATAACAATAGACTGGATTAACGCGGCTCCTCTGTATAAGATGCTTAACGGATATCCGCTTCAGGCCATTCTTGTGAACATGAACATCCTTGGACCAACCGCTATGGGCATCGTTAATGGAGCTCCACATCTCAAGGCGGCTGAGGCTTATGTTAACTGGGTGTTCTCATATCAGGGCCAGAGTCTGATACCGAAGGTGTTCCTCAAGCCATCGATAATCTACAGCAACATCACGCCACCTGGCAACTTCCCACCGCTCTCAGTAGAGGAGCAGCTGGCGTTCCCATATAACCAGACCTTCACAACACAGTACGCAAGCCAGATAGATGCAATATTCAACAACTACTCCAGTCTTATACAGACATCTGGCATACTTTATGTCTACTCAGTGGCAACGGTAAAGGCAGGAAGCCTGAGCTTGCCAGTGTTCACGCCAGCCACCATGCAGCTCTGGAGGGTCACGATCCCATCACAGCAGCAGCCGATCTTCTTCCTGCTAATGAAGTGGCTGTTCTCGCCATCAACTGAGGGGACCTTCCTGTCGCTGCTGCCAGGAAGCTTCATTGGCCGTCTCATGAACACCCTCGTATCGCTGATACCCTCATCTGCTTATATACCGGGCACCATAGCTATTAGGCATGAATAGAAAAAACTTAACTTATCTTTCAACTACATTTTTTTTGATCGTTCTCTTTATATTTATAGTGCTTCCTCTGTTCTCCTTCTTTCTTACCGCCCTTATAGGCAAGCCCGGAGGCGTGTACGTGTTTATCAAATACCGCACTGTGACTTTTACGCTCAGATACTATTACAATGTCCTAACCCAGCCTTACTTCAGGAAAAGCATATTTGATACAATAATCCTGAGCCTTTCAGTCACTGCTCTTTCATTCGTCCTTTCGCTACCCATCTCATACGCCCTCTCGAGGACCTCCATGCCTCTTAAGGAGCTAATAAGGGTACTTCTAGGCCTTGGAATAAGCATACCGGGGTTCATAGTGATGTACGATCTGATAGTAATATCAACGAACGTAGGGTTCTTGCCGTTTTCTCTCTATTCGTACTACGGCCTTCTTACAGTGATGACCATAGCATCTATACCTTTCATGGTCATGTACGTTACGCTGGCATTTGATAACGTTGATTACAGGCTCATTGAAGCGGCGTACGCCAATGGTGTTTCAAGGGTCAGGACATTCTTCAGAGTTATCATGCCGCTACTGATGCCAGGATTTGTCAGCGGATGGGTTATCGTCTTCCTGCTGACCACCGGCACGCTCTCTGTGCCCCTCCTTCTGGCCCCGCCCACGTTCCCCATACTAACGGCGTACGCTTACGTTCAGCTTTTCTCGTTCTTCAACTGGGGGAACGCGGCCGCTCTGCTCTCCATACTTTTGTTGATAAACATGACCGTGATAATCGCCTACAGCCTCTATCAGAAGAGGCTGGGATTTGCAACAATAGGCGGCAAAGGATTTCACCCAAGATACACCCGTAACAGGGCAGTTATTGCCTTGCTCTTCGTCTACTCCTTTATAATAGGGCTGCTGCCGATCATGGAGTTCATAATACTGGCCCTTGCAGCCTTCTCAAGGTTCTGGGTTCACAGCCTGCTCCCGAGCCAGTACACTCTGGGCAATTTCTACGCGGCATTTCAGCTTTACCCGTTTGCGCCATATGCCAGCCTTATACTGTCCTCAAGCGCAGCGGTGCTCGCCATACTGATATCCTTCATTTCAACATATTACACCAGGATGGGTCTTGTCAGGGGCAAGAGGCTCATAGACGTTTTAACGCTCATTATATTCTCGCTCTCACCGGTCATGATCGGAATAACCTATCTTTCCACGTTCTCAAACGACATAACTGCATCGCTGATAAACACGTTCCCAATTGCAGTAATACTGGGCTATACGTTTGGCAGAATAGGCTACTCTACAAGGGCGCTGGACATATCCGTTAACTCTATCTCGAAGAGCCTCTTTGAGGCCGCGGACATTATGGGGGAGGGTTTAAACAAGTTCAGGAGCGTCATTCTGCCTCTGATAATGCCCGGGATCATAGAGGGCTTTCTGTTAGTGTTCATAAGATCCATGATTGACTATGGGACAACCGTGATGCTGGCTCCATATAACTGGGCGACTCTGGCCTTAGGATCATATGCATTCGTGTCTACGGGGGAAATCCCTGAGGGAGCGGCGCTGGCCCTAATAATATTAATAATAAATCTGCCAGTAATGACCTACCTGTACTACAGAAGAGGCAGAACGTTCCACGAAGCGCTTCTGGTGTGATCGCTTATTTTTTTAGCTGCTGAAAATATATCCGCGGTTTGGAGCGAACCTCAGGTAAACTACTGAGTCGGTAATTTCGTTTCCAGACGTTGCAGGAACGGTTATGGAGAACCTGAGGCCGTTTTCTGTCTCGAGGTAATACTTTGCCGTGTTTCCAACCACCTTCTTTGAAATGACCTTTGCCATGAACGAATCAGGGGTCTTCTCGTTGGCCAGCTCGAGCGTGTTTATTCTGTAAATAAACGTGAGATTTTCAGAAGGGCTCTGAAGCTGGTTTCTTGTTGTCACGTAGACCTCGCCCATGCCCTCAATGTTGAGGATAAAGCTGTTGGGCGAGAGGGCCTTTACAAGCCTCGCTTTTAGCACCAGGTTTTCGCCTATGAATGATGCCACAAACTGCGTGCTAGGATTTTCAATTAGCTCGGTGGCGCTTCCCACCTGCTCTAGCTGACCCCTGTTAAGGACCGCTATCCTGTCGCCTATCTCGAATGCCTCCTCCTGAGAGTGCGTTACGAAGAGAGCGGTCAGCCTGTTCTCCTTTATGATGTCTATGAGCTCTATGAGCAGCTCCTTTCTGATCTTTTCATCAAGGTTGCTCAGCGGCTCATCAAGCAGCAGGATCTTTGGGTTAACTGCAAGGGCCCGCGCTATCGCAACCCTCTGAAGCTCTCCTCCTGAGAGCTGGCTCGGCATGTTCTTCATCTTATGCAGCAGCCCAACCATCTCTAGGGATTTTCTCACGATCTCATCAGCGTCCTTTTTGTTTTTAATCACAAACCTAACGTTTTCCTCCACCGACATGTGGGGCCAGACCGCATAATCCTGAAAGACCATTCCTATGCCTCTTCTGTTGGCAGGTATGCTCGTTACGTCCACCTCATCGAAGAGGACCTGCCCCTGATCGGGGAACTCAAGCCCAGCGATAATTCTCAAAAGGGTTGATTTTCCGGATCCGCTGGGACCTATTATTACAAATATCTCCCTGTCCTTTATCTCGAAGCTGATGTTCTTTAAAACTTCAAGCTTGCCGAACTTTTTGCTTACGTTAAGTACCTTAACATTGACCATATGTATTTTTTGTTTTGCGCTGAAGAGTTTATATGTTTTATGTTTACGAAATTTACGGTTCAAAACGTACGTCAGAGCCTTAACGTCTGTTTTTAAAGCCATGTAGAACACCTATATAACGCGGCTGGGCTCGGATTTCTGAATGCCGGGAAACTGGAAAAGCAGGGGCCAGCAAGTATAGCGATAAGTTTATATCAGGTTCAACTGTTGTATCTAATGGCATGCCAACAGCTTACGATGTGCCAGCAGATCAGCTGATTGCTAAGATTAAGGAGCATCTTAAGAAGGAGGGTAAGATTAATCCCCGTCCGTACTTTTATTATGCTAAGACGGGGTCTCAGGCAGATAGGCCTCCTCAGAGCTCTGATTGGTTCTATGAGAGGGCCGCGAGCATTCTGAGAAAGCTGTACTTTTACGGCCCGCTCAGCATTAAGGATCTGACGAAGATATACGGTGGAAGAAAGAGGAGAGGCTACAGCCTAGCTCATTCAAGACCAAGCGGCTCGAGCCACATCAGAAGCATACTGAAGGATCTAGAAGCCATGGGGCTTGTGAAGAAGGAAAGGAACGGAAGGGTTCTCACCCCCAGCGGCAGGTCCCTCATTGATAAGCTTGCCACCGAGGTTTTCGAGGAGTTCAAGAAGGAGAACCCGATAGTTGAGAAGCTCGGCATTGGGTGATTGAGATGGCCCAGTACCAGCCAGACGCGTCCGACGAGGCAAAGAAAAAGGAGCTGGAGGCGCTGAAGGAAAAGTATCTCAGGATATATCTTACTCCGGAGGCAAGGTACAGGCTTAACACCCTCAAGCTGGCCAACAACCCGACCGCCTATCTTGTGGAGGATCAGATATTCCAGCTTGCGCTGCAGGGCAAGCTGGATCACCAGATAACTGATGAAGAGCTTAAGGAGCTGCTTATAAAGCTCCAGAGCACAAGAAAGGAGATAAGGATAAGGTGGTGAAGAATGGGAAGCAGGAAGTCATCATTTGAAAAGAAGTTCTACATGGCCAAGCTCAGGAGCAACTCTCCTGTCCCAGCGTGGGTAATGCTGCGGACCAACAGAGAGGTAAGGTTCAACTATAAGAGAAGGGACTGGAGACACAGGAAGCTAAGGTGATAGCCCATGGCTGATGAGTCGCTGGTAACACTGTCCTTCAAGAAGCTCTACTCGCTGCCTGTATACAAGAGGAGCAGAAAGGCAGTTAGGAGGCTTAGAAGGGAGATAATGAGAAAGTTCAAGGTAAACGAGGTTAAGATCTCGCCGGAGGTAAACAACGCTCTATGGAGCAGGGGAGATAAGCTAGGAATCAGGAGGATTTCTGTTAAGGTCAGCGTCGACAGGGCGGCATCTGTTGCCGTGATAGAGCTGCCAAAGGTTGAGGAAAAGAAGGAAGCAGCAGAAAAGGTCGAGGAAAAGTCTGAGAAGGAGGCACAGCAACAATAATATCATAATATTATATTACAGAAAGAGAAAGCTCCGTCGTTCACAGCTGAGATTTAAATGATGTACATGTACATCATGATCGCTACCGCATTATGGAGCAGCGCAATAAAGTAATCATCAAGACCTCGGAGCCCTGGCTCTTCAGGGCGGGGAGGAGGTCAGCTTTTTGAACGATAACGTTTAATTAGATTTGTATGAAAGGTATATCTGAAGAGGATTGTTAGAGGATCTGTTTTATCCGCAGAGCATTGCGGTCGTAGGCGCTTCAAGGAGCAAGGACAAAATCGGCAACATCCTTTTCAGGAACATCCTTTCAACGTTCAGCGGCAAGGTCTACCCGGTTAACAACCGGGCGGAGGCGGTTGAGGGTGTTAAGGCGTACTCGAAGGTCTCCGAGATACCTGACAAGGTAAGCCTAGCAGTAGTAAGCGTCCCCAAGGAGTTCGTGATTGACGTAATGGAGGACATTGGAAAGGCTGGAACTAGGGCTGCCATCATAATAACCTCTGGCTTCAGGGAGACGGGGGAGGAAGGGGCAAAGCTTGAGGAGGAGGTGAAGAGCGTTGCAAGGAAGCACGGCATAAGGTTCCTGGGCCCGAACACGATGGGCATAGTGACGCCAAACTTCAACGCCACGTTTACCTACGTTGACGTGAAGCCTGGGAACCTGGCTCTCGTGGCCCAGTCGGGGGGAATGGGAGCTTACATGCTCAACTGGGCTCAGGCCACCAAGACCGGCCTGAGCTACTTCATCGGCCTCGGGAATCAGGCCGACATAACGGAGATGGACGTGTTTCAGTTTTTGGCTGACGATCCGGAGACCAGGGCCATATTCACCTATATAGAGGGCGTGTCCGATGGGGAGAGGTTCCTCAGCCTGATGCCTGGCATAACCAGGAAGAAGCCAGTGGTGTTTCTGAAGGGCGGAGCCAGCTCCGCAGGGGCGCAGGCGGTAAAGACTCACACGGGAAGCCTCGCGGGATCCTACGAGCTCTTCAAGGCTGCGGTTGAAACGGTGGGAGGCATATTCGTGGAGAACCTGACTGACATGCTCAACCTGGCAAAGCTCATTTCATCCAACGAGCCGATAAAGGATTCGCTGCTAGTAATAACGAACTCGGGAGGTCATGCGGTCCTAACTGTTGATGAAATAGACAGACAGGGGCTCAGCCTCGTAAAGCTAACTCCAAAGATAACTCAGGCGCTGTCGATAGTGCTTCCCTCTTTCGTTTCGCCAAAGAACCCGCTTGACCTTGGCGGGGATGCCACGGTTGAGAGGTACATAACCGCTCTCAAGATAGTCCAGGGGCTGGACTGCACGAAGCTGGTTATGGTGCAGTCGCTGGCCACGGTCAGCTGTCTGGAGGTTGCCAAAGCCCTGCAGAACTTCAAGGGAAGGGGCGTAGTTGGGGTTATGATGGGAATGGCGGAGGAGGCCGCAACCAGGATCCTGGACTCCTCAAACATACCCGCGTTCACGTTCCCCGAGGACGCCGTTAGGGCCATCAGGTACTACGTGAAGAGGAGGGAGCCGTTGCAGAAGATAAGGATCGCCGCGCCCATAGAGGACGCCCAGAAGATAATAGAGGGCAAGAGCTCAATAAGCGACTATGAAGCTTTCAGGGTCCTTGAGATCTACGGCATAAGGGTACCTCCGTGGTCTGTGGTTTCCACGCTGGAGGAGGCAAAGAAAGAGGCCGAGAGGATAGGCTTCCCTCTGGTCGTAAAGGTGTCGTCCGACCAGCCGCTCCACAAGACCGAGCTCGGTGGAGTCGTGCTCAACGTTGAAAGGGAGGACCTTGAAAACGCGTTCAACAGGGTCAAGGGAATAACCGGAAGGGTGCTCCTTCAGAAGCAGCTGGACGGCGTTGAGGTCTTTATAGGAGGCGTCAGGGATCCGGTCTTTGGCCCGGCTGTTCTGGTGGGGATGGGAGGCGTATACGTGGAGGTCATGAGAAGCATAAGCTACGGTCTGTCGCCAATATCCGAGGATGAGGCCATGAGGATGCTAGAGGAGAGCAAGGTCTACGCTCTCCTCACTGCACGGAAGAGAAACTACAACGTAAGCGCTGTTGTCAGGACCCTAACGAGGGTATCAAGGATGATCGTCGACCTGAACGTGAAGGAGATGGACATAAACCCGCTGATAGTCAACAGGGACGGAGCGTTCGCGGCCGACGTCAGAATGGTCCTTAGCTAAAAACGCTCGACAAAGTTTATTTCCTCGAAGATCTCATAAGAACCTTATGAGGGTTTACTCAGCCGTTTTTGAGAACGGCAAGAGGATAGATAAGAAGTACACGTGCGATGGTGAAGACGTATCGCCGCCTGTCAGCTGGGATCCCGTGAGCGGGGCGGCCTCCTACGCGCTTATACTCGAGGACCCAGACGCCCCCATGGGGACGTTCGTTCACTGGGTGATCTACAACATAAAGGGGACCTCGCTCAAGGAGGGAGACGGCAGCAGCACATCCCAGGCTGGGGTTCAGGGAAGAAACGACTTCGGAAGGATCGGATACGGGGGTCCGTGTCCCCCAAGAGGTCACGGCACTCACAGATACTTCTTCAGGGTCTACGCGCTGAAGGAGGACCTGCCTGTAAAAAAGGGCGTAACAGCATCAGAGCTCAGAAGGATGATGCAGGGGAAGGTCGTGGATCAGGGAGAGATATACGCTACGTACTCGAGATCCTGAGGCGGAGGGCTGGGAGGGCACTTTAAGGAGCAAATGCCAAAAACATTATATACTATTTTTCCTCACCAATAAAGGAAGGTGCTAGGATAAAATGTCTCAGAAACCACACTTAAACTTAGTAGTGGTAGGACACGTGGACAACGGCAAGTCAACTACTATGGGACACTTCCTGTACAACCTTGGCGTCATCGATCCAAGAGAGGTCGAGGAATATGCCAAGGAGTCAGAGAAGCTCGGAGTTGGAGACTCATTCAAGTACGCGTGGGTTCTCGACAGGCTTAAGGAGGAAAGAGAAAGGGGCGTTACCATCGATCTGGCGTTCCAGAAGTTCGAGACGAAGAAGTTCTTCTTCACGCTCATAGATGCGCCAGGCCACAGGGACTTCGTAAAGAACATGATCACCGGAGCCAGCCAGGCAGACGCGGCAATTCTGGTGGTTTCCGCTAAGGAGGGCGAGACGGAGACCGCTCTTGCTGAGGGAGGACAGGCAAGGGAGCACGCGTTCCTTCTCAAGACGCTCGGAGTGAACCAGCTCATAGTTCTCATAAACAAGATGGACATAACGCAGCCACCGTACAGCCAGCAGAGGTATGAGCAGGTCAAGAAGGCCGTTCAGGACCTTCTGAGGCTCGTTGGATACAAGGTGGAGACAATTCCGTTCATACCGGTATCAGGATGGGCAGGGGACAACCTTACGGAGAAGTCGGACAAGATGCCATGGTACAAGGGTCCAACCCTTCTAGAGGCTCTTGACATGCTACAGGTGCCACCGAAGCCGGTTGACAAGCCGCTCAGGATACCGATTCAGGACGTCTACTCAATCACCGGCGTAGGAACGGTTCCTGTTGGCAGGGTCGTCACAGGGGTGCTCAAGGTAGGCGACTCGATAGTTATAATGCCTCCGGGCCTGAAGGGAGAGGTAAAGTCGATTGAGACCCACCACACCCCAATAGAGAAGGCAGAGCCCGGAGACAACATAGGGTTTAACGTCAGAGGCATATCAAAGCAGGACGTCAAGAGAGGAATGGTCGTAGGGCATCCTGACTCTCCGCCGACCGTTGCCAAGGAGTTCATAGCCCAGATCTTCGTGATATATCATCCGACGGCCATAGCTCCAGGATACACCCCAGTGCTTCACGCGCACACCGTTCAGCAGGCTACCCAGATAGTTGAGATTATCCAGAGGATAGATCCAAGGACCGGCCAGGTGGTCGAGGATCATCCGAAGACGATAAAGACAGGAGACGCTGCGCTAGTCAGGCTGAAGCCCCTGCAGCCGATATGCATAGAGGCCTACAAGGACTTCCCGGAGCTGGGAAGGTTCGCGCTTAGGGACTCAGGAAGAACCATTGCTGCTGGAATAGTTAAGGAAATCACTCAGAAAGGTTAAGTCCTCCTCTTCTGAATTTATTTCCTCGTCAAGATCGTTTTCCATTTCTTCATAAATCCTTCTGAACTGAACGATTATGGAAGTTATTATCCTCTTTGCGGCCTGCACGTTCTCCGCGCTTGGGCTCTCGAGGAGCCTTATCGCCGTGGTGCACTGGTTCATAAGGCTTCCTATCTCCTCCTCCACGATCTCCCTTGCCATTGGAAGAGCGGCCCTCAGGGTCTCCTTATATTCCTGGATAAGGAAGACAAGGCCCCTGAGCTCGTTGTCTGTCTCCGACATACCACTCTAACACAGCGAATCCATTTAAAAAACTTTTCAGGGATCAGTACTTGAGGCCGCTCTCCCTGTATATTTTTATGCCGGGCGGGGTTATAACTATTCTGTCCTCCCCGAGCCTAGCTATGTCTCCCCCGAGGGCCATGACGAACTTGTAAAGCTCGTCCACGCTCCTCGAGAGCTCATCGAGGGACTTCTTGACCAGAGGGGTAAACCTGATGATGACTATGTTCCCAGAGCTCACGTCGTCCTTGATCCTCTTAACGTCATCATAGCTTCTAATCGGATACGCCTTCAGATAAATCGTCTTCTCCTGCTGCTTTTCCATTATCAGTAAAATATTAAAGGGGCATTCATAAACGCTTTTCGGTCAGATTCCACTGGAGAATGCGGTTAACCAAAAAACTGGTTAAATTTTTACGGCTTTACGGGCTTTCATTTATAACTTTTCTCGAAAAACCGTCATTTTTATGAATATAATTTAGATATAGTAAAACATAAATAAAGTGAGAGAAAAACACCACTTATGGAGAATAAAAATTTTGACGAGGGGATAAGGGAAGTAAGGGGTCTGATGGAGAACCCGGCCACGCTGGAGAAGAAGGATGACTCGCCCCTCGTCGGAATGATAGCGTCCTTTGAGAGGATAATAAACAACCCCGTTGTCAGGAGGGCCCTCAGATACTCGACGGAATACTGCGAGAAGGACGGGGCCAGCAGGCTCGAGGTGGCTCTAGAGCTCTACGTGGGCAAGAGGAAGGACGCGTGCCTTCAGTGCAGGCTAACCGAGAAGGTCATCTCCTACGTGTTTAAAAAGGCGTCAGCCTCCTTTGGTTTCTCGGATGAACAGGCAAAGAGGGCCCTGAGCAACGCGTACTGGAGAAGGGGCGTTGCAAGCACAATAAAGGGCCTGGCCCTGTTCGGCGTCAGAAGGCCCTTCGTTCCGGGCGCCCCCTATCAGGTCGTGTGGAACATAACAAGGGCGTGCAACTTTGCGTGCCTTCACTGTTATGAGAACGCCGGCAGGAAGGCCGACGACGAGGCAACCCCCGAGAAGGTGCTTCAGGGCATAGAAAAGCTGGCTAGGGCCGGGGTTACATCAATAGCGTTTTCGGGCGGGGAGCCCACGCTTCTGCCACACATGGTGGACTACGTCAGGAGGGCCAACG
>JAGDXK010000015.1:31553-33195 GCA_023256405.1 Nitrososphaerales archaeon
CGTTGCGATGGCCACCAACGGATGGGTCTTTGCGAACAGAAACGCAGTTAGGAAGTACAGGGAGGCAGGGCTTCAGTTCGTCCAGATAAGCCTGGACGGCCCCGATCCCGAGATTCACGACTCGTTCAGAAGGGTTAAGGGATCATGGCAGAGGGCTGTCCAGGCCATAAGGAACTGCAAGGAGGAGGGGATGTTCGTTGAGGTCTCGATGACGGTTACCAAGTACAACCTGAAGGACGTCCCGAGAATGATAGAGCTGGTAAGACAGCTGGGGGCCAACTGGCTCATGATATACAACTTCGTCCCAACGGGAAGGGGAAGGGAGATAATAACTGAGGACCTTGAGCCCCAGCAGCGCTACGAGCTTCTCAGGATGCTTTATGAAAACACTGGAAAGAACGGGGGCACTGAGCTCCTCTCAACGGCACCCCAGTATGCAATGGTTGCCCAGGTCGTTGAGGCCCAGAAGCACCTCGGGAAGAACATAGTCCCCACCCACTTCAGCAACCCGCAGTACTCAAACCCCAAGCTCAAGAGCCTCGCGGACTTTATAGGGGGCTGTGGAGCGGGAAGGTTCTACGTGAGCATAGAGCCGAACGGCGACATATACCCGTGTGTGTTCTTCCCGCACGATGAGGAGGTCAGGATAGGAAACCTGTTCACAGATGACTTCGAGAAGCTCTGGGTCAACAGCCCAGTTCTCGAGAAGCTCAGGAACAAGGACATCCTTGAGGGCTACTGCGGCAGGTGCCCGTACAGGTACACCTGCGGAGGCTGCAGGGCCAGGGCATACAACTACTACCACGACATACTGGCTCCTGATCCTGGTTGCATACTCAACCAGAAAGAATGGGAGAAGCTCAAGATGGACCTCATGATCAGGGCCGGGGCCGAGGAGCTGCCATCAGGAGCGCTGGCGCTGAAGATCTCATGATGGGGCAAAGGGCCTGGAAGCGCAGCGCTGATGTCCGCGCGGTCCACAAAGCTTAAATTTACAACTTTTTGAGAACTGATCCAGTTATTTTACACATCTGTTCATATCCACTTCTATGATTCAATTTTTTTAATGAATAAGCTGTAAATTAAAAAATTTTTACATATTTATACGTTATAAAAATAAAAATGAAAAAAGTTTAAAAGTTATCGTTCTTCTTGGTTCATAAAGATGAGTTTGAACCAGCAGACACAGACGTCCGTAAGGACGAGGAAATCCTTCGAGGTGTTGGTTATAAAGGACCGGTGCAAGGAGTGCGGCCTGTGCATAAAGCTCTGTCCCCCCAAGGTTCTGGCCAGCGAGAGCGCCTACAACAGGTTTGGGTACAGGCCAACCTACATAATCGACAACTCCAAGTGCATAGGCTGCAAGATATGCGAGTTCGTCTGCCCGGAGTTCGCCATATTTGTCAAGGAGGTGGGCTGAATGGGCAAGGTCCTGTTCACCCACGGCAACGACGCCATAGTTGAGGGAGCAATAGCAGCTGGGTGCAGGTTCTACGCGGGGTACCCGATAACCCCAAGCTCCGAGATAGCCGAGGAGATGTCAAAGAGGCTTCCCGCGCTGGGCGGGATATACGTTCAGGGGGAGGACGAGCTGGCCTCCATAAACATGATAATCGGGGCCTCGATGGCGGGGGCCAAGGCC
>JAGDXK010000015.1:33205-34202 GCA_023256405.1 Nitrososphaerales archaeon
CGGGCCCGGGTTCAGCCTGATGCAGGAGGGGATCGGGCTTGCCGTTGCAACGGAAACTCCGATAGTAGTGGTTGACGTTATGAGGGCTGGCCCCAGCACTGGCATAGCATCAAAGGCCTGGCAGGGCGATCTGATGCAGGTGAGGTTTGGCTCCCATTCAGACTACGAGATCATATCGCTCTATCCATCCAGCGTCCAGGAGGCGTTCGACCTGACCGTTGAGGCGTTCAACTTGGCGGAGACCTACATGGCCCCCGTAGTGCTCCTGAGCGACGGGGTTCTCGCCAGGATGAGGGAGAGGCTCTATGTAAAGGACCAGAGCGAGCTGGTGATAGTTAACAGGAGGAAGCCTGCCGAAAGCCCCGAGACCTACATGCCGTACAGAAGGGGAGAGGACTACATCCCGGTGGTAGCGAACTTTGGGGAGGGGTACTACGTGCTTAAGGACAGCCTGACGCACGATGAAAGAGGCTACTATTATGAGAGGCCAGACGTTCAGGCAAAGTTCGTTCTGGGCGTAACTGAGAAGATCAGGAGAAACGCCAGCAGGATCTACAGATGGGAGGAGAGGTACACTGAGGACGCCGAGGTCCTCTTCGTTGCCTCAGGAGTTATGGGCAGGATAGCCTCCGTGATGGTAAGGGAGGCAAGGGAGGAGGGCAAGAAGTGGGGCATATTCAGGCCCATAACCATCTGGCCCTTCCCGGAGGAGCCCCTCAGGAAGGCGGCCAGGAACGCATCCAAGGTTGTGACCATAGAGATGAGCGTTGGTAAGCTGATCTATCCAGTCAAGTGGTCCATAAGGGATGGGCAGGAGGTGAAGGTCCTGCCATGGCTGAGCTATGAGGCCCCATCTCCAGATGACCTTCTCAACCTCGTGGAGGTGAACCTGTGATGGAGCTATCGCTGAAGCATCCGCTTGAGAGGTACATAAGAAGCGAGAAGATGCCAACTACCTGGTGCCCGGGCTGTGGCATAGGAACAGTGGTACAGGCGT
>JAGDXK010000031.1:0-11413 GCA_023256405.1 Nitrososphaerales archaeon
TCCGCCCTGAAGAGAACCTTTGGTTACAAGTGTCAGGTAAACTCTGGCTTCGTATTCAGTAAGTCCAAGTTCCTTGAGTCTACCTATCATTTTTATTAATTCTGACATATAAGAAATCTATTGAACCATGACGCTTTAATTCATTATGACAACTATTTTTGACCTTTATCTCAAATATATGTCACTACAGTTTGCTGTTACTGCGGTTACATGTAAAACAAGTTACAAAATAGTAAAATCAAAACCTTAGATAGTAAGGTTACAATGAGCGATTTTGCTAAAAGATGGAATTCACCTCAAGGAGAGGGGGTAGGAGAAAGAATCAGGGGTGCTGTAAGACCGGAAGGACCGCTAAAGCCACGTATAGAACAAGCTACAAGGCAACTTCAGATGCAGATAACCAAATTGGATAACACAGCAAACAAACTCAAAGAAAAGGATAGCACAACATTTCAAAAAATTGTAAATTATCTTCAAAAGCACGATACAGACCACGCTACCGTATATGCCAACGAATTGGCAGAAATTAGGAAAATGTACAAGATGGTGAGCCAGGCAAGGCTTGCACTAGAACAGATAGTTACAAGGCTATCAACAGTAACAGATCTTGGAGACGTCGTAGTGACACTGGCCCCAGCCATGTCAGTCATAAGGAGCGTCAGATCTGGATTAATGCAGGTAATGCCCGCAGCTGAAGGGGAAATATCAGAGATATCTTCAATGCTCAGCAGCATACTGGTAGATGCCGGACAAATGAGCGGAATGACACTAAACTTTGAGAGCGCTAACGAAGATGCAGAGAAGATCCTTGCAGAAGCAAGCACCTTGGCTGAAGCGAGAATGAAGGAAAAACTTCCAGACCTAGGTACGCTGGGAATTTCAGAAGGAGAAAGGCACCAGATCTAAACCCCCCGCTAATACAATTTTTTCTTTTTGTTAATTTTTTTTGACTTTGATTAATAAATTGATCGCAGAAGAAGAGGTATATATAATTGAAATTTATTTTTAACCCGTTCAAAAAAAAGGATGGCGATGAGTTAAAGAGAGCACTCAGAGAACTTTCTATATATCGTTATAATTTGACAAACTTGGACCTCAGAATCAAATCCAAGATGCAGGTAATGGGAGGCAAACTGTCTACTATGGATCTCAGCAAGGATGAGGCCAAGGTTATTGCAAATGAATATGCAGTGTTAAAACGGGTTTCGCTACTTGTTGGGAGGATCGATTTGCTTTTATTGAAGCTTTCCTTAAGGTTGGAGAGCTTGATAGAATTTAAATCTCTGATAATGGCATTGCAGGATGCTTCCAGATCCTTAAACAAACTAAAGCCGTATTTGGCTGGCATCTCTGATACTTATGGGCTGCTGGTAAGCCAGCTTGATGAAGCTTTGCAGGAAATGGGTAACGTATCCATATCATCCGCCGGAATATCAATTCCAGTTTTGGACGAAAATGCAGAAAATGTGCTAAACGAGGCACTAGATTATACGCTGGGAAGCACCGATACTGACACGGGCATTAAAGAAATAATTTTTGAAGCAGTTAAAGACGGCCAATTAATTGAAGAGGTTGCTTAAACATGAGTTATCAGGCAGCCGGGGAACTAGAATCCATAGCAATAAAATATGCAAACGAAGCAATAAGACTTGACAGTCAGGGAAGCTATCCACAGGCTATAATGATGTACCAAAAATCCATAGAGACATTGATGAAGCTTATAAATCTATATCCAGATTATAAGTTAAACCAAATTTACACGCAACGCGCAATGGCGTACAGGGAAAGAATCAAAGCTATACAGAGAGCAAGAGGAATAGGGGAGGAGGGGGGCGTAGAACCAAAGGATGGTGAAGGAAGGGTGGAAACGCTAAGGGCCAATTTTGATGACCTGGTCTTAAAAGAAAAACCTGATGTCAAATTTGAACAGGTTATAGGGCTTGAGGAAGCAAAAAGAGCTCTTGAAGAAGCAATAATTTTTCCAAATAAAAGGCCTGATCTCTTTCCACTTGGATGGCCGCGTGGAATTTTGCTATACGGGCCGCCAGGCTGCGGTAAAACCATGCTAGCTGCCGCAACAGCGGCCGAAATTGATGCAATATTTTTATCGGTTGATGCAGCAAGCATCATGAGCAAATGGCTTGGTGAGGCTGAAAAAAACGTGATGAAGCTCTTTCAACAGGCACGCGAAATAGCGCAGCAAGAAAATAAGGCGGTAATAATATTCATAGATGAAGTGGATTCGCTGTTCGGCACGAGGGCTCAGGAGGTGGGAGGTGAGATCAGGGTAAGAAACCAGTTCCTAAAGGAAACGGACGGGATAACTGAAAAAGGAAAGAAAACGCCCATTTACATCTTGGCGGCAACGAACAAGCCCTGGTCTCTTGATCCGCCATTCCTGAGAAGATTTGAAAAGAGGATCTACGTGGGGCTTCCTAACATGGCAGCTAGGAAGAAGATGTTTGAGCTGTACACTCAGCCGCTGGAGCTTGCACCTGACGTAAAGCTCGATGAGCTTGCAAAGATAACCGAAGGATACACAGGCAGCGATATAAAGAACATAGTGCAGGCGGTGCAGCTTAACGTGGTGAGGGAGCTCTTTGAGTCAGGAAAGGCGCTCGAGCCCGGAAGCAAGCCCAGGCCCATCACGATGGCGGACTTCAAGAACGTAATAAAGCAGAGAAAGCCGAGCGTAACTTCAGAGATGGTCATGGCGTACATCAAGTGGAGCGAAACCTTTAAGGCATTATGATCAACCTCTTATTTGCATGAGCTCACTGCTGCAGGTAGAGGTAAAGAAGGCTCAAAGGGCGCTAAAGGTTCCTGATGAGAAGCTCAACGAGCTGAAGGGCATAGGAAACAGGCTTATTTCTTCAATGAAAAAGGAGTACGTTGAATGCCCGGTGATTAAGCAACAGGTTCCATTCATTGCATGCTATCTCTGTCCATCCTTTGTGAGAAGGTATAGGGGCGTCGTGTACTGTAAGGGCGAAAAGGGTCCCTACTGAAGCTGGCGAAGCGGTTCAGCTTTTTAATTTTATTCAAAAGGGCCCTATCCGGATCTGCAGAAGAGGTACGAGTTCTCAACTATGAACGCTTTTCCCGCTTTCCTTGCGCCCTCAAACGCCTCGGTCAGGCTGCTGTATCCTTTCATGCCCAGGCCCTCAACATAAGTGAGCGGCAGGGAGCTAACTATGCTTACCGTTGCCCTCTGCTGAAGCTCCCTGAGGACCTTTACAGCATAGCTCTCACTCCTTTCACCGAGGATCGCTCTTCTCAGGCCTTCATCTCCAAGACCGCCGCCGCACTTTGCGACTATTATGAGCTCTGAGCCCTCCTTGAGAATCCCCCTGAGCCCATACACAGAGAGAAGAGCCTCCTTCAGGTTATCATCGTATGGGGTTCCTCCAGCAGAAGCTATCACGAAGCTCTTATGCCTATGCTTAATTGAGAACGACGAGAAGTACGATCTAAGCTTTTCATAAACCTCAGTTCCTGGCCCCGAAATAGCCCGGCCGCTCCTCCCAAAGTAGCAGTATGCCTTTACGCCGCTTGTTTCAAGAAGCCTCCTTGAAAACCAGACAGCACCATCCTCGGAGCATGAGCCGAAGCCCTCTTTCCTTTTGATGACTTCCTCCTCAGCGGCCATGAGCTTAGCTGTTAAGCTGTGAGGACCGGTGAACCAGTAAACCGGATCGCTCCTGACAGCGCATATGAGCACGGTTTCCGCAAGCCCCAGAGGCCTCTTGACAAGATACCCATCGACTATCTCCTCAGCAAGCTGTTCCCCGGGCCTTAAGGGGGCAAGATCGCGGAATACCTCCCTAGCGATCTGCTCCGATCTATCAATGCCATCTGTCACGTAGTATTTTGCGTTTACTTCCGAGATGCTGCTCTCTGGCGGGTTCAAGGAGAGAACGTCGTCCAGATCCTCCCTTTTAAGCTTGAGCGAGACCTCGCTGTCCCCGTAAGATAGCCATATCTCTGGCACAAGTATATTCCCCGAAGGGACATATATATACAGTTAAAGATGCGGACGGAGCCTTTTTCTGGAGAGCGCCTGAAAGCTCATACCAGTGGATGATGTGCCTTATGGCGACGGGTTAAAGTTTATATTTAGTCTAGATCTATATTAAATTTCTAAAATGAGCTTTATAATGCCGGATTACGATGGCGGAAGCATAGCGAACATCTATGAAACTGTCCTGGAGAACTTTGGATTGAGCGGCGGCAGAAAGCCGCTTAAAAGGGATGTGCAGAAGAGCGACAGGTTCGTGCTGATCATTTTTGATGCCTTCGGACAGAGAACCCTTGAAAAAGGCATCGAGAGCGGCTTTATAGATAAGAGGATCCTCAGCAGCTTCCGAGCAGAGACGATTACCAGCATATTTCCTTCTACAACTGCATGCGCGATGCTCAGCTTCTATACGGGGCTCACCCCCGGGGAGCATGGAGTAATGGGCTTTACAACCTACATCAAGGAGCTTGGCACGATCGTAAACATGCTCAACCTGTCTCATCCTTCACAGGAGGCTCCACTTCCTCTGATTTATCAGAACTTCACCTCCTACATATCTGAAAAGGCCGTGCCAATTGGGGATCATCTCAGCAGGGCCGGAATACCGGCCTATTCGATCCTCCCCGCAAGCATATCAGAGCTGCCAACAACTCAGTTCCATCACAGAAACATGCAGAGAATCAGGTACTACTATCCATGGGATGCGTTTCAGCTCATGAGGAAGGAGCTCCTGGAAAACGAGAGGGTCTTCGTGAACGTGTATATTCCGACCGTGGATACCCTTTCCCATCACTATGGGCCGTTCACCACTGAGACGCTCTCCTCAGCTGCCGATCTTCTAGAGCTCCTCCTGAAGTCTCTCGATGGAATAAAAGGGGTGTCGCTTCTTCTCACTGCAGATCACGGTCAGATCGACAACAACGTAAGCCATGTAGTTGATCAGGAGCTCATGGAAGGCCTCCTTCTGCCTCCGTGGGGAGATTCAAGAGCTGCTTTCATGAAAGCAAAGGACGAGAACAGTATAAGAAGGTACTTCGAGGAAAAGCTCAAGGGCTTCGAAGTATTCAGCAAGGAGGAGTACCTGAAGATGGGCGTGCTCGGTGAAGTCGATCAGAGGTTCCAGGACAGGCTGGGCGACCTTCTTGCCGTTCCTCATGTACCCGAATCCCTGATATATTCATACAGAGGCCCGGAAAACGACAAGGACTATATAAACTTCAAGGGTCATCACGGTGGGCTTACGGAGGAGGAGCAGATAGTTCCGCTGCTTATATATGAAAAGTAGCTCAGAACTGGAAGCTCCTTCTCCTTGAATATCTCCCCCTCTTCTCTATTTCGTCAAGCTTATCTAGCATCCTGTTCTTCTCTATTTTGCTCTCGCTAAAGTATCCTTCATAGAAGGACCTTAGAGCCTCATCATAAACCTCCGTGTGCTGAACGTTGAGTATCTCCCTGAACAGATGAACGTCTACAGCATAGTCCTCTATCCTCTCGGTGAAATATGAGAGCCCGAAGTCTATCATATAGTACTTCCCTGAGGCACCGAGTATCATGTTGGAGGTGTTGGGATCTCCGTGCGCGATCCCGTTTGAGTGCAGCCTTGCCAGATAGACCCCCATGTAGAACGCAAGGGATGGGTTACTGTTTAGCTCGTCCTTCATGACCCTCCCGCTTATGTACTCTAGCACAAGGACGTATGATTTTGGCCCCACATATAGCACGTGGGGCGTTGGAATGTAGGCCCTGGCGGTCCTGAGCATCTTGGCCTCTCTCAGGGTTCTTGTCCTCCTTAGGAACGAATCAAGGACCTCATTCATGTAGGGTTTTCTGATTCTTACCTTGTAAACGGCATCAAGAGGCCCCCACTTTCCTAGATATATGTCGGCTTCTGCACCCCTGCTTATTAGCTTCTCCATGGGACATCCACTTCGTCTATTCTCCATTTCTGCTGTATAAACGCGCTCTCTGGTTGAACTTTAACTCCGCTCCTGTAGTAGAGGACTCCGGTCCACGCGATCTGAGCGCCACAGTCTCCAGCGTACTCCTGTGGAACAGCATAGAGCCTGCTGCCGTGTCTTTCCGCGACCTTTTCGAGGATCTCCCTTAGCCTTTTATTAGCAGCAACGCCTCCGACCACCATAAGCTCTTGCTTTTTAGTTAGCGCAAGAGCTCTCTCTGCGGTCTCTGCTAGCATAGAGAACGCCACCTCCTGAAGGGAGTACGCTACGTCCTCTACCGCTTCCTTCCTTGATGCCTTCTTCGCCGCGCTCAAGAGCCCTGAGTAGGATATATCGTTTCCCTTTACTATATAGGGGAGCTGTATGAACTTTCTTCCCTTCTGAGCAAGGGCCTCAACCTGAGGCCCTGCGGGAGACGATAGGCCAACGTATCTTCCGAACTGATCTATTAGCTGCCCAAGAGTTATATCTAGGGTCTCCCCAAACACCCTCCATCTCTTCATATGCGCAGCGAGTATCATCGTGTGCCCTCCTGAGAGCAGGAGGACAAGCGGATCCCTAGCTCCCGTTAGAAGCGAGCCCAGCTCTATGTGACCTATTCCATGATGTACAGGAACCAGCGGCTTGTCATAATATGCCGAAAGAAACCTGGCGAGAGTGGCCCCGACCCTGAGGCATGGACCCAGACCGGGTCCGGCCGAGTATGCTATAAAGTCTAGATCTCTGTAGGATACTCCTGCCTGCCTGAGAGCCTCTTTTAAAACTCGAGGTGCGACATCTGAGTGGTGTCTCGACGCTTCACGAGGATGGATCCCCATACCCTCGGGCGGTCTGTAGACGTCCTTTACGTTTGAGAGTATCTTACCATCATCGCTCATGATGGAAGCCCCGAAGGTATGGGCAGTGCTCTCTATGCCAAGACCTATCATTCCACTATCCACTTCTCGGTGCTGTCCTCATATATTTCCTTCTTCCAGATTAGGGGCTCCTTCTTGTACCTCTCAACAACATATGGAAGAGCCGAAAGGGCCTGCGATCTGTCCCTGCTCCAGATAAGGGCTAGCACAAGCAGCTCCCCAGGGTAGAAGGTTCCCTTCAGATGATAGATCTTGCATTCATTGAGAGAGAAATTAGCGATGGCCTGGGCACAGATTTCCTTTAGCTTTTCGCTGGCTAAGGTCGGATGCGCCTCAATGTACAGCGCCCTGACCTTTTTTCCTTCCCTGCTGAGCTCCTTTACAGTTCCAGCATAATAAAGGACTATGCCGTCCCTGCCGGGATCCCTGTACAGCGCATCATAGAGCAGCAATTTAAAATCAAGTGACCCCTTTTCATAAACTCCACTCTCAGGAAGAGTTGCCATAAGCAATGTTCTCCAGCATAGATTTTACCCTTTCCGCCGTATTTTGAAGGCGCGCTATTCTCATGAGCCTTCTTGCGTTGCTCCTGTATCTGTCGTTCCCTAGAACATCCTGGATCATCCATGCAAGATCATCGGGCTTCGTTCTATACTGGTCAGCGTACAGGCCGAGCCCGAGCTCGGCAACCCTTCTGGCGTTCTGCTCCTGCTCTCCATGAAGGGATATGGGCATGACTATCATGGGCTTTCCGTATAGAATCCCCTCTCCAATAGTCGTAAGACCTCCCCTGAGAACCAGAACGTCGGAGCAGAGCATGTTATTTTGTCTGTTTTCATCCCATCCAACTATGCTCAGCCTGCCGTTATCGTACCTGTAGCCCCTTTTATCGTAGTCCCCGAGGCTGACCAGAACCCTGTATCCGTCGGGCAAGCTTTCAGACGCTTTCCTGATGAGCTTTAAAACTATATCCTTTGTTGGAGGAGGGCCGCTTATCGGGACAAATACGGTCTTCTGTCCTGCGTCCCTGCACCTTGCCTCCTCTTTTGGAGGATCTGCGAAGAACCCGGCATGGACTATCTTCTTTTCAATAGTCTTGAGGTTCAAACTGTAGGCAGAAATAGTGTAAGGAGGAGGAAGATCTGGCACAACAATTACCTCAGCCAGATCCCAGATGAGTCCAAGAAGCTCACCGAACGCCCTTTCAAGCGCCACGTATATGCCCTTTCTCAGAGGAAGAAGCACCCTGGGCTGATTTATTATCAGCACGCTTCTCTTGCCGGTCATCATAGAAGCTATCAACGGGGATATTCTCGAGTCAGAAATCACCGCCGAGGGATTAACCCTGTTTATGTTGTTCAGCTCCTCCCTTATCTGAAGTGCCAGGGAGCTGAACGCCCTGTAGAACCTTCTGAACGTCTTCTTAAGGGACATCCTCCCCTCCTCGGTCCAGACCACGTCAAGCGGAGTCGCCCTGAAGGAGGGATATGATGACGCAAGCTTAAGAGCCTCACCCCATGTGGAAAAGTACTTGTTGCCCTCCAGCTTGCTTGCTAGCCAGAGACTTCTCGAGATATGTCCTAGCCCAGTTCCATAAACTGAAAAGTACCAGCTATACTTCAAGGTTCACCCTTTCAACTTCTCCGTTTGGCTCTTTCTCCCCAAACACGTAGGCCCTGAACCTGTAGAGCCTTATTCCGCCCCTCCTCCAGAGGTTTCTGTCGGCTCCTGCCTTCAGGCATCCATACGAAAGGAACTCCTCGACGTTCCAGCCCTCTTCAACCGGGACCTGGGGCAGAAGAAGTCCACTTCCGAGAGCCCACTCGACAATTATTCCATCCCTTCCGACCTTTATCTCCTTCAGGTAATCCTCCGCCCTCTTAACTACAACCTCCTCAGGAGGCGTCAGGATGCTCACCTCTATCAGAACGTTATCGGCTTCCTCCGGCCTGAGGGGCGGAAATCGCGGGTCATAGTAAGCCGCATCGACAGCCGAAACTATCACGTTGTTCAGAAGCGTGTCCGAAGGGTAAGGCCTTCCGATACATCCGAGAAGCTCCCTCTGCCTGTTCTTTATAGTAACGAACGCTCCGGCCTTAACCAGGTACTTTTCAGACGGATTCTGCACCTGAATGTACCTTTTCGTCCTTCCATAGTATTTTATGGACTGTCTTGCTATGTCTATGAGATATTTGCCGTCCTCCAGGGTCCATTCCTGCATATGCGTTATTTCATGCGGGAAATAATAACCTTTGCTAGCATACCGCCAACGCTCGGGTAAAGGTTTTGAGGCCTATATACGTTAATAAAAATCAATGATTTATGATGTCGGTGCTGAGGATGCGCTTAAAATAATCGAGGATAATTTCAAGGGCTCCCTGCGAGCGGAGGTCCTTGACCCCCTGGATGCTGTTGGAAGGGTTGTATTGGAGGACTATTTGTGCAGATCCGATCATCCAGATAGGCGCAGGAGCACGGTTGATGGATACGCTGTATCATCCAGAGCCGTCAGCTACAGGATAAGTGGCGCAGTAGCTCTTGGGGAAAGACCGCCTGAGAGGATTCATGAAGGTGAGGCCCTGGCAGTTTACACTGGCTCCATGCTTCCTGAGAACACCTTGTACGTCATACGGAAGGAGATGGTAAACACTAGCGGCGAAACGATAACAGTTAAACAGGAGAGCGCTTTCGAGAGGAACTACGTGGAGTCTGGCGAGGAATGCAGAAAGGGCGAGGTCATTTTCAAGAGGGGAGAGATCGTAGGTTGCAGGAAAGCGGTCTTTTTGGCACACACGGGAGAGGGACCCATAAAGGTTGGCGTCCTGCCGCGTGTGTCCATACTTCCTGTAGGCAGCGAGCTTCTGGGAAAGGACGTAGATCCAACTGGTTTTATGATACAGAAGCTCGCCTCAAGATGCTCCCTAACGGAGCTCAGAAGGCCGGTCCCTGACTCTGTTGAGGTCATCAGCAGAGAAGTGTCCGAGCTTTCCAGCCTTCACGATATAGTTATAACTATTGGAGGTACTGGGCCCGGTATAAAGGACCTTACAGCAGCCTCAGTTCAGGCCGCTGGAGGAAGGATCCTGTTCAGAGGCGTCAGAATATCCCCCGGCAGAACGTCCGGGCTCGCGGAGGTTAATGGAAGACCGGTTTTAAATTTACCCGGAAACCTGCAGGCAGCGGTCGCGGCCTTTTTCTTTCTGTTCCCCCGGCTCCTGAGCACCATGGGCTTTCAGGCATGCTTCGAAAAGATCAGGATCAGGATGAAGGAAAGAATTGACGTTGAGGGCGATCCAAAAATAGCCTTTATAAGGGCTGAGGAAGGAACGGGGGAAGTCATTGAAGCTGCTAGGCACAGCTTAAGGTTCCTTCTTGATGCAAACTCGCTGCTCATAGCCTGGAAGAGCGTAGAGTCGGGCTCAGAGCAGGAGGCATATCTGATTTAAGCAAAAGCGTTATAACGTGACGCCTTTTATATTCTCTGAAAATGGGAAAGAGAAAGGTTCTGAGCGAAGCTGAGCTTAAGGATTTGGTGCTGCCGGAGCAGGGAGAGCTACTTGGTGTAGTTGAGAAGCTGTTGGGAAGCGATCACGCTATGGTAAGATGCACTGACGAAAAGGTAAGGCTTGGCAGAATAAGGGGGAAGCTCAAGAGGAAGATATGGATAAGGGAGGGGGACGTGGTACTGGTGGCTCCCTGGCCGTTTGATGATTCGAAGTGCGATATACTCTGGAGATACACTGTTGCACACGTGGACTGGCTCAAACAGAACAACTACCTGCCTCCGGGCTTTATCTGAATTTAATCCGCTGCCCGCCCCTTAGCGCTTCTTCTGTAAACCTGAGAAGCTCGGTCTGGCCCTCTATCTCAAGTATTCTCCTGAAACGCTCTAGCTCGTCGGGCAGAATATTGGCCTTAGATGTAAGCTCCCAGTAAACCTCCTTCGGGTCCTTGTCGAGGTTTGCCTCTATGATCTGTCTGATGGTCTCGTAAAGCTCCCAGGGATATATTATCCATGCATCGGTGACCATGGAATAATAGTCAGGGATAAAAGCTGAAGTTGGTTTAAGGTGAAGCGTAGCTGTTCTGACCTCCTTAGCTCCCTTCTTTAAGCATTCCTCCTTTGATACCTTCAGACTTATTCCCTGATCAGCCACGTCGTCTATCAGGAGAACTCTTTTGCCTTTGACGGCTCTGGTGCTAAGATATTTTACCTTTATTCTAGAGGTCCTCTGCAGGCCCACGTACCTTTCAACAGCTATGACTATGTACGGTATCCGCACCCTCCCGGCTATAAAAAAATCCTGCAAAGACCTGAGAACAAAAAGTCCTCCCCTTCCAATTCCAACGTTAAGATCCGGAACGTATCCGGACTCCCTGATTTTAAGGTACAGGCTGAAGGCAAGGTTTCTGAGCTCCTCATAGCTGGGCTTGATATAGTGCAAGTTATCGCTTCACCTCCTTGAGGATCTCTCTGGCCTTCCTTTCAGCAAGCTCAGCAACGCTCACCGCCAGTCGCTCCGAGAGGCCTACGTAATCAGCAGGCCTCAGAGAGGAAAACGCTCCTTTCAGCGGCTCGG